>CAYPYV010000374.1:0-1533 GCA_964414845.1 uncultured Devosia sp. | reverse complement strand
CCTGGCCGGCGAAGAGTGACGCTGCCAGTGCAGTAGAGATCAAAAGCGAATAGCGCACGATGTGCCCCCAATAGACAATACTGGAGCACATTAGGAAAAAGATCGAATCGATCAAGCGGCGCTTTGATCACCAACGCGGCGCAAATTCTCGCATCGGTAACAGTTCCTTAATCATGTTGCAATTTTACCTATAGAATATCCTCGGTGTCGTTGCATGGCAGTGTAGAATTAGTGCGGGCTGAAGATTTAACAAGCCGAGCAGAAGTTGCGAGGAGCGATCTTCGTGCCATCTATGCCTCGACCAATCCATGACTGGAGCGTTGCTGACTCGTGCCGCCAGCATGGTCAACCGGCGGCGATCACCACGGAGAGGAGGCACAGCAGGGCGACGATGGGCGACATCACCAGCCGCTCGGGCCGGCTGCGGGAGGCGAGGTTCAGGCCGATGCCGAGCCCGAAATAGCCGGCGATCGTCCAGGCGAGGGGCTGCGAGATTGCGGGCGGCAACCACGGCAGGACACCTGCCCTGTCGAGCATCGCCGCGGCGATCAGCGCGTAAATGCCGATGGAGACCGCGCTGCTGATCCGCAGATGAGTGGGCAACACCACATGGCCACCGCCCCAGGCCAGCCGGCCCCAGGGCCGACCAGCGATAAGCGCGAGCTGGAACACCGCGACGCCGGCAAGCACGGCGGTGAGACCGAAAGCGGCGAGGACCGATGCCGACGGCATTTCAGTGATCGGCCTGGTCGTCGAACTCGTGCGGCTTGAAGTGATAGTCGGCGGAGCAGAACTCGCAGACCACTTCGATTTCGCCATCCACGACCATGTCGGCCCGCTCCTCGGCGGTGAAATTGTCGCGCAGCATGTTTTCGATGCGCTCGGCGGAGCAGGTGCAGCGCTCCTCCATCACCACCGGGTCGAAGACGCGGACACCGGTCTCGTTGAACAAACGGAACAGCAACCTCTCGGACGAGACGTCGGGATCGACCAGTTCGTCATCGGCGATGGTCGACATATAGGCGCGGGTCGTCGTCCACTTGTCGTTCTCGACATAGTTGGGGTCGGCGGTTTCGGGGTTATCGAAATCGCCATCGCCGGGCAGGTCGGGCATGGCGCTCTCGCCATAGGGCGGCAGGAACTGCACCAGCGTGCCGCCGGCGCGCCAGTGCATGCCCTTGCCACGCTCGGAGTGCTCGGCGACCGCAAGCCGCACCATGGTGGGGATCTGCTCGGACTGTTGGAAATAGGTATGGGCCACATCCTCGAAGGTGCCGCCATCGAGCGCGACAATGCCCTGGTAGCGTTGCATGTAGCTGCCCTGGTCGACCGTCATGGCGAGGTGTCCCTTGCCCAGCAGCTGCGGGGTGCGGATCTCGCCCCTCGAGATGGCGTGCATCACCTGGTCGGCATCGAAGCGGGCATAGCCGCGCAGGCCATCCGGCGCGTCGAGATCGACGACCACGAGGTTGATCGGGCCGTCGGTCTGGGTCTGGAGGATGAAGCGGCCCTCGAACTTCAGCGAGGAGCCGA
>CAYPYV010000373.1:0-1552 GCA_964414845.1 uncultured Devosia sp. | reverse complement strand
CGGAGATCGCCTTCCACGACATAGTCGCGGTCGATGGTCTCGCGGATCTGGATCACTTCGGCGTCGGTCAGCTCGTTGACGCGGCGCTCGGCCGGGATGCCGACCTTGGCTGTGATTTCCTTGGCGAACTTGTCGCCGATCCCATGGATGTACTGAAGCGCGATGACAACGCGCTTGTTGGTCGGAATATTGACGCCAGCAATACGAGCCACGTCCGCTCTCCTTCGGTCGACCGGGTTCGTGCCCGGCCAGATTGATAACAACAAGGGACCGGAGTCCGACCCCCCTTCTTAGAGGAACCGAATCCAGCCCGTTAATCCATGAGACTGGCGCGGTTCATAAGGGCGTGGGCCCGCAGAGTCAACTGCGCACCCCTGCCCCTCGGTTTTATTAGCCATGCACGGCGTGGCGGATCGCCTCGGTCACGGTCTCGACGGGCTGCATGCCATCGACAGAACGCAGCAGGCCCTTGCCACGGTAGAACTCGACCAGTGGAGCAGTCTGCTCGCGGTAGACGTTGAGGCGGTAGCGCACCACCTCCTCATTGTCGTCGCCACGGGCAACACCCGATTCCTTGGCGCGATTGGCAATTCGGCCAACGAGCACATCGGCGTCAGCAGTGATCTCGACCACTGCATCAAGCGCCATGCCCTTGTCCTTCAGCATGCCATCGAGAGCCTCGGCCTGCGGGATGGTGCGCGGAAAGCCGTCGAGGACGAAACCCTTCGCGCAATCCTCGCGGTCAAGCCGCTCGGAGACGATGCCGTTGACCACATGGTCGGGAACGAGATCGCCCCGATCCATGATCTCCTTGGCCGCCAATCCCATCGGGGTCTTCGCCGCGATGGCGGAGCGCAGGATGTCACCAGTCGAAAGCTGCGGAATACCGTAGGTTTCGACCAGCACCTTGGCCTGCGTACCCTTGCCGGCGCCCGGAGGCCCCAAGAGGATCAGCCTCATTTCTTGCGACTCCCCAGGCGGGACCTTTTCACCAGGCCCTCGTATTGCTGCGCAATCAGGTGGCTCTGCACCTGGCTCACCGTATCCAGCGTCACCGTCACCATGATCAGCAGCGAAGTACCGCCGATGAACTGGCTGACGTTCAGCTGACTGTGGATCATTTCGGGAATGAGCGCCACGACCGTCAGGTAGAGAGCACCCACCAGCGTGATGCGGGTAAGCACATAGTCGATATGCGCCGCGGTCCGCTCGCCCGGACGGATGCCCGGAATGAAGCCGCCCGAACGCTTCAGGTTATCCGCGGTCTCGGTCGGGTTGAACACGATCGAGGTGTAGAAGAACGCGAAGAACATGATCAGCGCAGCGAACAGGATCAGGTAGAGCGGCTGTCCACGGCCGAGCAGCGCCGACGTCACCTGCAGCCACTGCGGGGCGTCACCCTGCGCCGCGAACGACGCAATCGTGGCGGGCAGAAGCAGCAGCGACGAACCGAAGATGACCGGGATAACGCCCGACGTGTTGAGCTTCAATGGCAGGTGCGACGTGTCGCCCTGGAACATTTTGTTGCCCACCTGGCGCTTCGGATACCGGA
>CAYPYV010000372.1:0-1567 GCA_964414845.1 uncultured Devosia sp. | reverse complement strand
CTCATGGAGCTGTCCGATGGCGTCGAGCGCGGCATCCGCCTGCTCGAGTTCCGTACCGCCGCCGGCCTCCGTTTCACCGTGCTCGTCGATCGCGCCATGGATATTGCCGATTGCGACTATCGCGGGCAGGCGATGGGCTGGCATTCACCCTCGGGCTTCCGGCATCCGGGCCTGCATGAATATGAAGGCGAGGGCGGCCTCGCCTGGGCGCGCAGCTTTTCGGGCCTGCTCGTCACCTGCGGGCTCGACCATATCCTGTTCATGAACGAGGTGCCCGCCGACACCTATGTCTATGGCCCGAAGCGCACCGTCAGCCACTCGCTGCATGGCCGCATCGGCACCATCCCCGCACGGCTCACCGGCTATGGCGAGCGCTGGGAGGGCGACCGCTGCGTCCTCTGGGCCGAAGGCGTGGTGCAGCAATCCGCCGTCTTCGGCGAGGATCTGCACCTCATCCGCCGCATCGAGGCCGATCTCGACGGCACCGAAATCCGTCTCTCGGATCGCGTCGTCAATCACGGCTTCTACAAGACGCCGCACATGTACTGCTACCACATCAATGTCGGCCATCCGGTGCTGGAGGAGGGCGCGCGCTATATCGCCCCCATAGCCGACGTGGTCTGGGCTGCCCATGCTGGGCAGAGCTACCGCAAGCAGGGCGTCGGTTACCGCACGCTCTCGGGCCCGCAGCTCGATTTCCACGAGCAGGTCTGGCAGCACGAACTCGCGCCCGATGCCGAGGGCCGACAGTCCGTCGCGCTCGTCAATGATCGCATCGGCCTCGGCTTCGAAGTCGAGACGCGGAAGGATCAGTTTCCCTGCCTCTACGAGTGGCAGAACCTGCAATCGGGCCAATATGCACTCGGCATCGAGCCTTCCACACACCACGTGCTGGGCAATCTCGCCGCCCGCGAGCGCGGCGAAATGATCTGGCTCTCGCATGGCGACGAGCGCCGATATGACAGTACCTTCCGCGTGCTCGATGGCAGAGCGGCCATCGCCCGCACCGAAGCCAGGATCCGCGCCGCCGCCATCCAGCCCGACGAGGATTACCCCGCCCCCTCGGGCAACCACCGCAAGATCGGAGGCCGCTGATGGGCAAGGATCATTTCGGCTCGCTTGAGGGTCGCACCATCCTCTATACCGGCGCCGCCGGCGGGCTTGGCCTCGACACCACTGTGGAACTCCTCCGCTCCGGCGCTCGCGTCATCGCCGTCGATATCGACGAGAAGAAGATCGCGGCGCTCGAAGCCGCCGCTTCGGGACTCTCCGGGCTCACCGTTGCGCGGCTCGACCTCTCCGATCTTGCCGGCTTCCGCGCCGGGCTTGAAGCCCTCGCCGCATCGCATCAGGGCTTCGACGTGGTCATCAACAATGCCGCCATTTACCCGTCGAAACCCTTCGAGGCCTATTCCCTCGAAGAGTTCCAGTTCATCCAGCGCATCAATGTCGATGCCGGCATCGTCGCGGTGCAGGTGGCGCTTCCGGGCATGAAGGCGAAGAGTCGCGGCCGCATCATCAACATCTCGTCCATCACCATTTCCGGCGGCTGGGCGGACCTCACTCC
>CAYPYV010000371.1:0-1569 GCA_964414845.1 uncultured Devosia sp. | reverse complement strand
ATGCGCAAGATCCCCGAGAACGTGCCTGATCGGTCGTTCCTGGAGCCGCACCTGCACAAGCCCCTGACCGCGGTTCCAGACCCGTTCGGTGGCGAATATGAGAGCTTCGGGCATCATAACAACGCCATGCTGCGGCGTTTCCTCGATACTTTCGGGTTCAACTACGAGTTCGCAAGCGCCACTGACTATTACAAGTCGGGCAAGTTCGACGCAGCCCTGATCCGCGCGGCCGAGCGCTACGACCAGATCATGGGCATCATGCTGCCGACCCTCGGGGCCGAGCGGCAGGCGACATATTCGCCCTTCCTGCCGATTTCGCCCACCACCGGCCGCGTGCTCTATGTGCCGATGAAGCATGTCGATGCAAAGGCCGGCACCGTCACCTTCGCGGACGAGGACGGTACCGAGACGACGCTGCCGGTGACCGGCGGACACTGCAAGCTGCAGTGGAAGCCGGATTTCGGCATGCGCTGGTATGCACTCGGCGTCGATTTCGAGATGTTCGGCAAGGACCACCAGACCAACCAGCACGTCTATGACGCCATCTGCGCGACGCTCGGCGCTACCCCGCCCGAGCACTATGTCTATGAGCTGTTCCTCGACGAAGTCGGCCAGAAGATCTCGAAGTCCAAGGGCAACGGCCTCACCATCGACGAGTGGCTGACCTATGCCGCGCCCGAGAGCCTCGCGCTCTACATGTTCCAGAAGCCGCGCGTCGCGAAGCGGCTCTATTTCGACGTCATCCCGCGCGCCGTCGACGAATACTACCAGTATGTCGGGAGCTATAACGGCCAGGATGCCGCCGCCGCGCTCGAGAACCCGGCCTTCCACATCCATTCGGGCAAGGTGCCGGTCATCGACATGCCGGTGAGCTTCGGCCTCCTGCTGAACCTCGCCTCGGCGGCGAACGCGCATGACGTCTCGGTGATGTGGGGCTATCTCACCCGCCGCCTGCCCGGAGTCACGGCCGAGAACAACCCCGAGCTCGACCGGCTCGCGACCTATGCCGTGCGCTATTTCCAGGACGAGGTGCTGCCGACCAAGCATTTCCGCGCGCCCACCGACAAGGAACGCGCGGCGCTTGCCGATCTCGCCACCCAGCTCGAAGGCAAGGACGCGCTCGAGGCCAAGGAACTGCAGGATATCGTCTACGCCGTGGGCAACGCCCAAGCGTTCGACCCGCTGCGCGACTGGTTCGGGGCCATCTACCAGGTGCTGCTCGGCGCCGACCAGGGCCCGCGCTTCGGCTCGTTCATCGCGCTTTATGGCGTCGCCGAAACCCGCAAGCTCATCGCCGACGCGCTCGCCGGCAAGCTGGTGTCGGCCGCGAAGGCCTGATCAGAGCCACTACCCTTTGGGAGAGATTCGCTCAGTCGAGGCGATGGCAATACGCTCGCCCGGACTTTAGGTCTCTCGGCACACAGGCCAGATCAGCAAAGCAGGATCTTGCCGCTCACATTGGAAACAACTGTTTCAGTGGCAGACCAATTCACAAGTAAGCCAGTGCATTTTGCAAAGAACGGCTGGCGAAGGTAGGTCGCCGACCCTCCGCCGTCCTTTTCTGTAATC
>CAYPYV010000370.1:0-1571 GCA_964414845.1 uncultured Devosia sp. | reverse complement strand
CCATGATCGCGGCGGCGATGAAGTTGAACATGATGGTGGTGATGACGACGTGGCTGCCGCGCTTGGCCTGCAGATAACCGGGCACGAACCCCCAGAAGCCGCCCACCGCCGCGCCGGCGAGAATGGCGACCGGGAAAGTCAGCCACCAGGGCAGGCTCTGCATGGCGAGTGCGACGAGGATCACCCCGAGACCGGCGATATAGGCCTGGCCGTTGCCGCCAATGTTGAAGAGCCCTGCATGGGCCGCAACCGCCACGGCAAGGCCCGTGAAGATGAAGTTGGTCGAATAGTAGAGCGTGTAGCCGATATTGTAACCGGAGCCGAACGCGCCGGTGATGATGGCATCTAGCGCGGCGAGCGGGTTCTGCCCGATGGCGAACACAACAAGGCCCGCGACGATGAAGGCGAGTGTCAGGTTGATGAGCGGCAGGAGGATGATATCCGCCCAGCGCGGCAGCGGCTTCAGCGCACTCACTTGCCGGTCTCCTTGCCTATGCCGGCCATCATCAGGCCGAGTTCCTGCTCCGTGGCGGTCGCAGGATCCGCTTCGCCGACGATCTGGCCATCGAACATGACGAGGATGCGATCTGCGAGCGAGCGGATCTCGTCGAGTTCGACAGACACGAGCAGAATGGCCTTGCCTGCGTCGCGCATCTTGATGATCTGGTTGTGGATGAACTCGATGGCACCGATATCGACGCCGCGGGTGGGCTGGCCGACGATCAGCACGTCCGGATTGCGCTCCATTTCGCGCGCGAGAACGATCTTCTGCTGGTTGCCGCCAGAAAAGTTCGCGGTCTTCAGTCGCTCGTTCGTGGGACGAATGTCGAACTTGGCTATGCGTTCGCGCGCCTCGGCGCGTGCGGCATTGATATCGAGAAGGATGCCCTTGCCATAGGCCCTGTCATCCTCGTAGCCGAGCATGGCGTTCTCCCACTCCTCGAAGGAGGTGATGAGACCCATGCGCTGCCGATCCTCCGGCACATGCGCAAGCCCGGCCTTGCGGGCACGGTGCGCACCATCATCGCCCTCGAGCGACAGCGGTGTACCCTTGAGCTTGACCACACCGGAAGTCTGGTCGCGCATGCCCGATACGGATTCGAGCAATTCCGACTGTCCGTTGCCCGCCACTCCCGCGATGCCGACAATTTCGCCGGCCCGGACAGAAAAGCTTACGCCCTTGACCCGGGTCACTCCCAGGTCGTCCTTCACCACCAGATTCTCGACCGAGAGGAATGTGTCGCCCGGATGGGCAGGGCCCTTGTCCACCCTGAGCAGCACGCGGCGACCAACCATGAGTTCGGCCAGTTGCTCGGGGCTGGTATCGGATGTCTTCAGCGTCTCGACCATCTGGCCTTGCCGCATCACCGAGACATAGTCGGTGATCGCCATGATCTCGCGCAGCTTGTGCGTGATCAGGATGATGGTCTTGCCCTGGTCACGCAGCGTGTTGAGCACGCGGAACAGGTCGTCCGCTTCCGCGGGAGTCAGGACGCCGGTCGGTTCATCGAGAATGAGCACGTCGGCGCCGCGATAGAGCGCCTTGAGGATTTCGACGCGCTGCTGGGTGC
>CAYPYV010000369.1:0-1571 GCA_964414845.1 uncultured Devosia sp. | reverse complement strand
CGGGTGGCGCGCTGGTTGGCGCGGTGGCGCACCTGCCCCGCCTGCTGGATCGCGCCCGAGGCGGCGAGCAGCTTTTCGGTGAGCGTGGTCTTGCCGGCGTCAGGGTGCGAGATGATCGCGAAGGTGCGGCGCGACTGGTACGGCATGAGTTTGGTGGCCGGCGCGGCCGGGGTCAGCGCGTTCATGGCGAGTTCCGGGAAGACGAAGGAAATGTTGGCCGCGATATAGTCGCTTTCCTCCGCCGATGCAAAAGCGGTGCCGCGCGCGCAAATGCAGCGATGCACAAAAAGGCAAGGCCGCCCCGAAGGACGGCCTTGCCATGCATCTGGACCGGGAGAGCTCTCGGTTCAGTACCAGCGGATGTTTTCGATCTGCCCCAGATCATAGACCCTGTGCGAGGCCCCCGACACGGCCTGGTCCTTGAGCGACGCGCCATCGAACGAGAATCGGGCACCCACCTTCAGCGTCGAGGCGTCTTCGCCGTAGAAATTGTCGGTCATAAAGGAATAGTTGGCGAACAGGCTGACCGGCGTGCCTTCGAACTGATATTCGCCCTCTACGGCCAGCGTCACGATATCGATATCGCCGTCGGTCCACACCTCGCCCTTCGCGATGCTGGCAGTGGCCTGCAGCTTCACATTGTCGAGCGGGAAGAATTTCACGCCGATCTGGGCGAAGCCGACATCCATCGGATAATCATCGTGGTAATAGGCGTCGAAGGTGTGCAGCAGTCCCACCTGCCCATCGACCACGATGTTCTCGGTGATGGCCAGCTGTGCTTCGAGGCCGCCGAAAGTGCTGTAGACGGTGCCGTCATTGCCCCATTCGGCCATCGAGGATAGCCCGCCAAAGGCGCCGATGGCAAAGCTGTCGGCATAGTAGTTGACGTGAAGCGCTGCGAGGCCGCTGTAGAGGCTGAACTGCGAGTGCTCGCGCGCGCCGGCAGACTGGTAGCCGATTTCCGCCTGTATCTGCCAGTTGGCGTCGAGACGGTAGGCGAGCGCTCCGGCCACACCGAAGCCGCTCCATATGTCATCAACGAAATTCACCTGGATGCCATACACCTCGAGATAACCCGACATGTCCGCCGCATTGGTCACGACGGGAGCGACGGGTTCGATGGCGAGGTCGGCGGCATTGCCCGCGACCGGGGCGGTCGACAGGAGCAGGCTCAGCAGCAGAAGCTTCTTCATGGTCGTCCAGACTGAAAATTGATTTGCATATAGGCCGACCTTCATCAAACGCCCGCACATTCCAAGTTGGAGTTACGTCTTTCCCCTGCGATTTCGGTCTTTGTGGCGGTTCCGGCGCATGGTCCGCCGCGGCACCGCCGTGCGAAATGTCTGGAAGCGCTCCCTCACCGCGCTTACCTCGGGAGGCCGAGTACACGGACAGAACTGTCTTCGAGCGCCTGGCGTGTGCCATCTGATCCAATCTGGGTCGTGGCCCGCCCTGGTCCGGAGCGACTCTCTGCTGGTGCATGCGCGCCCCGAGGGCTGTGATGGCCTGTCTCCACATCGCAAGATCAAAAAAGGCCGCCCCGAAGGACGGCCTTTCCCATGCATGGGGGG
>CAYPYV010000368.1:0-1579 GCA_964414845.1 uncultured Devosia sp. | reverse complement strand
TGCCGGTGCCGTGCAGGTCGACATAGATCGAGAGCGGCTTGGCGACGCCGATGGCGTAGCTCAGCTGGATGGTGGCGCGATCGGCGAGGCCGGCGGCGACGACGTTTTTCGCGAGATAGCGCGCCGCATAGGCGGCGGAGCGATCGACCTTGGTCGGGTCCTTGCCGGAGAACGCGCCACCGCCATGCGGGGCCGCGCCACCATAGGTGTCGACGATGATCTTGCGGCCGGTGAGGCCGGCATCGCCATCGGGGCCGCCGACGACGAACTTGCCCGTCGGGTTGACGTGCCAGACGGTATCCTTGGTGACCCAGCCATCGGGCAGCGCCGCGAGAACATAGGGTGAGATGATGCGCTTCACGTCGTCGGACGAAAGGCTCGCATCGATATGCTGCGTCGAGACGACGATCTGCGTGACGCCGACCGGCTGGCCATTCTCGTATTTCACCGTCACCTGGCTCTTGGCGTCGGGGCCGAGCTTGATGGCCTCGCCTTCCCCGGCCTTGCGCGCGATGGTCAGTGCCTCGAGGATCTTGTGGGCATAGTAGATGGGCGCAGGCAGCAGTTCCGGCGTCTCGCGCGTGGCGTAGCCGAACATGATGCCCTGGTCGCCGGCGCCGACATCCTTGTTGCCGCTCTCATCGACGCCCTGGGCGATGTCGGCGGACTGGCCGTGCAGCAGCACGTCGATCTTGGCAGTCTTCCAGTGGAAGCCCGGCTGCTCATAGCCGATGGCCCTGATCGCCTTCCGAGCGGTGGACTTGAACTTGGACGGATTGACCAGCGGCGCGCCAGCGGCGTCCTTCAGCACATTGCCGGCCTTGTCCTTCTTCAAGAGCGAATCCGGCACGCGCACTTCGCCGGCGATGACGACGCGGTTGGTGGTGGCAAGGGTCTCGCAGGCGATGCGGACCTTCGAGGGATCCATGCCGGTCTTCTTCGCCTCGCGGAACACCAGGTCGACGATCTCGTCAGAGATGCGGTCGCAGACCTTGTCGGGATGGCCCTCGGAAACCGATTCCGAGGTGAAGAGATAAGAAGACCGAGGCACGTGAAACCCCCAAAAACAAGGAAAACCAGGCCATTTTCGCCGGGTTGAGCGGTTCTGCCACCCGACTCCCATTGGGTCAAGAATTATATAAAGAAAGCTTTATGTCCGGTTGGCGCGACCTTAGAAAATTCATCTGAGGCCATGGCGACGCCAGGAGGCGACGCCTCCAACGAGCAGAAATCCGAGCGTGAACAGCCAGAACGGCAAGTCTGCAAGCAGGTTGAACAGGGTACCACCCTCGAGCTTCTCAGACGGCACGACGTCGACGGCGGCGGCCTCGCCGGGCGGTATCGACGCTGTGATGCGGCCAAGCGGGTCGGTGGCAAAGGTGTAGCCGGAATTTGCAACGCGCAGCAGCGGCAGTCCGGTTTCGACGGAACGGAGGCGGGCGTGGTGCGCATGCTGCGCGGGGCCGATCGAGCCATCGAACCAGGCATCGTTGGTGACATTCAGGATATACTGCGCATCCCTGGGGTCGCCGATATCGCCGGGGAACACTGCCTCGTAGCAGACGAGCGCGAGGAAGGG
>CAYPYV010000367.1:0-1629 GCA_964414845.1 uncultured Devosia sp. | reverse complement strand
GGCGGCTGAATGATGCGGCCCGTAAGATCGAGGCGATCTCGACGGCCATCGACGACACCGGCTCAGCTCCACCGGCGCAATAGTTCAGCCGGCGTTCATAAGGGTTTACGCAGTCTCTCCCTCATCCATGTTGTGGGGGGCGTCCATGCTCATTCGTCGTATCGCCGCGGCCCTCGCGGCCATTGTCGGTTTATCCTCATTCGCCATCGCAGAGTCCTTGGTGGAACCCATCGGGGGCATCATCTCGTCCGATCTCTCCATTGCCAGCGGTGGCGGGGGCAGTGTGGATTATGCCGTGTTCGGGCGCGGCAGCGATGGCGCCCTCTGGTGGCGCGCCAAGCTCGCCAATGGCAATTGGGCCGACTGGGCGCCTATCGTGTCGCAGATCAACTACTCGCCGGCCTGTACGGTGATGGCGCGGCGTATCTTCTGCGCTTTCGCGGGAGCCGACGATGGCATCTACTATATCTACCAGACGGCCACCGGCTCGGCGGAATGGTCTGCACCCATTCCCATCGAAGGCAAGACCAAGCACAGCCCGGCTGTCACGGTGGCCTACGCCTCGTCCGATACACCGTCGCTCGAAGTCCTGGTCCGCGGCACGGACGGGCAGTTGTTCCTCAACACCAGCGCCCAGGATGGCAAGTGGAACGGCTGGACTGCGCTCGGTGCCAAGCTGAGCTCGGCCCCGGCCTGCGAAGGGTCCACTGGCGACAGTACCGATCCCAGTGACGACATCCGGCTCTGCGCCTATCGCAGCGCCAAGGACAATGTCATCTACGCCACCAGCGGCTTCCCGCTGAAGTTTGCCAATGCTGGTGGCATGTCGCCGTCCAAGCCAACCATCGTGTCGATGCCCGGCAAGGTGCCCTATCGCATGTTCGTTCAGGGCCTCGACAACATCCTCTGGGTCACCGACTACAAGGGCGGCTGGGGGCAGTGGCGTTCGACCGGCATCGCCGTCGGTGCCTCGCCCGCCTGCCTCGTCCAGGGCGGCAAAACGATCTGTGCGTCCAAGGGCGCGGACAATTCGGTGTCCGTCAGCACTATCGACAATGCCGACCTGAAATAGGCGATCCGGCCAGGCGTCTCGAAAGGCGGGATTGGCAAACTTTGCCAATCCCTGCTAGCTTTCCGCCAGCAAGGAGGCGCCATGGCCACGATGAACATTTCCCTGCCCGACGAGATGAAGCGCTGGATCGAAGAACGCGCGCAATCCGGCCGCTATAGCAATGCCTCCGACGTGGTGCGCGATCTGGTCCGCCGCGAACAGGATCGCGAGGCATCCGTCTATTCGCCGGCCGCTATCGCGTCGATCAGGTCCGGGCTGGCGGCGATGGAGGACCATACCCGGTTCGTCGATCACGCTGTGGCGATGGATCGGGTTGATGCGGCTATCGCGGCCAAGTCTCGGTCCCGAGCGTGACACGGCGTGTCCGCTGGTTCGACGAGGCCCTGACCGATCTTGTCGACCACGTCACCTACATTGCCGAGCGCAACCCGTTGGCGGCGCGAAATGTCGCGCAGCGCATCCGTGACGCAGGGAACGATCTTGGCACTTTTGCCACGGGTCGGTCGGGGTTGGTGGATGGCACGTTCGAGCGCGTGTTGTCCGATATTCCCTACACC
>CAYPYV010000366.1:0-1711 GCA_964414845.1 uncultured Devosia sp. | reverse complement strand
TTCGCCAAGGAGGCGATCCAGCCGGGCGACTGGGTGCACGAGCACAATGTCGGCATGGGCGAAAGCCATGGCGCCTTCGAGCGCGAATATGCCTTCTGCGAGGGCGTCGTGCCGGTCGATTTCGTGCCCGAGGGCCAGCAGGCCACCTTCCAGGGCTATCGCCGCAAGGATGGCCGCTTCGGCACCCGCAATTATGTCGGCATCCTCACCTCGGTGAACTGCTCGACCACCGTCGCCGGCTTCATCGCTCGCGAGATCGAGCGTTCCGGCATCCTCGACGATTACCCCAATATCGATGGCATAGTGGCCTTGAAGCAGGCCAATGGCTGCGTCATCGATTATCGCGGCGTCATCTTCGATACGCTCAAGAAGACCACCTGGGGCTATGCCACCAATCCCAATATGGGCGGCGTCATCATGGTGGGCCTCGGCTGCGAAGGCTTCCAGATTCCGCGTCTGAAGGAAGCCTACGGGGTTACCGAGAACGAGACCTTCCGCACCATGACCATCCAGGAAGTCGGCGGCACGAAGAAGACGGTCGAGGCCGGCGTCGAGGCGGTGAAGGCCATGCTGCCTGTCGTCAATCAGAGCAAGCGCGAGACGGCGCCTGCCTCCGAGCTCATGCTCGCACTGCAATGCGGTGGGTCCGACGGCTATTCCGGCATCACCGCCAACCCAGCGCTCGGTGTCGCGGCCGATATCCTCGTCCGCCATGGCGGTACTGCCATCCTGTCCGAAACGCCGGAAATCTATGGCGCGGAGCACCTCCTCACCCGCCGCGCCCGCTCGCGCGAAGTGGGCGAGAAGCTCGTCGATATCATCCACTGGTGGGAGGATTATGCCGAGCGCAACAATATGGAGATGAACAACAACCCGTCTCCCGGCAACAAGCTCGGCGGGCTCACCACCATTCTGGAAAAGTCGCTCGGTGCCGCGGCCAAGGGCGGCACCACGCCACTTAACGCCGTCTACCACTATGCCGATCAGGTCACCGAGAAGGGCTTCGTCTTCATGGATACGCCCGGCTACGATCCTGTCTCCGCCACGGGCCAGGTTGCGGGCGGCGCCAATATCCTCTGCTTCACCACCGGCCGCGGCTCGGCCTATGGCTGCAAGCCCACCCCGTCTATCAAGATCGCCACCAATTCCGAGATCTACCACAAGATGATCGACGACATGGATATCAATGGCGGCGACGTGCTCGACGGCTCCTCGCTCGAAAAGAAGGGCCAGGAGATTTTCGAAAAGATCCTCTCCGTCGCTTCGGGCGAAAAGAGCAAGTCCGAACTGCTCGGCTATGGCGACAACGAGTTCGTCCCGTGGCAGATCGGCGCGACATTCTGAGAGTTCACCGCGTGCCTGCGCTGCATCTGACCATTACCGGCATCGTGCAGGGCGTCGGCTACCGCGCCTTCACCGCCGCCGAGGCGACCCGTCTCGGGGTATCGGGCTGGGTCCGCAACCGCCGGGACAACAGTGTCGAAGCACTCGTTGCCGCCCCGCAGCAGGCGCTCGATTCCCTGTTGGTCCGGCTGAATATCGGTCCGCCCGGCTCTCGGGTGGACAAACTCGAATGGCGCATCTCAGATCCGCCTGAGAATTCGGGTTTTGTGACGCTGCCGACGGCGTAAGGCCATCTGCCCTCGCCCTTCGACAGGCTCAGGATGAGGGCGAGCTGCCGTCACGGGCTTGCCTGAGAACCTCATGGTGA
>CAYPYV010000365.1:0-1754 GCA_964414845.1 uncultured Devosia sp. | reverse complement strand
GCGCCAACGAGCCAATGACCACCCACCTGCGCATCGTAGCCGACCGACAGCCCGTAAAGCAGCGGATCCTTGGCGAAATCATACGTTTCCAGCGGGTTGGTGTCGTTGTTGGTATACTCCACGCCCTCAAAGGCATTGCCGACATTCACGCCGATATAAAAGCCGGCAAGGGCAAGCGAACTCGACATGGGAGCGGGCGTCTCCGGCACGTCATAGACTGCGAGGTCCGCCGCAGAAGCGCCGCCAACCCACAAAAGCCCGCATGCGGCGGCTATCACAACTTTCTGCATACGTCTCCCCCGAGAGACCACAAACTATCGCCAATATGATGTCGAATCGCTGCGGTATACAACGGACAATAGCTCATTTGTCCCCTGTTGCCGGCCATTCGTGACAGCGCAGCAACACACCAGAGAGGTGCCGCAGCGTTTGGCCGCGGCACCAGGATTTTCATCAACCGATCGTCACGAACTGCCCGGTCGTCTCGTCGAAGACCATGGTGGTCCCCGGTCCGCCGGTACGAGCCGAACTCGCGGTCGGGATCGCCACGAACGTGCCGGTGAGGATGTCGTATGCCCAGTGATCGAGATCGTCACGATAGGCCAGACGCTCCTCGTCCTCCACCTCGACGGTGATGTCGCCCGACTTCAGCAGATTGATCAGATCGGAAGGCAACGGCCGTGCGGAGTGGTACTCGGCGATGATCTCCCGGTTTGCCAGATCGATCGGCGTATGGGTGATCCGGTTCGGGTCCGCCCCCGTGACGAAGCTGAACGGCTGCTTCGGCGGCTGCTGCGTCGCACCGGCGATGGTCTGGCCCAGGAAGCTGGAGCTGCTGGTCTGTCCGCCATTCACGCCGAACAGCAAGCCACTCGAAGCTGCACGCCTGATGTCTGCGGCCATCGAGTTGACCTGCGGCATCGTCCAGTTGCGACCGAGAATGGTGCTGTTGGCACTCGCATCGACCGTCTGCTTGACCGCGTCCTTGCCGCCGCCTCGACCCGCCGTGTCACGCGTACGGTCGAAGGCCACGACGTTCCGGCCCAGGCCACCATTGACGAAGTCAAAGCCGTTACCGCCCGAGATGGTGTCGTCGTTGTCGCCACCGTAGACTGCGTCGTCACCTTGCAGACCAAACAGCACGTCGTTTCCTGCATCGCCATAGATGGTGTCATTGTCGATGCGGAAGATCGCCCTGAGGTTGACGTCGGAATCCGCCGTGCGGTGCAGCCTGCCGAATGCGCCATAGTCATAGCTGTAGCGCAGCGTCGAGGCCTGGGTCGCGCCAGGCTCGCCGATCGGCAGGATACGCATCGCGGTGATGGCCCCGGCAGCCGTGGCGCCATTGACGACCGGCATGACATAGGCGTTGTCGCCGACCGCAATGTCGTTGCCGGCACCGGCTGTGATGGTGTCGCCGTTGAGCTGGATATAGTCCATGGCCGGCTTCCTAGCCTGGCGGGGATCCGACAGGTTGGTGAGCCACGATGTCACCGAGCCCAGGCTCGACCAGTCGGTCTGCTTGCCTCTGGTCAGCGCCGTCTGGACACCGAAGCCATTGGCGAGGGCGACCGTGCTGCCGATATTGCCGAAGAACAGGGCATCGACAGTCCGGAGGAAGCTGTTCTGGGCCTGGTCAGCCAGCGACTTGGCGGCGTTAGCAGCGAAGCCGGAAACCAGGACCGGCTGCTGGATGAGCCCGTTGTCGCCGATCAGAACATCATCCTCGGTACCACCATCGATCGTGTCGTTGC
>CAYPYV010000364.1:0-1774 GCA_964414845.1 uncultured Devosia sp. | reverse complement strand
TCTCATGGCCTTCGTGCCTTGAATGTCTCCACAGGAGACTTTCATCGCCTACGGCGAGCACCTGCGAAGTCGACAAGCTCAGCATGAGGTCCTCAGACAGCGCCAGATTGACAGTCGGACGCCGGCGTCGGGCCGAGTGCGGTGGTAAGGCCGGGGCACCATCGGCGCCCTGGCTTCATGCGTAAGATGAAAGTTACCGGTTATCCACTTCTGAACGCACCAGTTCGAGGCCGCGACGGGTGATCTGGTACGGACGACCGCCACGGGAGGCGATGGCGTCCTTGCGCTTCAGCTTGCGGAAGATGGCGATGGTGATGCCGCTCATCGCCCAGCCGTCGCGGGTATAGCCTTGGACAGTGACGACATGGCCGGTTTCGTCACGGACGAGATGAAGGCTGCCGCCTTGTGCCAAGGCATGCAGGATGCGCTGTTCGGCGCGAGATATATCCATTTGGAAGCTCTGGGAATGCGTGCGAACGAAAACACTCCGCCCGGCATCGCGCGCGGGCAGGGCTCGGGTTCAGCAACCCCGATCCGGAGGAGCGTTACGCTCGACAGCCGGCCGGGGCCTTACGCAGTCTCCAGTTTCTTCGTCATGCATGTCCCCCCAATTGGGTCGGGTGACCACGGAAACGGGGACTTGATAGGATAGCGCAGCGCATTCGGCCAGCCCCCGGTTGCAAATGGCGGGCTGTCGGTGCAAACCAGCAACAACCCGTCCCAACCGAGCCTTTGCCGCAAGTGACCAAGCTGCCCGCCGACTGCCAGACCAAGGAAGACGTTCGCGCCGAGATCGACCGGATCGACCAGGCTTTGCTGACGCTGCTGGCCGAGCGGCACCGTTATGTGACCCGCATGGCAGAGATAAAAACCGACCCGCATGAGGCGCACGACCCGGCACGGATCGCCACGGTGATTGCCAAGCAGCGCAAGCGCGCCGAAGAACTGGATCTCGACGAAGACCAGGCGGAACTGATCTGGCGAACCCTGATCGACTGGAACATAAACTACGAGAAGGGCATCATCGCCGCCCGCAAGCGCCAGCGCCACGAGGGAGCCTGACAGACATGTCGCTGACCGGTCTCACCATCAGGCGTGCGCATGCCACGGAGTCGGCTCGGCTGGTGGAGCTCGCCATCGAGGCATGGGACCGTGACCTTCGGCCATACCTGACCGGGGCGGCGGCGAATCCCGACGCTGAACGTCGCCGGCTCGGCTCGGTGGTGCATGACCTGTTCGACCGGATCATTGTCGCCGATATCGGCGGGTATCCCGTCGGCTGGTGCGCACGGGCGCGGAGCCGGGCCTATGTCCCGTTCCTGTTCGTGGCACCGGAAATGCAGAGCCGCGGTATCGGCAAGGCTCTGCTGCGGCGCATGGAAACGCTGTTCGAGCTCGAAGGCGCCGAGAGCGTGCAGCTCGACACGCTTTCGGACAATGTGCGGGCGGTGAAATTCTACCAGCACCAAGGCTACCAGATACTGGCGCTCAGGAGCCAGGCGGGCGACCATGACCCGCAGGTGAGCATCAGGCTCGAAAAGCGGCTGTCGCCTTGGCGGGCGCCGCTCAACGATGATGAAGAATAGGACGATCGCGTGACCCTTATCGACACCCGCACACCGAACCCCAAGTACTTCATCTCGGGACAGACAGGGGACTGGGAAATCGTCATCGGCATGGAAGTGCATGCGCAGGTGACGTCCGAGAGCAAGCTGTTCTCGGGCTCCTCGACCGAATTCGGTTCACCGCCCAATTCCAATGTCAGCTTCGTGGA
>CAYPYV010000363.1:0-1782 GCA_964414845.1 uncultured Devosia sp. | reverse complement strand
CTGCCCGCCATCGTCATCACCGGCCATGGCGACGTGCAGATGGCGGTCGAGGCCATGAAGAATGGGGCGATCGATTTTCTCGAAAAGCCGTTCTCGGACGAGGTGCTGATCGAATCGATCACCCGCGCCGCGAGCCGCGCCGCCGAACGCGTCCAGTCCGACACCATGCTCGAGCAGGTCCGGCAGCGCCTCGACAGCCTGTCCGAGCGCGAGCGCCAGGTGCTGAAGGGCGTCGTCGCCGGCCATCCCAACAAGGCCATTGCCTACGAACTCGGCATCTCGCCGCGCACCGTCGAAGTCTATCGTGCCGGCCTCATGGGCAAGATGCAGGCCAAGAGCCTGCCCGAACTCGTCCGCATGGTGCTGCCTCTCGGCACGGAGATCTGACCTGATCCCGGCTGCCTGCCCCCTTCGCGCCTACCTCCGTAATCCTACTAAGGGGTGCTCCTAAGAGCGCGACCGGAATTTCGCTCGCCTCATTAAACCGGCAGGTTCCTCACCATTGGAAGTGAGGTGCGAAAATGCATGTACAGCATGGTTTCGGCAGGGGTTCGACGAAGGCTCGCAGCGGCGCGGCCGATGCGCTTCCGGCGGCGGCCGCCACTTTCTATCCGGCCGACTCGGCCATCTATTCTCAGGGTGACAAGGCAGGGGCGCTCTATCTGGTGGAATTCGGCACGGTGCGCATCTGTTCCGTCACCGCCGATGGCCGCAGGCAGATCAGCGCCTTCCACATGGCAGGCGAGGTCTTCGGCTTCGCCTCTGGCGCCGAGCATGAAACCTATGCCGAAAGCGTCGACGGCGCCGGCATCCGGCTCATCCGCCAGCAGGCCGGCACGGCCGACATGCACATCCTCACCCTCGCACTGCAGAGTCTCGGCCGCGTGCAGAATCACCTGCTGCTGCTTGGCCGGCGCACCGCGCCCGAAAAGCTCGCGGCGCTGTTCATCGACCTGATGGAGCGCCAGGGCGACGAGCGCCACATCCGCCTCGCCATGCCGCGCAACGACATCGCCGATTATCTCGGCCTCACCTTCGAAACGGTGTCGCGGCTGCTGAAAAGCTTCAAGGATCAGGGCGTCATCCGCCTCAAGTCCATCCACGAGGTCGAAATCCTCGACCCCACCCGCCTCGAGGATATGTGCGCCTGATATTCAGGCGTCTTTGAATTGATCTCGAAGTCGGCGTCCCTCCCCTGCCTGCGGGGGAGGGTGCCCAGCGGGCGGGTGGGGGGTGCACCTTGCGGGTACGCTGCTGATACGAGAACTACTACTTCCCCGGCCCAAGCCCTCCCTCTCTGCGCCGCCGGCCGGCGACGGCAGCTTGCATCACCCCCTCAGCAGCACCAGGCTCTCGATACCGGCCCGCGCCGCCAGCGCCTCGCCGGCTTCCGGGCCCGCAACCATCAGCGCCGTCGCCCAGGCATCGGCATCCATGCAGCAGCGCGCCTTCACCGTCACCGAGGCGATGCCGTTCCTGACCGGAGCACCCGTGCGTGGGTCCATCGTGTGCGAGACGCGCTCGCCTTCAATTTCGCGGAAATGCCGGTAGTCGCCGGACGTGGCCACTGCGCCATCCACGAGGTCGATCAGCGCACCGGCCTCGCGACGGCCCTCGGTTGGCTTTTCGAGCGCAATCGTCCACGCGCTGCCATCGGGCTTGCCGCCGCGCGCGCTCAGTTCGCCGTCGATCGCAGCGAGGAAATGCACGATCCCCGCCGCCGCCGCGATCCCTGCCAGCACGTCGACGCCATAGCCCTTGGCAATGCCCGAAGGGTCGAGC
>CAYPYV010000362.1:0-1812 GCA_964414845.1 uncultured Devosia sp. | reverse complement strand
CGTAGAGGAACTTTCAGTTCACCCCGTTATTGCCAAGCGTGTAGCGTTCAATGGCGAGCCGGTTCGGAAGAGTGCGCCCATTCTCCGCGCGGAACGGCTGTCCGCTAGTCTCGGTGGTTATGGTCACTCCGGGCCGCCGTTGCACCGAGGTAACCTTGCGAGTGAGTTGGTAGGCGAAGGGCGTGACGTGGACGTCGTCGATATCAAAGAAGTTGTAGGCGACGCAGCCGACGACAAACAACTTAAATTCAGATCCCGGAAATTCGCTGTCTGTTGAGCCCCTGATGACCCAATGGTTCGTCGCCGTTTGATCCGGAAATACCGCAGTGCCCTCGAGCGAGGCATCAGCCTGAGCACAAAGGGTATCCTGAATCTCTTTGATCCTGCTTCGCTGCTGTGGTTGGTCCGAAAGCATCAGTCGGTGGCGTGAGACCACATTCGTCGCGACCAGTTCGCCAACGTTTTTTAGGCGCTCTTCGGCAAAGACCTCGATCACCCCGTCCTGTATGTCGACTCCGAAATGCTCCGGCACAAGTTCGGAGGTGATCCACGGCCGGTCTTGGTTACGCATGACCGAAACCTGCTCTCGCACTAGCTCGGTGTTCCAAGCTGAAACCACTGCGGACCAAGCCACCACGATCACGCCGATCACCGCAACCGCTAGGGTCGCCCAGTCATACGCGTCACGCTTCGCGCGAGGGGGTTGGGCCGGTTCAAACTCGTTGCTCATGGTGTAGCTTAGAAGTCGCCGCGGATGAATTCCAAGCCATGTTGTGATCCGCCGGGCGGTGACCAGCGTCGACGCATGCACCCCACTGGATTCGTCGTGAACGTCCAGTTCCTGGCACGAAGCCAACGTCCGCTTTTGGCGCAGAGCAGACCCCACCTGCCTAGCCTGCCTCGATCTCCGCGAGCTTGACCCCGTTGTGGGCCCAGTACTCGGCCCCGCGCGCGGAGGGCCAGTTGAACCCCATCCCCTGCACGGCCCTGAGGGCAGCGGCTGAGAGGCTCATCTCCTGGCCCTGGAACAGCACCTTGCGGGGCCCTGCGACCACGCAGGTGACGGCCGGATCCTTGGTGAAGGTCAGCACCGTGCCCGGTTGCAGGCCGAGCCGCTCGAACGTCAGGATCTCGCGGCGCGCCTTGACCTGCTCGATGGCCTCGCGGTCGTCGGGGCTGATCAGCTGGTCTTCATCGCTAAGGGTCTGGGTGTCGAGCGCCACCAGTTCGATGATCGCCCGGGCCTTGTCCGGATCGATGCGGAAGAACTCCCGGTTCCGCGCCGTGCGCGCGTCGTCGAACACGAAGTGCAGTGCCTTCTCGATACGCCGGCAGTCGGCGACACGGGCGGAGTAGGCGAGCTCGAAGGGGAGGGGCAGACCGGTGGTGTGAAGCTGCTGCATGCGCGTCTTCACGTCGTCCTGGGTGGTCAGCCCGATCTTGACGTAGCCGGGCATGGCCTCGTTGGTGAGGATGTAGACGAAGCCCTCGCTCATGACCGGGCACCCCACGGGGCGCTCAGTCGGTGATCTGGCCGATCTTCAGCGAGAGCGCCTGGGCCATCCGCTCCAGCACGGTGACGGTCGGATTGCGCACGCCCCGTTCGACCCCGGAGACGTAGGTCCGGTGCAGGCCGGCGCGATCGGCCAGCTCTTCCTGCGACCAGCCCTTCGCCTCGCGTTCCTTCTTGATGTTGCGCCCGACCCGGCGACGGATGTCCATCGCCCAACAGGGCGGTCACGCACTCGATCGGACTACAGACGATGAGTCTCATCTGCGCAGCGATGACACCCGCAGATGAGAGCGTCAATC
>CAYPYV010000361.1:0-1816 GCA_964414845.1 uncultured Devosia sp. | reverse complement strand
AGGTCGAGCAGGACGAAAGCACGCAGACCTACCAGAGCCAGGTGAGCATCACCGTCGTTGATGCCGCCGGAAACCCGATCGGCAGCCTGACGGCTGGCGTCGATCTCTCCCAGCTCTGACGCAACGGGGCGAGGAGTTCGACATGCGCCTTAAACTGACGCCGACTATCCTCGTCCCCACCGCGCTCGCTCTGCTGATCGCGGTGGCGACGAGCGCCCTTTTCTCGGCTGCAAGCCACTCCAGCACCCTGACCGACACAGTGTCGGCCCAGCAGGAACGCCTCACTGCGGTTCTGGGCGTCGTCCATGCCGGCAGCGTCAAGTTCGGCAAGATGGACCCTGTGAAGGAGCAGCTTGTCGACCTCACCGAAGGGGCCGATGACAGCTTTGCTGGCGCAGCCGTAGTGGATGCCCAGGGCAAGGTGCTGCTCGCCTTCCCCGAGACCAATCCGGTAACGGAGGGCCTTGCTGCCGCCGTCGCCGATGCGGCCGCTACCGACGCCCAGGTGGTGCGCGTCGTCAACAATGTCCGGTACGTCGCGGTGCCGGTGCGGTTCGGCAAGGAAAATGCCACGGTGGGCGCCTTTGGTATGGCGGCCGACCTCGGCGAACTGCAGGCCTCAAGCTACCAGAAGATGTTGGTCGATCTCGCCATCGGGCTCGGCATAGGGCTCGTTGCCCTGGCCGGCCTCGGGCTGCTGTTGATGCTGCGCGTCACGCGGCCGATCTCCCGCCTCACGGCGTTCGCCACCGAGCTGTCGCATAACCGGCTCGATGCGGAACTGGTAACTTCGCGTCGCAACGACGAACTGGGTGAACTCACTGCAGCGCTTAGCGTGTTCCGGCAGAACGCGCTGGCGATGCGCGATCTCAAGTCTGCCGACGAACGGCGGACCGTGGAGATCGAGCAGCAGCGGCGCGAGACGATGGCCGACCTGCAGAAGGCATTCGGCCAGGTGGTCGGCGCCGCGCGCGATGGCGACCTCACTGCGCGTGTCGACACGAATTTTGCGGACCCAGAACTCAATGGCCTGGCCGCGACAGTCAACCAGCTGCTCGAAACCGTGGATCGCTCGCTGATTGAAACTGGCGATGTGCTTGCCGCGCTGGCGCAGCAGGATCTGCGGCGCCGGGTCGAGGGTGACTATTCGGGCGCGTTCGGGGCGCTCAAGGACAATGCGAACGCGGTTGCCGACCGGCTCGACGACATCGTCCAGCAGTTGCGGCAGACGTCATCCAGCCTCAAGACCGCCACCGGAGAAATCCTGTCGGGTGCCAATGACCTCTCGGAGCGCACCACCAAGCAGGCCGCGACCATCGAGGAAACGTCCGCGGCGATGGAGCAGCTGGCACAGACCGTACTCTCGACCGCGGAGCGGGCTGCCGATGCGAGCCAGAACGCCGAGGCGGTAACCGCCGCCGCTGAAGAGGGTGGCACGGTGATGGTCGAGGCCAACGAGGCGATGGAACGCATCACCCAGAGCTCGGGCAAGATCTCGAACATTATCGGGATGATCGACGACATCGCGTTCCAGACGAACCTTCTCGCCCTCAATGCGTCGGTGGAGGCCGCTCGTGCCGGCGAAGCGGGCAAGGGCTTCGCAGTTGTGGCGGTGGAAGTGCGGCGTCTGGCGCAGAGTGCCGCCGAGGCATCGAGCGAGGTCAAGGCGCTGATCGAACAATCGGCGACCGAGGTGAATTCGGGCTCCAAACTCGTGGCGCAGGCAGCCCACAAGCTGGAGACGATGCTCGACTCTGTCCGTCGCAACCGCGAGTTGCTCGATGCCATCGCCAAGGAAAGCCGCCAGCAATCCGCG
>CAYPYV010000360.1:0-1822 GCA_964414845.1 uncultured Devosia sp. | reverse complement strand
AAGCGCTTGATCGCCTCGGTGGTGAATACATGGCTGCCCAGCGGGTAGGGCACGCCGATCTCGATGTCTTCGAACCAGCGGGTCATGCGTCGCCTCCGCCTCGCCCGATATCGTCAGGCTGTTCCGCCGTGGCGTCCCGTCGCTCGATCAGGTTGGCCAGCCGCATGGACATCACCTGCGCGCCGTTCTGGTTGCCTATGTCGAAGTCGATTTCTGCGATTCCCCATTCCGGTCGCGACTGCGAAATCCGCAGCGTAGAAATCGTCGCTTGTCCGCCGATCGTGTCGCCCGCGAGAACCGGTCGCCGCCATTTCAGTTCCGAGAAGCCGAGCCCGCCGGCCGAGGCCACCTTGCCGAGAAATGCGTCGTTTAGAAGCCGCAGCGACAGGGCCGCAGTCTGCCAGCCAGAGGCGGCGAGGCCGCCCAGCAGCGACTTGCGCGCCGCGGCTTCATCGAGGTGAAAGGGCAGGGGGTCGAACTCGCGAGCGAATGCAAGAATCATCTCGCGCGTCACCGTCACCCGGCCGAGGACAATGTTCTCCCCGACGGCGAGGTCTTCGAAATGCCGGCGGCCGGAGGTGATCGAGTTCATGGGTTGACCTATACGTCAACCTCTGGGGCCTCGCAACCGATCAGGCGCCGCTCCACACGATGACGATGCCTACGAGCCCCGCATAGGCCGTGAATGCCATCGTGCCGAGCCCCGCGAGCCAGAAGGGCGCTCGCCGGTTTGCGTCGTTGGCAAGCATGCCGGTCCACACGAGCAGCGCGGCGATCCCTATCACGAGCGCGAAGAGCATGCCGAACCAGCCCATGCTGGCCCGCGCGATCCAGAGGATCACCGGGCTCGCGAGGCCCGCGAGCAGCAATGGCAAGAGCCATCGGCCATGCGGTTCCGGCTTGCGGAAGAAGGTCACGAGCCCGGCGGCGAGCAGCAGCAGGCCGAGCGTGCCCACCACGCTCAACAGGCTGATGCCGCCGGTCAACAGGCTAAAGGGGGCGATGATGAAGCTGAGAAGGACGCTCCAGGCGAAACCCAGGAATTCGAGAATCATGCAAATGGCTCAAGTATTGAACTTGAACAGCATGACATCCCCGTCCTTCACCACGTAATCCTTACCTTCGTCGCGTGCCTTGCCGGCCTCCTTGGCCGGCACTTCGCCGCCGAGTGTCACATAATCGTCATAGGCGATGGTCTGCGCCCGGATGAAGCCACGTTCGAAATCGGTATGGATCACGCCGGCGGCCTGCGGGGCCTTGTCGCCTTTGTGAATGGTCCAGGCGCGCGCCTCCTTGGGGCCAACCGTGAAATAGGTCTGCAAACCAAGCAGTTGGTAGGCTTCGCGGATCAATCGATTCAAGCCCGGCTCGTGCAGTCCGAGCGATTCCAGGTACTCGGCCTGCTCGGCATCGGGCAATTGAGCCAGCTGGCTCTCGATCTCCGCAGAGATGACGATTACCGCGGCATTGTGCTGGGCTGCGTAGGTTTCCACCTGCTTCGACATGGCGTTGCCAGTTGCCGCCGAACCCTCGTCGACATTGCACACATAGAGCGCCGGTTTGGAGGTGAGCAGCTGCAGCTCGCGGAAGGCCTTCTCCTCGTCCTCCGAGCGCTTCACCAGCCGCGCCGACTTGCCGTCGCGCAGCAGCACCAGCGAGCGGTCGATCAGGTCCAGGGTCAGCTTGGCATCCTTGTCGCCCTGCTTGGCCTTCTTTTCCACGCCGTTGCGGCGCTTCTCGAGGCTTTCGAGGTCGGCCAGCATCAGTTCGGTCTCGACCACTTCGGCGTCGGCCAGCGGATCGACCTTGTTGGCGACATGGA
>CAYPYV010000359.1:0-1829 GCA_964414845.1 uncultured Devosia sp. | reverse complement strand
AAATCGAGAAGGCCGCCGCCCAGCGCCAGGCCCGCGTCGATCGCGGCGAGGATGTCATCGTCGGCGTCAACCGCTACCGGCTCGAAAACGAAACTCCGGTCGATATCCGCGAAATCGACAATCGCAAGGTGCGTGACGAGCAGGCGGCGAAGCTCGTCGATATCCGCCGCCAGCGCGATCCAGATGCCGTCACCGCCGCGCTTGCCGCGCTGCAATCCGCCGCCCGAAAAGATGGCAATCTCCTCGCCGCCAGCATCGTGGCCGCCCGCGCCCGCGCCACGCTCGGCGAAATCTCCGCCGCGCTTGAGGATGTGTTCGGCCGTCATCACGCCACGACGCGGGTCATCTCGGGCGTCTATGCCGAAAGCTATGCGGATGATCCGCAATTCGCCCAGTTCACCGGGCGGATTGCCGCTTTCCGCGACAAGGAAGGGCGTACGCCCGCGATCTTCATCGCCAAGATGGGGCAGGATGGGCACGATCGTGGCGCGAAGATCATAGCCACCGCCTTCGCCGATCTCGGCTTCACTGTGCATATGGGCGATCTGTTCGAGACCGCAGGCGAAGTCGCCGATCATGTCCGTGATCTCAAGGTCGATGCCGTCGGCGTCTCCTCGCTCGCGGCTGGCCACAAGACGCTGGTGCCCGAACTGATCGAGGAATTGCGGGGCAGGGGTCTCGGCGACGTCACCGTCATCGTCGGCGGCGTCATTCCCGAGCAGGATTATCCGTTCCTGCGCGAAGCCGGCGTGGCCGAAATCTTCGGCCCCGGCACCAACGTGCTCGAAGCCGCCTTCTCCGTGCTCAACCAGATCGAGGGAAGGCTTTCCAACAGATGATCGGTCGTCTCAACCACGTCGCCATCGCCGTCCCGGACCTCGAAAAGGCGGCAGCGAAATATCGCGACCTGCTCGGCGCGGAGGTGCATCACCCACAGGCGCTGCCCGAGCACGGTGTCACCGTCGTCTTCGTGCTTGTCGAAAACAGCAAGATCGAGCTGCTGCACCCGCTGGGCGAGAACTCGCCCATCGCGAAGTTCCTTGAGGCAAACCCCTCTGGCGGCATGCACCATGTCTGCTTCGAGGTGCCGGACCTGGCCGATGCCGCAGCGGCCCTGGTGGCTGGTGGTGCCCGCGTTCTCGGCGACGGCAAGCCCAAGATCGGCGCCCATGGCCTGCCGGTGCTCTTCCTCCACCCCAAGGATTTCGACGGCACTCTGATCGAGCTCGAAGAGGTGAAACCCGAGCTGCAGCCGGCCTGAGGCCCAACTTATCCCCGTGGCTCCCGACGGCCTTATGATCTCCGGCACGAAACGCCGAGGATCAGATGACAGCCACACCGCACCTTGCCTTGCCCTATATCGAGCCCGCCCAGGCCATGAAGCACATCACCCATAACGAGGCGATCTTCGCCCTCGATATGCTGGTGCAGCTTGCCGTTCTCGATCGCGACCTGACAGCCCCGCCTGCGAGCCCCGTCGAGGGTGACCGCTATCTGGTGCCGCTCGCGCCCACCGGCGACTGGTCGGGCCATGCCAATGCCGTCGCCGTGTGGGATGGTGCAGTCTGGCTCTTCTATCCGCCCGCAGCCGGCTGGTTGGCCTTCGTTGCCGACGAGGCACTGCTGCTCCAGTGGAACGGCACCGCGTGGCTCCCCGCCATCGCGTCAACGCCGCGTTTTGGCATAAACACCACCGCCGATGCCTCCAACCGCCTTGCGGTGAAATCCGACGCCGTGTTGCTCTCGCACGATGACGTGACCCCGGGTACCGGCGACATGCGGGTCAGCCTCAACAAACTTGCGTCCGGCAAAACCGCGTCCTTCCTGTT
>CAYPYV010000358.1:0-1858 GCA_964414845.1 uncultured Devosia sp. | reverse complement strand
GACGCGGGCCGAGAGCCGGTCATTGTCGCCATAGCGGATTTCGGTCGTTGCGACGGAGTCGTTCTCGTTGATGATCGGGATGGCGCCCAAGCCCAGCAGCGTCGAAATCGTGGTGCGTGCATTGAGGAAGTAGCGCCGCTCCTCGGTGATGTTGGGGGTGAGGAGAATCTGCCCGGTCACGATGCCATGTGCTCCGAGCGCGGCCGCCCAAGCCTGACTGAGCGCGATCTGCCCCGCTGAGGCTGCAGCCTGGCTCTGGTCAAGTGGCAGGGTCTTTGCATCCAGATGCAGCAATTGCCGGCCCAGTGCGATGGCGCCCGAGGAGACGATGACGATCGACATGCCGCGCGCCTTCAGCGCCGCGATATCCTCGGCGAGGGCCGCGAGCCATTCGGCGCGCAACTGGCCCTTCTTGCCGTCGACAAGCAGGGCAGAGCCGATCTTGATGGTGAGCCGCCGGTAGGGGGCGAGTGCGTCGGTCATCGCGAAAACTCTCAGGGCACCCAGGTGGGCTCGGTCTTGCGGCGCTCGCGCTCCTCCGCCTCGGCCTTGTCGTCGTCGATCTGCTTGACGATGCGGTAGAGCACCTTGTCGACGCCGTCGCCGGTGACGCCGGACGTGGTGAACACCTCGGCCTTGCTCAGGCGCTTCAACTGCTTGACCTTTTCCTTGATGTCGTCGGGCTCGAGCGCGTCGATCTTGTTGAGCACGACGATCTCGGGTTTGTCGACGAGGCCGTCGTCATAGGCCTCGAGCTCGGCCCGGATGGTCTTGTAGGCGGTCTTGATATCTTCCTGCGTGCCATCGATCAGGTGCACGAGGATGGAGCAGCGCTCGATATGGCCGAGGAAGCGCGTGCCGAGGCCAAGGCCCTCGTTCGCACCCTCGATCAGGCCCGGGATATCGGCCAGCACGAAATCGCGCTCGCCGATCGAGACGACGCCGAGATTGGGGTGGAGCGTGGTGAAGGGGTAGTCGGCGATCTTCGGCTTCGCCGCCGAGACGGCGGAGAGGAAGGTGGATTTTCCCGCATTGGGCAGGCCGACAAGGCCGGCATCGGCGATAAGCTTGAGGCGAAGCCATATCCACTTTTCGACCCCGGGCAGGCCCGGGTTGGCGCGGCGCGGCGCCTGGTTGGCGCTGGTCTTGAAATGCGCGTTGCCGAAGCCGCCATTGCCGCCCGAGAGCAGCACCATTTCTTGCCCGATCTCGGTGAAATCGGCGATCAGCGTCTCGTTGTCTTCCTCGAAGATCTGCGTGCCGACCGGCACCTTCAGGATGATGTCGTCGCCCTTGCCGCCATGGCGGTCCTTGCCCATGCCATGGTGGCCGGTGCCCGCCTTGTAGTGCTGCTGGAAGCGGTAATCGATCAGCGTGTTGAGCCCGTCGACGCAGCGTACGATGACGTCGCCGCCGCGGCCGCCATTGCCGCCATTCGGCCCGCCGAACTCGAGGAATTTTTCGCGAAGGAAGCTGACCGCACCGGCGCCGCCATTGCCGGAGCGAACGAATACCTTCGCCTGGTCGAGGAATTTCATCTTTGTCGTCCTGTCCCCATTCTCCCCATGGCACTGGCGCCACCCGGAAATGGGTAAAGGGCCGCGCGCGTCACCGTGCCGCCGCCGCCCAAGTTGTCCTGAGTAATCGGGTGTCGATATGGCGCACCTCTTCGGCGCGCGCAAGGCAAAGCCGCATGGAAGTGCCGATCTCGGTAAAGCCGAGCTTTTTCTGCACGGCCAGCGACGCCTTGTTGAAGGCGAAGGCGCCGCAATTGAGCTGGTTCGCACCCGTCGCCTCGAAGTACCAGTCGATGACGGCACGCACGGCCTCGGTCATCTGTCCGCGGTTCCATAACGGC
>CAYPYV010000357.1:0-1902 GCA_964414845.1 uncultured Devosia sp. | reverse complement strand
TGGTGCCCTTGCGGAGCGAGAGCAGCTCCAGCATCTGGTATTCCTTGCCCGTCAGGTGCACGCGGGCCGACTGGACTTCAACCGTCTTCGTATCGAGATTGACGGTGAGGTCGCCCGTCTGGATGACCGACTGGGCATGGCCCTTGGACCGGCGGACAATGGCGTGGATGCGTGCAACCAGCTCGTCCTTGTGGAAGGGCTTGGTCATGTAGTCGTCGGCGCCGAAGCCGAGGCCGCGCACCTTGTCCTCGATGCCGGCAAGGCCGGAGAGGATCAGGATCGGCGTCTGTACCTTGGCGACACGGAGCGTGCGCAGCACCTCGTAACCCGACATGTCGGGGAGGTTCAGGTCCAGAAGGATAATGTCGTAGTCGTAGAGTTTACCGAGGTCGACGCCTTCTTCACCGAGATCGGTGGTGTAGACATTGAAGCTCTCAGATTTGAGCATGAGCTCGATGCTCTGCGCTGTCGCGCTGTCGTCCTCGATCAAGAGTACACGCATGCCGATCCCCTTAAAGCGTTCCTCACTGGAACACGGCGCAAGGCTTTGACCTGACCCGCCGCCGCTGACCCGTACTGGATATGACTCAAAGCTAAGCGCAATTAGTTAACAAAGTTTAATTCCGATCCGCAAGATGCAAAGCTATTTGAGTTACTGATAGGTTAAGCTGTTGAAAATGCTCACTAAACGGTGGAAAATCGACTTAAGAAACTAGGTTAAGAAAGCCTTGCAAGCGACTCTGCTGACTCACGGAACGCCCGGTTTTGGCACAGCGATGCAAGGGCGTGATGCCAACGAACGCGACGCAGCAGGGTAAACCAATGATTGCGGCGCGCTGCTTAACGATCGGTTACCTTCTTTCACAGTCGATTCGCGCGCAGAATTGAGCCCATGCAGTCCCTTATCTCCGCCATCGAGGCCATTGACGACGTGGAAGTGTATGGTCGCGTGCGGACTGTGCAGGGACTTCTCGTCGAGGTGGTGGGTCCGGTACGCGAGCTGAAGGTCGGTGGCCGGGTTGCCATCGAGACGACCGGCGGCACCACGCTGGGCGCGGAAATCATCGGGTTTTCGGAAGGACGGGCGCTGTGCCTGCCGTTCGGGCCGCTCTCGGGCGTTCGGCTCGGATGCCGTGCGGTATTCAAATCGAACGAAGGCGCGGTCAGGCCTTCGGCGAACTGGCTGGGCCGGGTGGTGAATGCCGAGGCCGAGCCGATCGACGGGCTCGGACCTCTCGTGCAGGGGGGGGACCCCTATCCGCTGCGCCAGCAACCTCTGCCGGCGCACGAACGCGCGCGGGTGGGCGCGCCGATTGACCTGGGGGTGCGGACGCTCAATACCTTCACCACCATGTGCGACGGGCAGCGCATGGGCATCTTCGCGGGCTCGGGCGTCGGCAAATCGGTGCTGATGTCGATGCTGGCGCGCAATGCCGAGGTCGACGTCGCGGTGATCGGGCTCATCGGGGAGCGCGGCCGCGAGGTGCAGGAGTTCATAACCGAGTATCTGGGCCCCGCAGGGCTCGAGCGCGCCATTGTTGTGGTCGCAACCTCGGACGAGGCAGCGCTGATGCGGCGTCAGGCGGCCTACCTGACGCTGACATTGTGCGAATATTTCCGCGACCAGGGCAAGCGTGTGCTCTGCATGATGGACTCGCTGACCCGCTTCGCCATGGCGCAGCGCGAGATCGGGCTCGCCATTGGCGAGCCGCCCACTGCCAAGGGTTATCCGCCCACCGTGTTCACCGAACTGCCAAGGCTGCTCGAACGGGCGGGGCCTGGCCTCGTCAACTCGGGGTCCATTACCGGACTATTTACCGTTTTGGTGGAAGGTGACGACCACAATGAGCCCATTGCGGACGCCGTGCGCGGCATCCTCGACGGGCACATCGTGATGGAGCG
>CAYPYV010000356.1:0-1919 GCA_964414845.1 uncultured Devosia sp. | reverse complement strand
TTTAGCGCAAGCGGCACCCCCCACCCCCGGCTCCGCCGGACCCTCCCCCGCAGGCAGGGGAGGGAGTCCCGACTGCGGCCTTCGGGGAGTCTCCACTGTAGGGTAGGCGCTTCCGACTGCGGGCGCCGGCGGTTGGCCCCTACACTTCCACCGCGATGGTCGCGGTGGCGACAAACCCCTCGGCAACGCTGCCGGTGACATTGGGCGTCATCATGGTGAGCTGATCGGCATCGGCGCGCGAGAAGACGTTGTCGGTGGTGAGGGTCAGCTCGGCGAGGTTGCGCGGGCTATCGGTATAACCAGCGGTTGCGTAGACCAGCTCGCAGACATCCTGGGGAAGCGCCAGCTGCGAGGTGAGCAGAGCGTTCTTGTGGTCGTTCGCCGACGCCTGGTCGCGATAGACTTCGAAATGGATGTGCGGCCAGCGGCCGCGATAGCAGCCGGGGAAAATGGTGGTGAAGGTGACCATGCCGTCGTCGCCCGCCACCTGAACGCCGCGCAGGAAATTCTCTTCTGGCAGGGTATAGAGCGAGTAGAGGCCGTCCTGCGTGCAGTGCCAGATATAGATGGCGGCGCCCGGCAAAGCGGCGCAATTCTTGCCGAAATCGGCGAGCTTCAGCGTCACGGTGAGGGTGATGCCTTCGGCCGTGCCAGTCGAGGTGCCGAAGCTCTGGCGGATATCCGAACGGATGACGCCGCTTTCCGCGAGGACGTTGCTGGTGCCACCGGGTGCGGTGTTGGAGCCGTCGGCCGGGTAGGGGCCATTGGTGGTTTGAGCATCGACGAGGCACAGTTCCGCCGCCTGCGCGACGCCCGGCATAGTACCGGCGAGCGCAACGAGGGTGCCGGTGCCGAGGACTCCCAGGAGCCGGCGGCGCCTGAGCTGCTGCACGGACAGCGCCTCGAGATCGAATTGAAGTCCGTGCTTGTGATCGTAGTGGTGCATCTGTCGCTCCTCGTGTTTGCTGCCCGCTTCATCTAGGCAGATGCACGAGGTGCGGCAAATTAAGTTACGGTCACATCATTACCGCGCTGTCACGTCGTCGCCGCAAACCGCTCGTCGAAGGCGTAGCCGGCGCCGCGCACGGTGCGGATCGGGTCGGCGGCGCGATTGCGGTTGATGGCCTTGCGCAGGCGCCCGACATGCACGTCGACGGTACGCTCGTCGACATAGACATCGTTGCCCCAGACGCCGTCGAGCAATTGCTCGCGCGAATAGACCCGGCCTGGATGGCGCATGAGATATTCGAGCAGCCGGTACTCGGTGGGGCCGAGATGCACCTCGCGGCCGCCGCGGCGGACGCGGTGGCTGGTGCGATCGAGCTCGAGATCGCCAGCCTTCAGGACGGAGGTGACGAGCTGCGGGCTCGAGCGGCGGAGCAGGGCGTTGACGCGCGCAATCAGCTCGGGCACCGAGAAGGGCTTGACAACGTAATCATCGGCGCCCGTTGCAAGGCCACGCACCCGCTCGGCCTCCTCGCCGCGCGCGGTGATCATGATGATCGGCACGCGGGCGGTTTCCTCGCGGGAGCGCCAGCGGCGGCAGAGCTCGATACCGGAAAGACCAGGCAGCATCCAATCGAGCAGGATCAGGTCCGGCACGGTCTGCTGGATCTGCTCGATGGCCTCGTCGCCCGAAGCGGCAGAGAGCACGCGGAAGCCTTCGGCCTCGAGGTTGTAGCGCAGGAGCAGCGCGACATCCTCTTCGTCCTCGACGATCAGGATGGTGGCGGCCATGGGAGCCTCCCTCAGCGGGGGGCCCGCTGCTGAGCGTCGGCGCTCAGGTGCAGGCCGGTTTCGAGATAATAGGCGGCCTCGGCGATGTTGGTGGCGTGGTCGCCGACGCGTTCGAGGCTCTTGGCGCAGAACAGCAGGTGCGTGCACTGCGTGATGTTGCGCGGGTCTTCCATCATGTAGGT
>CAYPYV010000355.1:0-1964 GCA_964414845.1 uncultured Devosia sp. | reverse complement strand
GGAGCGGGGTGGGCAAGGGGGCCGCTCGTGCACTGCGTCGTGAGGGGCTCATTCCCGCCGTCATCTATGGTGACAAGAAGCCGCCGCTTCCGATCGCCATTTCCTACAACGAAGCCATGAAGCGCATCCTCGCCGGTGGTTTCCTCTCGCACAGCCTCGTCGTCGAGGTTGATGGCGAGAAGCACTCGGTGATTCCGCGCGACTACCAGCTGGATCCGGTGAAGGACAAGGCGCTCCACGTCGATTTCCTGCGCATCTCGAAGGGCTCGAAGCTCAACGTGCAGGTGCCGGTGCACTTCATCAACGAAGACAAGTCCCCGGGCCTGAAGCGCGGTGGCACGCTGAACGTCGTGCACCACACGCTCGACCTGACGGTCGATGCCTCGAATATTCCGGAGTTCGTCGAGGTCGATCTCGACGGCAAGGATATCGGCGACATCATCCACATCTCGGCGATCAAGCTGCCGGCCGGCACGTCCGACCACAGCCATGAAGCCGACCTGACGATCGCCTCGATCGTTGCGCCGTCGGGCCTGAAGTCGGAAGACGCCGCCGCCGGTGGCGAGGCCGCCAAGGCCTGATCTGGTTCGTGGACCTGACTAGATTGCGAGGCGGCCCACGGGTCGCCTCTTTTGTTTGAGGCGGATAGCATGCAGCTCATTGTCGGCCTGGGGAACCCGGGCGAGAAATACCGGCTCAACCGGCACAATATCGGCTTTCTGGCCATCGACGAGATTGCGCGCCGGCACAGTTTCCCCGCGTTCCGCGAGAAGTTCCTCGGGCTCATCGCCGAAGGCGAGATCGGCGGCGAGCGCGTGCTGCTGCTGAAGCCCCAGACCTACATGAATTCCTCGGGCGACAGCGTTCAGCAGGTGATGAAGTTCTACAAGCTGGGCGTGGGCGACCTGACGGTGATCTATGACGAGATCGACCTCGCGCCCGGCAAGGTGCGGATCAAGATCGGTGGCGGCAATGGTGGCCATAACGGCATCCGCTCCATCGACCCGCAGGTGGGCAAGGAGTACCGGCGCGTGCGGCTCGGCGTCGGGCACCCCGGCGACAAGGACGCGGTGATGCACCACGTGCTGGGCGATTTCTCCAAGGCCGACCGGGAATGGCTGGAGCCGCTGCTCGACGCCCTGGCGCGGAATGCCGACCTGATGGTGAAGGGCGACGACAACGGGCTGATGAACAAGCTCGCGATCGCCGTGCAGGGCGATGGCGCGGCGCGGGCCGAGCGGCCCGAGACGGCCGACCCGACGCGGAAGAAGGCCGCACCGGCCCAGAGCCACATCCGCGCCGCCCGCCGCCCCGAGCCGCAGGTGAAAACTCCGGAATCGGGCCCGATGGCCGAGATGCTGAAAAAGCTGCTGAAGAAGGACTAGGCGCGCTCCGCGTCGCGCAGCTTGTGCAGCAATGCGACCAGCGCCTCGAACTCTTGCCCTGAAAGTGCCGAAAACGCTTCAGCTTGCGCGGCCGCCAACGCCTCGGACGTGGCCCGGAGCTGGGCACGGCCAACCTCGGTAATCGACACAACATTGCGACGCTTGTCCGATGCATCGACCTGCCGCGCGACTTGCCTCTTGGCTTCGAGTGCGGCGAGGGTTGCCACCATATCGCTGCGATCGATGGCGGTGTGGCGGCTGAGGTCCGCCTGGCTGCACGCGCCGACATGATCGAGCGTGGCCAGTACTGCAAACTGGTACCGATGGGTGCCGATGGTCTCGAGCCGCAGACTGACCACACGCCCGACCTGCGCTGCCACTTGCGCCAGAAGGCGCGAAGGCTGTTCGTCGAGGAGTGGCGCCGAACTGGGCGGCGCGGTTTCGCGCATGGGAGCATCCATGGAACGGGGTTGTTGCCGGTGCATAGCAATAATCATTGACAGAGCCAACGATTCCCATTTGATTGGCTTTACCAACGTTGGCACCACCAATCAATGAGAGACCCCATGTCATCAGCGT
>CAYPYV010000354.1:0-1980 GCA_964414845.1 uncultured Devosia sp. | reverse complement strand
GCGACCAGCAAGGGCCGCTCCGGCTATTTCGGCCAGGATAGGGGCTGGCGCATGGTGGCGAACGGACTGCAATACATGCTGTTCAACTCGGGTCCGGTCACCACGACCGGCATTGAATCCTGTCTGTTCTACGATCCTGATGGCGGCAGCCGCCCGACAATCCAGCTCTATTGCGCGCCCATCGTCTACCAGGATCGCGACGTCCAGAAGGCCGAGCCCACCTGGGGCGTCACCTTCACCTCGTGCCTGCTCAGGCCCAAGGCGCGCGGCACTGTCCGCCTCCGCTCGTCGGACCCCGAGGCACAGCCGCTCGTCAACTGCAACTTCTTCGGGCACGAGGACGATCTGCGGCTGACGCTCAAATCCATGCGGCACGCGCGCGAACTGCTGCGCACCGAGCCGTTCCTCTCGAAGATCCGCGAGGAAATTCTCCCCGGACCGGCGGTGGAGGATGACGAGGGACTTGCCCGTTTCGCCAAGGAGACGGTGAAGACGAACTACCACCCCGTCGGCACGGCGAAGATGGGTCGCGACGATGACCCGACAGCCGTGGTCGATGCGCGGCTGCGCGTCCGTGGTGTCGAAGGGCTGCGGGTCATCGATTGCTCGATCATGCCCGCTATCCCCTCTGGCAATACCAATGCGCCGGCCATGGCGGTAGGATCGAAGGCGGCGAGCCTCATCGCCGCCGACTATGGTCGGGGAATCTAAGGCTGCTGGATGCCGCAGTCGGGACTACCCTCTCCCGCAGGCAGGAGAGGGACGCCGACTTAGGCCGAAGCGCTCAATTGATCGTCTGGTGAATTACGCGCTGCCGATCAGGATGCCTGCGGCGAAGACCAGTGCACCGCCCAATACCACTTGCAGCACCGCGCGCCAGAACGGCGTCGACATGTAACGCTGCTGGATGAAGGCGATGGCCCACAGTTCGGCGACCACCACGATGCCGGCGACAATGGTCGCAGTCCAGAAATCCGCGATCAGATAGGGCAGGGCGTGCCCGAGTCCCCCAATTGTCGTCATGATGCCGGCGGCCAGGCCGCGCTTCACCGGCGAGCCGCGCCCGGTGAGCTTGCCGTCGTCTGAGGCCGCCTCCGTAAACCCCATCGAGATGCCGGCGCCCACCGCCGCCGCGAGGCCCACTAGGAAGGTCTGCCAGGTGTCGCCGGTGGCGAAGGCCGCGGCGAAAACCGGCGCGAGGGTCGAGACCGAACCGTCCATGAGCCCGGCAAGGCCCGGTTGTACATAGGTCAGGACGAACTGCCGGTGCTCCTCGCTCTTTTCGGCCGAGCGTTCCTCGGGGCCCAGCGCTTGGGTCTCCAGTCGGTCGGCGGTCGAGGCATGCCGCCTTTCGTCATTGGCAAGGTCGCCGAGCAGCTTGCGGATCGCGACATCCGAGGTCTGCTCGATCGCTGCCTGGTAGAAGGAGCGGGCGCTTTCCTCCATCTCCCACGCGAGCTGGCGCACCTGCTCGAGCGACATGGTTTCCATGAGCCAGATCGGCTTGCGGGTCAGGAATCCGCGCACATCCTCGCGACGAATGGGGACGAGGCGGGAGCCGAAGCGCTCGACATAAAGGTCGAGCAGCCTGCGCCGATGGCCGTCCTCTTCGGCCGCCATGCCTTCGAACACCTTTGCCGAGGCCGGGTACTTGTCGGAAAGCCGCGCCGCGATCTCGGAATAGATCGCGCCGTCCTCTTCTTCCGCCGCCACGGCGAGCGACAGGATCTCGCGCTCATTGAGGGATGCAAACTCGCGCCGATGCGGGTTGAGAAGACGCTGCAGCATGGAAAGCTCACGGTGTAGTTTAGAAGCTTTCTAAAGTACGCGGTGCGCCTATGCAAGGATCAGGATGGGATGCGAGGCGTGGCGAAAAGCCGGCAGTCTGGCCCTCTCCCGTTCACTGGACTTCGAGCCGATCCCGCAGGGAGCTGGCGCGCCAGTGGCGCGACAGCAGGCGATGAAGGTGCCCGAAGGGCG
>CAYPYV010000353.1:0-2015 GCA_964414845.1 uncultured Devosia sp. | reverse complement strand
GGGCGAGCGGGTCTGCGACTACGCGCCCCTCAAACGCATGCAGGATCGCTACCGCGAGGGGGGGTTCGAGCTTCGCGTCATCGAGGCGCGTCCACCGCTCAACCTTACCAAGCGTGGGCTCGAAGGTCGCGATGCCGAGATCGATGTCGTGTGCGAGCTCATCACCAATATGGGCAAGCTGGGCATTCCGGTGTGGTGCTACGAGTGGATGACCGATTTCAACTGGGTGCGGACAAACTTCGCCACGCCCAGCCGCGGCGGCTCAGTGGTTACAAGTTTCAATGCCGACGACGTGCCGGACACCATCACGTCCAATCCGCCTATATCGGAAGAGAAGCTCTGGGAGACACTCGAATACTTCCTGCGCCGGGTGCTGCCCGTCGCCGAGAAGGCGGGCGTCAAGCTGTCCATGCATCCCGATGATCCGCCGATCACGCCGATCAAGGGCGTAAGCCGCATCATGCGGACGGTGCCCAACTACCAGCGCCTCGTCGACATGCTGCCATCGGAGCACAATACGATCACCATGTGCCAGGGCAATTTCACTCTGATGACCGACGACCTGCCGTCCGTCATCCGCAAGTTCAGCAAGAAGATCAGCTTCGTGCATTTCCGCGACGTGAGGGGCGTACCCACACGCTTCGAGGAAACCTGGCACGACGCTGGCAAGACGGACATGCTCGCCTGCATGCGCGCCTACAAAGATATCGGCTTCGATGGTGTCCTCAGGCCTGATCACGTGCCGACCGTTGAAGGCGACAGCAACGAGCATGCCGGCTATTCCAGCTTCGGGCGGCTCTACGCCATCGGATACATCCGCGGCCTCCATCAGGCCGTCTATCAGGGCTGACAGGCAGAACCATGAAAATCGCACTGACCGGCGGCAGCGGCGGCGTGGGCCGCGCCATCACCAAGCTCGCACTCGAACGCGGCCACGACCTCGTCAGCATCGACCGTATCGGGCCACTGCCCGAGGAGCGGCAGGACAGGGTGAGCTATGTCGTCTCCGAAATGGGCGACTATGACGCCATCGTTGCAGCCTTCGCCGGCTGCGACGCGCTCATCCATATGGCGGCCATTCCCTCACCGGGCCGGCATCCGGACCATGTCGTGCATAACAACAATGTGGTGGGTAGCTACAACGCGCTCCGCGCCGCAGTCGAAAACGGCATCATGCGCATCTGCCAGGCGTCGAGTGTCAATGCCATCGGGCACTCCTACAGCCGCGACCCGAAATACGACTACCTCCCTCTCGACGAGGAGCACCCCAACTATTCAGAAGATCCCTACTCGCTGTCGAAGTGGATCTGCGAGCAGCAAGGCGAATCCTTCGCGAGGCTCTATCCCGGCATCCGCATAGCCTCGATGCGATTTCATTGGGTAGTTCCTGAACGCGCGTTCGCAGCACGACACTTCACCGAGGATGCGCCGGCGCCCAACAAGCATCTCTTCGCCTATACAAGGTTCGATGCAGCCGCGGATGCATGTCTGAAGAGCCTCACCGCGGATTTCACAGGTCACGAAGCGTTCTACATCGTCGCGCCCGACACGACGATAGATATTCCTAGTGCCGAACTCCACGCTCGCTTCTTCCCGGACACGCCGCTCAAAGGGCCGCTCAAGGGCTATCAGAGTTTCTTCAATTCCTCGAAAGCCGAACGGATGCTTGGCTGGATTCATCCAGCTGGACGGCAGGATTAACGTTCCTCCTTACTGAACCTTCGGTTCTTGCGGGGGTTGTTCGGCAAATGGAATGACCACCGGACCGAATTGGGAGAATTCCGGATGAAGAAGCTGCTCGCCCTCTTGGGGCTCATCGCCGTCGGTACCATTGCGGCAAACGCGCAAGACACGCCCGCGTCTGTCGTTATGGGTACAACGCCGTTCAGCGAGAGGGTGATCATCTCCGGCCTCGAAGGTCCCTGGGAACTGACCATGGGCCCCGATGGCTGGCTCTGGGTTACCGAGCGCACCGGCAAGACTCGCAAGATCAATGGCTTGCAGCTGGGCTACGA
>CAYPYV010000352.1:0-2066 GCA_964414845.1 uncultured Devosia sp. | reverse complement strand
GAAGGCCGCGACCGGGCCGGTGAGATTGTACTGCGCCGCGAGGCTCGGATGCACTTCGCCGAACCAGCCGATGATCACCTTGGGTCCCAGCTGGATGCGCCCGCCTCGGCCCGGATGGCTCCAGGCGGCCGGCTCGGCGACGAGCTGCAGCTTGTCGATATCATGCCCCATGGCGTCGAGCAGCGCGGCAATATCGGCCTTTGCGTCGAACACCGAGACCTTTCCCGCACCCTGCTGCCAGTGCCGGGCCGCGCCGAAACGCAACCCGGATGCATAGGTATGCTGCCCATCGGGTTCGATGGAGAGGAACACCTGGCCAACCTCGAAGATCTTGAGGTCTGAAAAGCCGCGATTGGCGTTACGCTCCGCCGCCGCCAAGAGCCCCGGCAGCAGCGAGGGCCGCATGTCGGTCAATTCCGACGCAATCGGGTTGGCAAGCTTCAGCTCCGCCTTGCCGCCGCCGAAGCGTTCGGCCTCGGCCGCGGAAATGAAGCTCCATGTCACCGCCTCGTCGAGGCCACGAGCCGCGAGCGTACGCCGTGAAAGGCGGCGCCGGTTCTGCAGCGTGGTCAGCATGCGCGGCGCGACATGAGCGAGCCGCACCAGGGGCTCCTTCGGCACATTATCGACGCCCACCATGCGCATCACTTCCTCTGCGAGGTCGGCTTTCATGGTGACGTCCGGTCGCCAGGAGGGGACCTTCACCTGCCGCACCTCGCCCGTGCCTTCGACCTTGAAGCCGAGGCGGGTGAGGATCGCGACGATCTCTTCGGGCGGAGTTTCGAGCCCGGTCAGCCGCTTCACTTCACCCAGCGGGAAGTCCACGACCGTGTTGGGGAACACGTCCTCGCCCGAAACCACCGGCTCCAGCGCTTCGCCGCCGCAGAGCTCGAGCACCAGCCGCGTCGCGAGTTCGAGGCCGGGCTCGGTCAGCGCCGGATCGACGGAACGTTCGAGCCGATAGCGCGCGTCGGACACGATGCCGGTCTTGCGGCCGGTCTGCGCGATCAGGTCCGGGTCCCAGCTGGCGCATTCCATCAGCACGGTGGTCGTCTCGTCGGTGCAGCCGGAACGAATCCCGCCCATCACGCCACCCAAACACAGCGGTCCGAGATCGTCGGCGATCACGGTCATCGACGCATCGAGCGCATAGATCTTGTTGTCGAGCGCGTCGAAGCTCTCCCCCGGCTTCGCGTTGCGCAGCACCGGCTGCCCGACGATCTTGTCCGCGTCATAGGCGTGCAGCGGCCGGCCCCAGCCGAGCGACACGAGGTTGGTGATATCCACGACCGTATTGATGGGCCTGAGGCCCACGGCCTTGAGCCGCTGCTGCAGCCACTCGGGCGAGGGGCCATTCTTGATGCCGCGGAACACCCGGCCGGCAAACTTGCGGATGGCCTTGGGCTCGCCTTCGGCAAACTGATGCGGCAGCGGCGCGATCGGGCTCGGCCCCTTCGAGGGCACCTTCGACATGTCCGTTGTCTTGAGCGTGCCCACGCCATAGGCGGCGAGGTCGCGCGCCACGCCATAAACGCCCGTCGCATCGCCGCGATTTGGCGTGATCGAGAGATCGATCACCGAGCCGCCGAGCCTGGCATAGTCGACATAGGAAACGCCAATGGGCGCATCTTCGGGCAGTTCGATGATGCCGTCATGGTCGTTACTCAGTTCAAGTTCGGCCGCCGAGCACAGCATGCCGTTCGACGGCGCCCCGCGAATGACGACGCCGGCCTTGAGCGTGAAATCCTTGCCCGGGATATAGGTGTCGGGGAACGCAAAGACTGACTTGAGGCCCGTGCGCGCGTTGGGCGCGCCGCAGACCACATCGATCAGGCTGCCCGTGCCGGCATCCACCTTGCAGATATGCAGGTGATCGGAATTCGGGTGGTCCGACGCCTCGACAATATGCGCGACGACGAAGGGCCGGAGCTTTTCCGCCGGGTCGACAATCTCCTCGACCTCGAGGCCGATCGCCGTCAGCGCCACCCCGATTTCTTCGGCGGTGGCATTGGTCTCGAGATGTTCCTTGAGCCAGTCGAGGGTGAACTTCATTTATGTCGTCTTTC
>CAYPYV010000351.1:0-2116 GCA_964414845.1 uncultured Devosia sp. | reverse complement strand
CGCCGACCGAATCTGGCGGGCATGGTGGGAAGGGCAGGGCGTATCGCTCGCCGATATTGAGCAGCGGCTTGCTGGCGTGGTTGGCTCGACCGAAAGGGGAGTTTGGGCTCGCGGCGACATGCGGCGAAGCCTTTGCCGGCGTATGCCTCGCCATTCACTCCGACCTGGATGAACGCCCGAACCTGTCGCCGTGGATTGCGGCGCTTTGGGTGGAGCCAGAGTTTCGCAGCCGGGGCATAGCGCGGCGTCTGGTGATGGACGCCATTGCCCAATGTGCCGCACAGGGCACAGATATCGTCTACCTTTGCGCCCGCGCCCCGCTCCGCAAATTCTACCTTGCGATGGGCTGGCGCCTGCTCGAGGAAGGTGTGGGGGGCGACCAACTCGACGTGTTTCAGATGCATACGACAGGGACCATGAGGGAGTGACGACATGCACAAGGGCAGTTGCCTCTGCGGTGCGGTGACCTTCGAGGTCACGGGGGAGCTCACGCCGCCCACCGCCTGCCACTGCACGAAATGCCGGAAGCATACCGGACATTTCGAGGCCGGTACCGATGTGCCGCGCGGCGCGCTGACCGTGATGGGTGAAGACAAGGTCGGCTGGTATTTCTCCTCCGAAAAGGTGCGGCGCGGTTTCTGCACGGTGTGCGGTTCGTCGCTGTTCTTCGACCCGGTGCACCACCATCGGATCGGGATCTATATGGGCGCTTTCGACACCCCGACGCATGTGAAGCTCGCCATGCATATCTTCGTCGCCGACAAGGGCGACTATTACGAGATTGCCGACGGGCTGCCGCAAAACCTGCACTAGCTCACCCCGCGACCGGTTCCAGCACTTCGATGCGGTTGCCGAACGGATCGGCGAGATAGGCTCGGGCATAGCCCGGCAGCGGCTCGTCGGTGACGGGCGGATAGCCAGCGGCCGCGGCGGCTGTGAGCAACGCGGGCAGGTTGCGGACGGCAAGCGCCGGATGCGCTTTCCTCGCGGGCCGGAATTCGGCTTCGACGCCCAGATGCAGCTTGAGGCTGCCCGCTTCGAACCACACCCCGCCGCGCTTCGCGAGATTTGCGGGTTTCGGCATTTCGGTGAGCCCGAGCAGGCCCGAATAGAAGGCGCGCGCCTGCTCTTCCTCGCCAGCCGGAATGGCGAGCTGCACGTGATCGAGTGCGAGGATGGCAAATCCGGTGTCCGCTGGACTGGTCAATCTGTCCCTTTCCCGCCCCGCCATCGCAAGATGAACGACGATACCGCGCCTCTGGCACCGCCACGATCGGCGGCTGCTCCCAAGGACCTCAGTATCGCACGGCCAGAATGGGTGGGGATAAGAGAAATTACCGTGCTGCCATAAGCTTATGGGCGGATGGCACGAGGCGGCGTCCGGCGAGTCGAGAGGTTGTGGCTTGTGCAGGGATGTCCTCTGACGCTGCAGATTTGGTGCCGAATCCCGAAAAAGCCCATGGCCTGCCGCTCCGATGAACGAAGGTTGAATGGCGTTTCTCGGGCATCAACGAAGATCGAGCGACCGGCTGTCGCACCCTTTGGAAGGTCTTGAACCCAAGGTGCGGCATGACGATATCTGGGCCATGAGCAAGATTACCCTGATGACCCGTTTCCTCACCTTCCGCACCGAGCTCGCCACCCTCTGGCGCGCGTTCCTCGCTCCGGAAACCCCGATTCACCTGAAGGCGCTGATGCTGCTGGTTCCGGCTTACCTGGTGAGCCCGATCGACCTCGTGCCGGACTTCATTCCGCTACTCGGCTGGGTAGATGACCTGGTCATCGTGCCGATGCTCGTGAGCTTCCTCGTCCGCATGGTGCCGCAGCCGGTCCGCAGCACGGCACGCACCGGCCGCACCAGCGACAAGGTGATCGACGGCAGCTATCGCCCTCGCTGAAAGCGACGGCGGGCTTGGCCGGGCTTGTTTCAGTCTTGATCCCAACCGCTTGAGGGGCGCTGCATCGCGGCGCCCTTTTGCATGTGTGGAAATCCTGGCAACGCCAGCGCGCCCGGAACCGAAGCGGTGACCCTGCGCTGGATTTCCCGAACCGGTGCCTCGGTCAGTTGGCAGCAGCCACCGCGTCGGCCGCCGGCAGCGTGCCCACGGGCGCCCAG
>CAYPYV010000350.1:0-2142 GCA_964414845.1 uncultured Devosia sp. | reverse complement strand
CCGGGTCAGGTCCGGAAGGAAGCAGCCCCAACGAGACCTTCACGGGTCGTTGCCAACCTCCTTCTCGCTTCCCGGCCCGGCCGGCAGCGGCTTCCGGGACATGCTGGCAATTTGGAGGCGGACGGCCGATCCCATGGCGACTTCCGACCCGGCATCACCCTATCTCGTCCTCGCGCGCAAATACCGCCCGCTGAGCTTCCGCGATCTGATCGGACAGGACGCCATGGTGCAGACCCTGCGGAACGCCTTCCGCTCGGGCCGCATCCACCACGCCTTCATCCTTACCGGCGTGCGCGGCGTGGGCAAGACCACCACCGCCCGCATCCTCGCCCGCGCCTTCAACTACGAGGACGCCTCGGGCCGCCGCCCGAACCTCGAATTCGAGGCCGAGGGCATACATGATCGGGCCATCATCGAAGGCCGTCATGTCGACGTCGTCGAAATGGACGCCGCGTCCAATACCGGCATCAACGACATCCGCGAAATCATCGACTCGGTGAAGTACGGCCCGGTCTCGGCGCCCTACAAGGTCTACATCATCGACGAAGTGCACATGCTCTCGACGGCGGCCTTCAATGGCCTGCTGAAAACGCTCGAAGAGCCGCCGCCCTATGTGAAGTTCATCTTCGCCACCACCGAGATCCGCAAGGTCCCGGTGACCATCCTTTCGCGCTGCATGCGCTTTGACCTGCGCCGCGTGCCGCCCGACATCATGACGAGCCATCTCGTCAACCTGCTCGGCCAGGAGCAGATCGACTACGAGCCCGAAGCGCTCGGCATGATCGTCCGCGCCGGCGAAGGCTCGGTGCGCGACAATCTCTCCCTGCTCGATCAGGCCATCAGCCATGGCGACGGCAAGGTCACCGCGTCCACCGTCAAGGCCATGCTCGGCCTCGGCGACCGCGCCCGCGCCATCGACCTGTTCGAGGCGCTGATGGGTGGCCGCATCGCCGACGCGCTTTCGATCACGCGCGAAATGTACGATGCGGGGGCCGACCCCGAGACCATCGTCACCGACCTGACCGACTTCACCTATCTCGTTACCCGCATCAAGGTCGTGCCCGAGGCGGCCGACGACGTGTCGCTCACCCCCGACGAGCGGGTCCGCGGCGCGGCGCTGGCCCAGAAGCTGGGCATGCGCGTGCTCTCCCGCGCCTGGCAGATCCTGTTCAAGGGGCTCGACGAGGTGGCGAAGGCGGGCAACGGACTACAGGCTGCCGAAATGGTGCTGATCCGGCTGGCGCATGCCGCCGATCTGCCGACCCCCGACGAGGTGATCGCCCGGCTGCAGGGCCAGCCCCTGCCGCCCGCCCCCTCCCCTGCCCCGCGTGGGCCCTCCGGGGGGCCGACCTTTGGCTCGGCGCAGGCCATGCGCATCGATGCGCCACCCGTGCCCGCCGGCAGCCCGCAGGCTTCGGCACAGCCCCTGGCGCAGCCGAACGGTTTCGCCAATCCGCGCTCCTATGCCGATCTCGTCGCGCTCGCGGGCGAAAAGCGCGACCTGATGGTGAAGATCGCGCTCGAATCCTCGCTCAGGCCCGTATCGATCGGCGATGCGCGGCTCGAAGTGGCCCTCGTCGAAGGCGCCGACCCGGCCATCATCCAGACGCTCTCGGCCCGGCTCAAGACCTGGACCGGCCGGCAATGGATGATTTCGCTGAAGAATGATGCGGGCCATGTGCCCACCATCCGCCAGCAGCGCGACCAGGCCGTCGAGCAGGTGAAACAGGAGGCCCACCAGGATCCGCTGGTGCAGGCCATTCTCGAGCATTTCCCGGGCGCCACCGTGAAGGTGCATCTGCGCGCCGAGCAGGTGCCGCTCGAGGCCTATGCCGATGTGATGCGCGACGAAGATTTGCGCGACGATCTCCCGGAGGATGACGAATGAAAGACCTGATGGCCATGATGAAGGCCGCCGGCGAAATGAAGGCCAAGATGGAACAGGCGCAGCAGGCGCTTGACGATCTGCGCATCGAAGGCCGCTCGGGCGGCGGGCTCGTTACCGTCACGCTCACCGGCAAGGGCGAGATGGTGGGCGTGAAGGTCGATCCCTCGCTGCTCCGCCCCGAGGATGCGGGCGTCGTGGAAGACCTGATCATCGCCGCGCATAACGATGCCAAGGGCAAGGTGGAATACGAAGTC
>CAYPYV010000349.1:0-2167 GCA_964414845.1 uncultured Devosia sp. | reverse complement strand
GCGACCTCGTGCTTCGACACGCTCAGCATGAGGTCGTCTGGAACTGCGTTCCGCTTACGGAAGCCCTCTCACCGACCTCTCATTGGACCTCACCCTGAGCTTGTCGAAGGGCGAGGTCCGCCCCCTAAATCCGCCTCAAATCCACGCGTTCGATCGTATGGCTCGGACCCTTGAGCAGGATCAGGTCCGCGCGCGAGCGGGTCGGCTGGATATTGTCCCTGAGGTTCGGCAGGTTGATCTCGTTCCAGGCCCAGAGGCCGAAGGCTTCCGCCTCCTCGGGGCTCATCTGGCTGAAGCGGTGGAAGAAGCTGTTCGGGTCGGCGAAGGCCGTGGTGCGGAGTTTGCGGAACCGCTCCATGAACCACGCGGTCAAATCCGCCTCGGCGGCATCGATATAGATCGAGAAATCGATGAAATCCGAGGCAAAGAGGATCGGCCGGCCGGAACGCGGCAGGTCGCCCGGCTGCAGGATATTCAGCCCCTCGACGATCAGGATGTCGGGCCTATCGATACTGATGTGCTCGCCCTCGACCACGTCATATTTCAGGTGCGAATAGACCGGCACCTGCACGTCCGGCTTGCCCGACTTGATGTCGGCGAGAAAGCCGATCAGCGCCGTGCGGTCATAGCTTTCGGGGAAGCCCTTGCGGTCGGCGAGCTTCAGCGCATCCAATATCTTGTTGGGGTAGAGGAAGCCGTCAGTGGTGACGAGGTCCACCTTGGGCGAGCTCGGCCAGCGCCTGAGCAGCGCCTGCAGGATGCGCGAGGTGGTGGATTTCCCCACCGCCACCGACCCCGCGATACCGATGATATAGGGCACCTTGCGGTTATCGGCGCCGAGGAACCGCGTCGAGGCGTGATGCAACTGCTGCACCGCCTCGACATAGAGCGAGATCAGCCGCGAGAGCGGCAGGTAGACTTCCTCGGCTTCCTCGAGGGAAATCGGGTCGTTGAGCGCCCTGAGCCGTTCGAGGTCGGCCGCGCTCAAGGTCATCGGCACATCGGCGCGGAAGCGGCTCCACTCCTTGCGGCTGAAATGGTGATAGGGCTCGAGCCCGAGCTTTGCCGGCGCCATCAGACGCCACCCTTCGGGCGCGCGGCCTTTTCGGCGAGCCCGGATTGCGCCGTGCGCCTTTCAAGCTCGTCCATGACTTCGGAGAGCGGCACGCCCGCGGCGCGCAGCAGCACCAGGAGGTGATAGAGCACGTCGGCGGCTTCGGCCCTGGCGTTCGCCGCGTCCCGCCCGACGGTCGCGATCACCAGCTCCGTCGCCTCTTCGCCGAACTTCTTCGCCGAGCGCTCGATGCCGGCGGCGATCAGCTTCGCCGTATAGCTCTCGTCCGGGGAGGCGGCGGCGCGGGTCGCGACGCGCCCGTCGAGGTCTTCGAGGGTAAAGCCCATCAGCTCAGCTCCGGATCAGTGTCGTGGCGCATCGGAATGCCATGGGCCTCCATGTAGCGCTTGGCTTCGCCCACTGTGTAAGTGCCGAAATGGAAGATCGAGGCGGCGAGCACGGCGCTCGCATGGCCCTGTTTCACGCCCGCCACCAGGTCATCGAGCGTACCGACGCCGCCCGAGGCGATCACCGGCACATGCACCGAATCCGCAATCGCGCGGGTCAGTTCAAGATCGAAACCGGATTTCGTGCCGTCACGGTCCATCGAGGTGACGAGCAGCTCCCCTGCCCCGCGCTCGACCATCTTCACCGCGAATTCCACCGCGTCGATGCCGGTCGCGTTGCGGCCGCCATGGGTATAGATTTCCCACTCGTCGCGATTGTGCTGGCCCGGCGCCTGAATCTGCCGGCGCCGCGCATCGACCGAGACGACGATGCACTGGTCGCCGAACTTGTCGGCGGCCCGCGCGATGAAGTCCGGGTCGTTCACCGCCGCCGAATTGATCGACACCTTGTCGGCGCCCGCGAGCAGCAGCTTCCTGATATCCTCGAGCTTCCGCACGCCGCCGCCCACCGTCACCGGCATGAAGCAGTGCTCGGCGGTGCGCGCCACCACGTCGAAAATCGTTTCGCGGTTCTCGTGGCTCGCGGTGATATCGAGGAAGGTCAGCTCGTCCGCCCCCGCCGCGTCATAGGCGATGGCCGCTTCCACCGGATCGCCGGCATCGATCAGGTCGACGAACTGCACGCCCTTGACCACGCGGCCGTCCT
>CAYPYV010000348.1:0-2180 GCA_964414845.1 uncultured Devosia sp. | reverse complement strand
TCGGCGACGATGCCGGAGAAGAGATCGGGCCGGAGATTGGCGACGGCGCCCATCAGGAGGCCACCGGCCGAGCCGCCTTCGGCGACGATCTTGCCCTTTGCGGTATAGCCTTCGTCGATGAGGAATTCGGCGGCCGCGATGAAGTCCGTAAAGCTGTTGGGCTTTTTCTCGTGCCGCCCCTCGCGGTACCAGCGATAGCCCTTTTCCATGCCGCCGCGGATATGGGCGATGGCGGTGATGACGCCGCGATCGACGAGGCTGAGCTTCGAGACGGAGAAGCCGGCCGGCATGGCCATGCCATAGGCGCCATAGCCGTAAAGATGGAGCGGCGAGGAGCCATCGAGCGCGAGGCCGCGCTTGTAGAGGAGCGTGATCGGCACGAGTTCGCCATCGGGCGCGGGGGCGAAGACGCGCGCGGTGTCGTAGAGGGCCGCGTCGTGCCCCGAGGGGACTTCCTGCCGCTTGAGAAGCGTGCGGGCGCCCGTCGCGAGATCGAGGTCATAGGTCTCGGACGGGGTGGTGGGCGAGGAATAGGTGAAGCGGATGGTGGTGGTGTCGAACTCGTAGCCTGCCGACATGCCGAGCGCATAGGCCTCTTCGTCGAAGGCCACGGCCCATTCGTCGCCGCCTGAAAAGCTCTGCACGATGATGCGCGGCAGGCCCTCGAAGCGCTCGAAGCGGATGAGGTAATCCTTGAGCACGATGAAATCGAGGATCAGCACGCCCGGGCGGTGCGGCACGAAATCCACCCAATTCTCGGGCCCGGGCGCGAAGGCGGGCGCGGCGACGAGCTTGAAATCCTCTGCGTCGCCATCATTGGTCAGGATGTAGAAGGTGCCGTCGCGATCCTCGACGTCATACTCGCGGTTCGGCTTGCGCGGCGCGACGCAGAAGGGCGCGCCGCCCTTTCGCGCGTCGATCAGCCAGACTTCCGAAGTCTGGTGGTCATGCGCATTGATGACGATGTAGTTGCGGCTCAGCGTCTCGTCGACGCCGACGAAGAAGCCCGGATCGGCCTCCTCGTAGACGATCGCGTCATCGGATTGCGGCGTGCCGAGCACATGCCGGCGGACGCGATACGGCCGGTGGTTGTCGTCATATTCGGTATAGTAGAGCGCGGCGGAATCCGCCGACCAGACGCCGCCGCCCGCGATGTTTTCGAGCACCTCGCCAGTGTCCTTGCCCGTCGCGAGGTCGCGGATGTGGAGCGTGTAGAATTCCGAGCCCTGCCGGTCGGCGCTCCAGGCGAGAAGGCGGTGCGACGGATCGTGGTCGCCGCCGCCGAAGCCGAAATAGCTGTCTCCGGCTTCGAGATTGCAATCGAGCAGGATTTCTTCCGGGCCGCCATCGCGCGGCGTGCGGACGAGCACGGGATACTGCTTCCCCTCTTCCATGCGCTCGTTATAGGCGAATGGGCCATCCTTGGAGGGAATGCCGCTGTCGTCTTCCTTGATGCGGCCGCGGATCTCCTTGTAGATCGCCTCGATGAGCGCGGCCTTTGGCTCCTCGAAACCCGCCTTCACCCAGGCATTTTCGGCGTCGAGATAGGCGCGGATAGCGGCGGGCAGCGTCTCGGGCGCCTCGAACACCTCCTGCCAGTTCTCGGCCCGCAGCCAGTGATACGGGTCGTTCCGCGTGATGCCGTGATGGGTGGTGGCGTGCGGGTGCTGCGGGGCGACGGGGGGCGTGGGCATGAGGGGCATCCGGTGGAAGGTGTGCGCTAGATAAAGGCTCCGGGCGCGTGCGGGAAGGGGGCGGCGCGTGCGATGCGGGGCCGCTATTGCCGTATGGCGCAACCACAAAGCTGTGGTCTCGGCGCGCGCTGTGTCGCATCCCGGCCGGTTTTGCTTGTTGCCTTCGCCTCAGCCCCTAAAGTAGCGGCAGGGCGAATCCGCTTTGTGGGGGACAGGGAGGCTCGGTGCAGGCAACGCGCGACATCATCGGCATTTACGCGCTGCTCCTCGCGATCGGGTTGCCGATCGTCATGGCGTGGCCGCTTGCCGCGCTTGAGCGCTGGGTGAGGGGCGCAATCGGCTGGATCGCGGCGTTGATGGGGCTCGCAGGGCTGTTTGCGCTGCTGCTGCTGGTGCCGGGGCTTTCCGATACGCCGTCGCTCGTTCTTGCCCTGAACTGGGTACCGAGCCTCGGGCTCGCGCTCGCGTTCCGGATCGACGGGCTGA
>CAYPYV010000347.1:0-2196 GCA_964414845.1 uncultured Devosia sp. | reverse complement strand
TCACGACCTGTGGGTAAAGATCGTCCGGCTGACCTACGACAAGGCCTCCGGCACGCTATCCGATCCGCTCGATCTGATCACCGCCATGCCCGCCAAGAACGATCACAATTCCGGCCGGCTGAAATATGGTCCTGACGGGAAGCTCTACTACACGATCGGAGATGGCGGTAAGGACCAGCTTGGAAACTGGTGCATTCCCATCGAAGCGCAGCGGCTGCCCACCAACGCCGAAGTGGGCAACAAGGACTGGATCGCCTACCAGGGGAAGGTGCTCCGTCTCAACACGGATGGCTCCATACCCGACGACAATCCGACGCTCAATGGCGTCAAGAGCCATGTCTTCACCCTTGGTCACCGCAACATGCAGGGCATCGCCTTCGGACCAGACGGGACGCTATATGGGTCCGAGCAGGGCCCGAAGACCGATGACGAGGTGAATATCCTTGTGGCGGGTGGCAATTACGGCTGGCCACATGTCGCAGGCTATCGCGACGATAAGGCCTATCAATATGCCCGATGGTCGGATGCGACGACGCCTTGCGAACAGTTGACGTTCTCCGACCTCGTCATCGACCCGTCGGTGCCGACAGAGGAGGAGACTGACTGGAACGAGCCGATGGTTGATCCGCTCGCGACGATGTTCACTGTGCCGTCAGACTGGAACTTCTCGGATCCTGCGTGTGGCGGTATTGACTTCATCTGCTGGCCGACGGTCGCGGCTTCAAGTATCGAGGTCTACGAGCCAGAATTCAACCCGATCTCCGGCTTCGAACATTCCCTGCTCGTGACCGCACTCAAGCGTGGCTCGCTCTACGTGCTGCCGCTCGACCAGAGCGGCAAGGCGCTGCGCGGCCCCATGGCGCGCTATTTCAAGTCCGAGAACCGCTTCCGCGACGTGGCACTGAGCCCCGATGGGCAGACCATCTACATTGCGACCGATCCCGGCGGGCTTGCCGAGTCAAATACCGGCGGTACCACCACGACCATGATGAATCCCGGCGCAATTCTCGCCTTCACCTACGACTCGAAAAGCGCCGCGCCGGCCGAGACGAAACCGGTAGCGCCGGCATCTGACAACCAGTCAGCGCCCGCAGCAACGACGGGACAGCCCGTGAGCTTCACTGCCGAACAGGCCCTTCGCGGGAAGGTCGCTTATGCTGCTGGCTGCGTAACCTGCCATGGGGCTGCGCTGAAGGGCTCCTATGGCCCGCCACTCGCAGGGCCGGTGTTCGACAGCCGCTGGCGTGGCAAGAGTGTGGGCGCACTCTGGCGACTTACGCATGACCGGATGCCACCCTCACGGCCGGCAACGCTCGGCGAAGACACCTATACCGATCTCGTCGCCTATATGCTCAGCGTCAACGGCATCGCAACCGGCAACGACAAGTTGCCAAGCGACCTTGGCGCTCTCGACGAGCAGGTGATCCCGAACAAGGGCACATAAGGGCCGTGCCAGCGGCTGGCTCCCACCTCCACCCTTCTACCTGCTTTAACACACCGGTGCCAGTTTCCATCCCACAGCAAGGCTAAGCGCCCCACTTCTTCCAAACCGGTCCTAATTGCATATCGCCGCCAGGCGTAACGAGCTTGCCCGCATCGCGCTTCCGCCCTTCGTGGTTCGTCGTTCGACAGGCTCACGCTGAGAAAGCTCACGATGAGGGCTCGGGGAGGGGTCACAACCGGTTCCCAAACTTATCCCCGCACCCAAAACCTGCCCTATACTGCCCCGCATGGATCACGCGGGCGCGGTCGCGACGAACGGTCGGTGGTCCAGCCGAAGGCTCTGGGGGTCGCTCCGGGGCGGGCCGAAAGGGTCAGCAGCCGGAAAGGGCGCTGCGGGACTGTGCTTCATTGCGCGCCGTGGTGTTCCGAAACGGTCCCTCGCCCCAAGGTCACAAACCTTCGGTGATCCGGCGGGACTCCGTAGCCGGTTCGGCGAAGCCGAACGCAAAGCCCCGGTGGGGCTTTGCGAGGAAAGGAGGCCATGAGAGCTGCGCTCGAATGGCTAGGGCTCTTTTCATCTGCAGACTAACCGCGTGGGCTCGAAGCCCCGCCAGATCGCTCGCATTCTCCACTCGATCCCGATGGCTTCGGCCGCCGGATGCGTCCGCGCGCCCTGACCGCTGCCATGGCTCAAAACACGCCCTTTCCACTTCCGCTCCGGCCTTGATCTATGTCAAATCACGGGGTTTCCGC
>CAYPYV010000346.1:0-2203 GCA_964414845.1 uncultured Devosia sp. | reverse complement strand
TCCGCCGCACGGTCCTCGGCCGATACGAGGTCGATGACCTCGCTCTCCTCGACCAACGGACAGACCCAGAAGGCCTGGGCCCCTTCGGCGATGCGGGCCCGCAGCCGCTGAACCACGCGGCCATATTCGCCGATCGCCAGCACGGCAGTGTCGATCGGCTGTCTTCCGCGCGGCTTTTCGCGCAGTATCGACACGGCCATGTCGCCGAAATGCGTGAGTACCAGCGTACGGGGAATGGGGGTGGCCGTCATCACGAGGAGATCGGCATGCGCGCCTTTCTCGCTGAGGGCGAGCCGCTGATGCACGCCGAAGCGATGCTGTTCGTCGACAACGGTAAGTCCAAGGTTACGGAACTCCACCCCAGACTGGAACAAAGCATGTGTGCCGACGACGATGGCGACCTCACCCGAGGCGATGGCTTCCAGGGCAACGCGCCTGTCCGCCGCAGCCATCTTGCCGGTGAGCAGTATGATGCCGAGGCCGGCGGTCTCGCAGATGGGCTTGAGGCTTCGATAGTGCTGGGCGGCGAGAATCTCGGTAGGCGTCATCAGCGCCGATTGCGCTCCGCTCTCGGCCATCGCGGCCATCGCCATCAGCGCCACAACAGTCTTGCCAGCCCCAACGTCGCCTTGCAGCAGACGCGACATGCGCTCGGGTGCGGCCAGATCGCGCCGGATGTCATCGACAGCCGCCATCTGCCCGTCCGTAAGCCTATAGGGTAATGCTGCGGTTACTTGTTCGGTGATCTCGCCGGTGAAGGTGCGAGCGATGCCGCGCGGTGCGACCAATTCCGAGCGCACCAGCAGCAGCGCGAGCTGCCCCGCAAGGTACTCGTCATAGGCCAGCCGCATGCGGGCCGGCCCCCAAAGCTGCGCCTCTTCAGGCCGGGCAGGCACATGCGCTGTGGTCAGCGCGGCGCGGAAGCTTGACCACTTGAATTGGGTCAGCCGTTCCGCCGGGATCCATTCGGGCAGCTCCGGCACCCAGGTCACCGCCTGCCGGACCAGCTTGATGAGCGCCTTGGCGCTCAGGCCGTGGGTGAGCGGATAGACAGGTTCCACCAGTGGCAAGGCGTCGAGCTTGGTCGAGGGCACGACGTAGTCAGGGTGGGTGATCTGCTTTTCGCCGGCGAAGAAGCCGATGGTTCCCGACACATAGACATCTTCGCCCACTGGCAGCAGCTTGTCGACCCAGCCACCCTGCGCGCGAAAATAGACCAGTTGAATCTCGCCCGTCTCGTCGTGGGCGAACACCCGATGCGGCACCTGCGGCTTGCCCTTGGGCGGTGGCTGGTGGCGGTCGATATGCAGCTTCAGCGTTGCGATCTGATTGTGCACCGCGCCCGAGATGTTTGTGATCTTGCTGCGGTCGATAATGCCCGAAGGCATGTGGAACAGCAGGTCGAGCACGATGGCCTGTTGTCCGTCGGGCGCTCCGAAAAATCGCGACAGCAGCGCCGAGAACTGCGGGCCGATGCCCTTTACCGAGGCCAGCGAGCGAAACAGCGGATCAAGCAGGGCAGGGCGCGACATGGGTTCTCTATATCGCGGATTCGCGGAATGTGCGGGTAATCCAGCGCCAAGGGGAGCGGCACTGAACGGTGCGGCTTGTCAGGCTGTGCAAAACCCCCTATATGGCCGGCGCGCTCCAAGAGGGGCGTAGTTCACACGCGGAGCATGAGGCCGGCCTGTCTGGCGCTCCATCCGGTGGCGGGAAACCGCCGCACGGCTCCGCGGCGGCAATAACCGGAAAGGAGCCATTACAATGGCATTGCCCGATTTCTCCATGCGTCAGCTGCTCGAGGCCGGCGTTCACTTCGGCCACCAGAAGCACCGCTGGAACCCGAAGATGGAACGCTACATCTTCGGCGTGCGCAACGACATCCACATTCTCGATCTGTCGCAGACCGTTCCGGCCCTGCAGCGCGCCCTCCAGCTGATCTCGGACACCGTCGCTGACGGCGGCCGCGTTCTGTTCGTCGGCACCAAGCGCCAGGCTGCTCCGGTCGTTGCCGAAGCTGCGCGCCAGTCCGCCCAGTACTACGTCAACTCCCGTTGGCTCGGCGGCACGCTGACCAACTGGCAGACCATTTCGCACTCGATCGCTCGCCTGCGCGAGCTCGAAGGCCAACTCGGCGAAGGCCAGTCGGGCTTCACCAAGAAGGAGCTGCTGCTCCTGTCGCGTGAGAAGGAGCGCCTGGAGC
>CAYPYV010000345.1:0-2234 GCA_964414845.1 uncultured Devosia sp. | reverse complement strand
CCGGCCAAGGATTTGTCGCCACTGTTTCCTTTCCGGCTGCGCGATAGGCATCCGCTTCAGTATCCGCTGGTCCAGGGGACGATCTCTGTCAGCGGGATGGATCCGGCACTCGAAAGCGTCCTGCGCAGGTGAACCGGCCATGCCGGAAACCTATCCACCGGCGCGCATTCGGCCTCGCCTCGATCGGCATCGGCCAGCCCGGACGCTTTGGCCCGTTTGTCATGGCGGGTCGGTTTGCGGTCGTCGCCGCCATCGTTCAGCGGTCGATCCGGGCCAGGTTCACGCCAGAATAGCGGTCACCCTTGATCTCGATGCCGGATATCGCCTGCTCGATTTCGGCGAGGTCAGCGGCACTCATTTCTACTGAGGCGGCCGCGATATTCTCCTCGAGCCGGTGCAGCTTGGTGGTGCCGGGGATCGGCGCGATCCACGGCCTTTGCGCCAACACCCAGGCGAGCGCCAGCTGGGCAGGCGTGATGCCCTTGTCAGCGGCGATGCGGCGCACGGTATCGACCAGCTTCTGGTTCGCGGCCCGGTTCTCCGGGTCGAAGCGCGGGACGGTGTTGCGGAAATCCTTGGGCAGGAACGTAGTCGACTGGTCGATGGTGCCGGTGAGCCAGCCCTTGCCCAGCGGGCTGAACGGCACGAAGCCGATGCCGAGCTCTTCGAGCACCGGCAGGATCTGTTCCTCTGGCTCGCGCCACATCAGCGAATACTCGCTCTGCAGCGCCGTCACCGGCAGCACGGCATTGGCCCGTCGGATATTGGCGACGCCTGCCTCGGACATGCCGAAATGCAGCACCTTCCCCTCGACGATCAGCTCCTTGACCGTGCCGGCCACGTCCTCGATCGGCGTATTGCGGTCGATGCGGTGCTGGTAGAGCAGGTCGATCCGGTCGGTGCGGAGGCGTTTGAGCGAGCCTTCCACGGCCTGCCGTATCCGCGACGGCCGGCTGTCCGGCACGCCGCTGCCATCGATATCGAAGCCGAACTTGGTGGCGATCACCACCTTGTCGCGAATGGGAGCGAGCGCTTCGCCCACCACTTCCTCGTTCTTGTAGGGGCCATAGACCTCGGCGGTATCGAAGAAGGTGATGCCGCGCTCATAGGCGTCGCGGATCAGCTTGACACCCTCCGCCAGGGGAAGCGGCTCGCCATAGGATTGGCTGATGCCCATGCAGCCAAAGCCGATGGCGGAGACTTCGAGGCCGAGTGTGCCGAGCTTGCGGGTGTGCATCTGCGATCTCCCGTTGGATGTGAACCACACACTACCCGCTTCCGCTGCTGCGATAATCCGCTAAAGTCCGCTAAGTCTCATGAGGTGAATTCATGAATTACGGCGTCGACACGCGCGACCTGGCGGCGTTCCTCGCGGTGGCGCGCGAGCGGAGCTTCACGCGGGCGGCCGCCGTGCTCGGTGTCTCGCAATCCGCGCTGAGCCACACGATCCGGCTTATGGAACAACGACTGGGCGTGCGGCTTCTCGATCGCACGACGCGAAGCGTTGCGCCAACCGCGGCCGGGCGCAAGCTTCTCGACGAAGTGGGGCCGAGCATGGATGCGATCGCTGCCGCCATCGAGGGGCTGGGCAGCTTCCGCGACAGTCCGACCGGCGCCATCCGCATCAATGCTGGTGAGCACGCCCTCAGCTCTGTCCTGTGGCCCAGGATCGACGAGTTCGCCCGCCGATATCCGGATATCCGGGTCGAGGTCGATGCCGAGAATGGACTGATCGATATCGTCGAGGCCGGCTACGATGCCGGGGTGCGGCTCGGCGAGCAGGTGGCGCGCGACATGATCGCCACCCGCATCGCGCCCGACTGGCGCATGGCCGTGGTGGCGCGGCCCGATTATTTCGAGACGCACCCAGTCCCAATGGAGCCCGGGGATCTGACCGGCCATCGCTGCATCAACCTGCGGCTTATCACCTATGGCGGCTTCTATGCCTGGGAGTTTGAGAAGCAGGGGCGCAAGGTCAACGCCCGCGTGGAAGGGCAGCTGGCGTTCAACAGCTCGACGCATGTGCTCGCCGCCTGCCTTGCCGGCCACGGCCTTGCCTGCATTCCCGAGGAGATGGTGCTGCACCACATCGCTGCCGGTCGCCTCGTCCAGGTGCTCGGCGACTGGATGCCCACCTTCGCGGGCTACCACCTCTACTACCCCAGCCGGCAGCACTCGGCTGCCTTCCAGCTCTTCGTCGACGCCATGCGGTATCGGGCCTGAGCCCAACGGGC
>CAYPYV010000344.1:0-2255 GCA_964414845.1 uncultured Devosia sp. | reverse complement strand
TCGTGCGGACGCTCGTAGATGCCGAGCATGAACTGCATTTCGTATTGCGGCGACTGGTGGATGCGGCGGACCAGCTGGTTATCGACGTAGAAATCCACATGTGAGGGCGTCCATTCGAGCCCGTAGACGTGAAACGCCGCGGCATCGATGGGCAGCCAGTCCTCGTAGAGCTCTTCGACCAGCGTCGGATCGGACCACTTGAGAATGCCGTAATCGACGCGCGAACGGTCGCGCCCGATATTCTTGCCATGGATTTCGAAGGCTCGGATTTCACCGGCTTCGGCCGCGTCGAACCCGATGAGCCACAGCGCCGTGTGGTAGCCATGCACCGGCGACGAGCGGAGGCGCGTCTCGAAATAGCCGAACCGGGGCAGGTAGCCGCGAAACTCGGGAACCTCGGTGGTGACGCGGAGTGTTCCGTCCCAGTTGAACTGACCCTCGGCCGATCCGAGCATCCCGGAAAACTGCCCGGTCGAGAGGTTGGACGCCCGGTCCCCGCCCGGACGCCACCGCTGATGATTGCTGTCGATCTGGAGCGTCAGGAGACCATCTCCAAGCCGATAATCCGCAACTGATGCCTCAAGCGTGCTCCAGTGTGGGAGCATATTCGGGAGCCACTTGCTACGATCTAGCGAAGTCCCGCCGAACTCGTCGGAGAAGACAAGATCGAAGCCCTCACGCTCCCGGGGGTTGGCCGGAAAGTCCACCATCGCGGCCTCCTTAGGCGACCTCACCCTTCATGTAGTTCGGGAACCAACTCTCGTAAGCCGCTTTCAGTTCGGCGATTTCAACCGGGCGCGCTTCGCCGAGCTTGAGGCTCGTGCCGCCGGTCACCCCGATCCATGGCGCGAAGACGCCAGCATAGGGATAGACCTCCTCGTAGAAGCGCTCGAGGTTGTCGCGGCTCATGGTGACGAGGTAGCGGCCCTGGTCTTCGCCGAAGAACAGCGGGATCGGATCGCCGCCATCGAGCTGGTTGACGGTCGCGCCGATGCCCGAGGCCATCGCCATTTCCGCGAGGCCGAGCGCGAGCCCGCCCGAGGAGAGATCGTGCACCGCGGTCGCGACGCCGTCGCGGATCAGGATGCGGACCAGATCGCCGACTTTCTTTTCAAGCGCGAGATCGACCTTGGGCGGCGTGCCGTCGCGGCGGCCGAAAATGTCGCGCAGATAGATGGATTGCCCCAGATGCGTACCCCACCAGTCGGGTGCGCCGAACAGGACGATGGCCTGGTCTGGCGCGGCGAAGCCGATGCGCGCCATCTTCGAGGCGTCGGGGATGAGGCCGACGCCACCGATGGTGGGGGTGGGCAGGATGCCGCGGCCATTGGTTTCGTTGTAGAGCGACACATTGCCCGACACGATGGGGAACTCGAGGGCGCGGCAGGCTTCGCCGATGCCTTTGATGGCGTGGACGAACTGGCCCATGATCTCCGGGCGTTCGGGATTACCGAAATTGAGGTTGTCGGTGAGCGCGATCGGCTCAGCGCCAGTGGCGGTGAGGTTGCGCCAGCATTCGGCGACGGCTTGCTTGCCGCCCTCATAGGCGTCGGCCTCGCAATAGCGCGGGGTGACATCGGAGGAGAAGGCCAGCGCCTTGGTGGGGTGGCCCTCGACGCGGATGACGCCGGCATCGCCGCCGGGCAGCTGCAACCCGTTGCCCTGGATCAGCGTGTCATATTGCTCGTAGACCCAGCGGCGCGACGAGGAATTGGCGGAGTTGAGCAGGCGCAGCAGCGCATCGGCCACGTCCATCTGCGGGATATCGTCGGAGGCGAGCGGCGCGGGCACCTTGGGGGCGACCCATGGCCGATCATATTCGGGAGCCTCGTCGCCCAGATCCTTGATCGGCAGGTCGGCCACGGTCTCGCCCTTCCAGAGGACACGGAAGCGCAGATCGTTGGTGGTTTTGCCGACGGTGGCGAAATCCAGCTCCCACTTTTCGAACACGGCGCGGGCCGCGGCTTCCTTCTCGGGATGCAGCACCATGAGCATGCGCTCCTGGCTTTCACTGAGCATCATCTCGTAGGGCGTCATGGCGTCTTCGCGCACCGGCACCTTGTCGAGATCGAGCTCGATGCCGAGGTCGCCCTTGGCGCCCATTTCGACCGCGGAGCAGGTGAGGCCCGCCGCACCCATGTCCTGGATGGCGATGACGGCGCCCGTCTGCATCAGTTCGAGGCAGGCCTCGAGCAGGCGCTTTTCGGTGAAGGGGTCGCCGACCTGCACGGTCGGGCGCTTTTCCTCGATATCGT
>CAYPYV010000343.1:0-2291 GCA_964414845.1 uncultured Devosia sp. | reverse complement strand
GAGTGCACATTGCCACCAGTCTTCAATCCGAACGTCGTGCCGCGGTCATAGAGCAGGTTGAATTCCACATAGCGCCCACGCCGCACCAGCTGCTCGTCCCGGTCGGCCTCGGTCCATGGGCTCTCCATGTTGGCTTGCACCAGCGCCGGATAAACGTCGAGGAAGGCCCGGCCGACATCCTGCGTGAAGGCAAAATCCTTCTGCCAGTCGCCGGAATTGTGGTGGTCATAGAAAATGCCTCCGATCCCGCGCGGCTCCTTGCGGTGCGCCAGCCAGAAATACTCGTCGCACCACTGCTTGTAGCGTCCGTAGTCGACGATATCGGCATGCGCCTCGCAGGCGCGCCGCATGGCGTCGTGGAAGGCCACCGAATCGGGGTCGTCCTGTGTCCGCCGCCGGTCGAGCACCGGCGTCAGGTCACCGCCGCCGCCGAACCATTGCTTGCCGGTCACCACCATGCGCGTGTTCATATGGGCGGCCGGAACGTTCGGATTCATCGGATGCGCGATGAGCGAGATTCCCGAGGCCCAGAAACTCGCCCCTTCCTCGGTGCCTGGCATCTGCTTGGCAAACTCGGGCGAAAACTGCCCGTAGACCGTCGAGATGTGGACGCCGATCTTCTCGAAGACCCGGCCATGCATCATGCTCATCTCGCCGCCGCCACCGGGCGCGCCGGTGTGGTCGGCACGCGACCAGGTTTCTCGCTCGAAGCGACCGGCCGGCCGGTCGGCACCCGGACCGGCGAGCCGATCCTCCAGCGCCTCGAAACTCGCGCATAGCGCGTCGCGCAATTGCCGGAACCAGGCCGAGGCCGCTTGCTTCTTTGATTCAATGTCCTCGGGCAGGCTCATGTCAGCGCTTCGAAATATCCGGTCTGTCTCAAAGCCTCCCCTAGCACGAGGCTGGCCGCCACCGCCACGTTGAGGGAGCGCATTTGTGGTCGCATGGGAATGCGGATCCTGAGGTCCGCCGCCTCGGCTACGGCGTCGGGCACGCCGGCGCTCTCCCGGCCCATCATCAGAATATCGTTCGGCTCGAACCGCGCATGATACATCGAGCCGCTGGATTTGGTGGTGAGCAGCACGAGCCGCCGGCCCGACTCACGGCGGAAGCGGTCGAAATCCGCCCAGCTGTCATGTTCGGTAAACTCGGCCTCCTCGAAATAGTCGAGCGCACCGCGCTTCAGATTCTGGCGGGAAAATGGAAATCCCGTTGGATGGATGATATGCACCCGCACGCCGAGGCACGCGCCGAGCCGCAGCAGCGTGCCGGTGTTCTGGGCAATGTCCGGCTGGTAAAGTGCAAGCTCCACGGGCATTTCCGCAGCTTCCTCCGAGGTGTTGCGCCAGCGTTGCTATAGTGTCGCAGCGGCGGAAAGTCAGCCCGCGAGCGGCTGGACAATCGGGGAGCATAGTGCCAAAAGAACGCCAAATTCACGCGCCGTCGCGGGGCGCGTGCGCCTTTTGGCGCGCTGCATGGGGCGTGGCGGGCGGGGGCGAAATCGCGATAGACAGCAACGGACGGAACCGAACCTTGGCGACCCAATCCAAACTTGAACACGAGGATGTCCCCAATCCGGGGCGGCGCGATTTTCTCTACATCGCTGCGGGTGCCGTTGGCGCCGTAGGCGTGGCCGGGGTTGCATGGCCGCTGATCAATCAGCTGAACCCCGACGCGTCGGTTCTGGCTCTTGCGAGCATCGAGGTTGACCTGTCCAGCGTTCAGGAAGGCCAGTCGATCAAGGTCATGTGGCGCGGAAGCCCGCTGTTCATCCGGTATCGCACCCAGAAAGAGATCGACGAGGCCAAGGCTGTGCCGCTGGCCGAGCTCAAGGATCCGGAAACCGACGAGCAGCGTACCAAGCCTGGGCACGAGCAGTGGCTCATCATGAAGGCCGCATGCACGCATCTGGGCTGCATTCCTGTTGGCGAGTCGGGCGAGTACAATGGATGGGCATGCCCGTGCCACGGCTCGCAGTTCGATACTGCAGGGCGGATCCGCAAGGGCCCGGCGCCCAAGAATTTGGTGCTGCCGCCCTATGAGTTTCTGTCCGACACCAAGGTGAAGATCGGTTAAGGGGCCGCTCAGATGGCAAGTCACGAATCCAGCTACGTCCCCGGAAGCGCCGTCGAGAAGTGGCTCGACGACCGCCTGCCGATCATCAGGTGGTCGAAGACCCACATGATGGATTTCCCGACGCCGAAGAACCTCAACTACTGGTGGACCTTCGGCGCCATCCTCGCCTTCATGCTCGTGGTGCAGATCGTCACCGGCATCATCCTCGCGATGCA
>CAYPYV010000342.1:0-2313 GCA_964414845.1 uncultured Devosia sp. | reverse complement strand
CACACGCGTGCCGCTCGCTTGGGCGATGACGCTGGGTAATCAGGGTGTCGCACTCGGGGTGCTCGCCGAGCGCCGCCAGGACCTGGCCCTCGCCACAGAGGCGCTGGACCAGATTGACCTGGCACGCGCCACCTTCGAATCTGCCGGGCATGCGCCTAATGCCGCCTATTATTCTGAACAGGCCGATCGGGCGCGGGCGCGGATCGCCCGCCTGAAGGGTGGTGGCTGAGGAAACGCGCGCGCCGCGAGCAGGTTTCGGGTGAGGTCGGGGAGCCGAACTCCATCGGTATGTCCGGATAAGGGGCTGGCGGGCGGTGCGGTAAAGGGCTGAGGGGGCTGCTCCGGCGGCTGTCACCGCAGAACATCAGCAAAGGTCTTTCCAACGCGACCGCATGGTTCGCTGGCACTTGGCCGCCTAATGTCGCATCATCATCAAAGGGAGGATGCGCCATGCCCCAGTTCGACCTCAACGACTTTCTCTTCGACCTTCGCGGCTATCTCATCCTTGAGAATGCCATCGACAAGGCTCACGTCGCGGCCCTCAACCAGGCTTTCGACGCGTTCCCCGATCTCAAGTTCGGCGAGTGGTGGGGCAATGTGCAGCGGCTCGACAATCATGGCCATGCCGGTGTCGAACTCCAGAACATCGTCGAAGCCGGCGAGCCCTTCGAGCGCCTCATCGACCACCCCTCCTGGATCGATCGGCTGAAGCGCTATTGCGGCGAAGAGGGCTCCTATGTCGAAGGCCTGTTCATCGATGAGTGCTTCGCCTCCATCCGACGCAGCGGCGGCTACTTCCCGATGCATTCGGGCGGCCAGGATGGCGTGGTCCGCAACCAGTACAATTTCATCAACGGCCGGTTCCGCTGCGCGCAGGTCAACATCCTGCTCGCCCTTACCGATATCGGCCCCGGCGACGGTGGTACCCGCATTCTGCCGGGCAGCCACAAGAGCAACATCGCGCACCCGCTCTTCTCGACACCCTGGGATGAGCGCGTGAAGGCCGACGATGAAGTGGTCGAGGGCTCCATCGAGGTGAACATGAAGGCCGGCGACGCCCTCATGTTCGTCGATGCGCTGTCCCACGGAGCCACCAAGCGCATCAATCCGGGCGAGCGCCGCGTGGTGATCTTCCGCTACGGACCGACCTGGGGCAACACGCGCTACGGCTACAGCTATTCCGACGAACTGCTGGCGCGGGTTACGCCCGCCCAGCGCCGCATTCTCCAACCGATCACGCCGCGCGCTCCCGGCGCCAGGCGCGGTCTCGAGCGTCTCGCAGGCTGATGGCGGGTGCCGGTGTCGCACACCCCGATCATACCCGTAACACCGGCACCTTCTGCCGCGCCGATCATCAGCGGCCTGCAGTACCAGTCTCCCACCGAAAGCCGCGGCTACCGGCCCTCCGGCACCAGCGACTGGCTTCTCGTGGTCACACTGGGCGGCGAGGGCTATGTCCGCGCCGCGGGTACCGTCACGGTTCTCGGCCCCGGCGACATGCTGCTCATCCGCCCCAATACCGCGCAGGAATATGGTCACCTCAGGGACGACGGGAGCTGGGTCAATGTCTGGAGCCACTTTCGGCCGCGGCCCGACTGGATGGACTGGCTGCGCTGGCCCGAGCTTGCGCCAGGCATCATGCGGCTTGCGGCTGGCGACGCACTTGGCGCCATTGAGCCAGAGTTGCGCCGGATGGTGGAGATAGCCAATGGCGCGCTGCGCCTGCGGCTTTCGGCGGCGATGAACAGCCTCGAGCGCGTGTTGATCCTCGCCGATGCCATCAATCCGCTGCAGGTCGTTGCCCGCCGCGACACGCGCATCTTGAGGGCAGTCGACCTCATTGGCGAGCAACTGGCGGAGCCCATCGAGATCGGCGCCCTCGCGCGGACTGTCGGGCTGTCGCGCTCGCGGTTCACCGTGCTCTTCACCGCCGAACTCGGCCTGCCCCCGCAGGATTACATCGAGGCCGAACGCCTTGCCCGCGCCGCTCAGATGCTGCGCTCGTCCTCCTGGCGCGTCTCCCAGATCGCGCTTCAGTGCGGCTTTGCCGACCCCTACTACTTCGCCACCCGCTTTAGACGTCGCTATGGCACCTCGCCCAGCGACTTTCGACGCCAGGCGCGCGCTGCGCCGAGCTGAAACACGCGCACACTACCAGTTCCGCAGGCCGGCGACCGGCCTCGGAAGTGCTGCGCGAGCCTGCGGGCTGACCGCGCTGGCCCGACCTCGGCAGCGGTCACGCTCTCGGTTATTGCGCTGCCATCGCAGCTTCCCCCGCCTTGCCGCTAGAGCGCTTTCAGGAAAAGTTGCACG
>CAYPYV010000341.1:0-2360 GCA_964414845.1 uncultured Devosia sp. | reverse complement strand
CTAAGCCCGTGCCCCGTGCCGTGCCTCGCCGTTGAGGAGCGGCTGGGCTGTTGGAGGAGTTTTCGGATGACCAAGGCAGCGGACAGGATTCGCGCCATTGCGGGTGACGTGACGATCGATGCCGCGCTCGTTCTGGGCTCCGGGCTGTCGGCTCTGGGCGACACGCTCGCCGATCGCATCGCCATTCCCTATGCCGAACTCGAGGGCTTTCCGCGCTCGGGTGGCGTCTCGGGCCATGGCCGCGACCTGTTGATCGGCACGCTCTCCGGCAAGCGCATCGCGGTGCTCACCGGCCGCGAGCACTATTACGAGCACGGCAATCCGTCGGCCATGCGCCCCGCCATCGAGACCGTTGCGGCGCTTGGCGCCAGGACGCTGCTCCTCACCAATTCCGCCGGTTCGCTGAAGCCCGAGAATGGCCCGGGCAGCCTGATGCTGATCGCCGACCACATCAACTATAACGGCCTCAACCCGCTGATCGGCGAGCCGACAGACCGCCGCTTCGTCAACATGACCAACGCTTATGATCCGGCGCTCAGGACGAAGTCGGTGGAGCTCGCCGCTCGCCTCGGCATTCCGTTGAACCAGGGCGTCTATCTCTGGTACTCTGGACCGAGTTTCGAAACCCCGGCGGAAATCCGCATGGCCATCCGGCTCGGGGCGGATGCGGTGGGCATGTCCACCGTGCCGGAGGTGATCATCGCCCGCATGCTCGGCCTTCGGGTCTGGGCCTGCTCTTCGATCACCAATATGGGCGCAGGCCTTTCCGACGAGACCCTGAGCCACGAGCACACCAAGACGATGGCCGTTACGGGGGCCGAAAAGCTCAAGGCCCTGATCCCCGCACTGGTGGAGGCACTATGACACTCAAGATCGTCGACAAGCCGGCAAAGCCGGCCCCGGCCGAAACCAAGCCCGTGGCTCCAGCCGCCGGCCATGTCCGCAATCCGGGCTTCCCGCTCGATCTCGATTGGGTCGAGCGCGTGCGGATGAACCGCTCGGCGCTCGAGCGCCGCGCCGCGACCCTGCCCGCCCGCCGCTCGGTGAAGAAGGAGTGGCAGATCGCCTGGTTGCTCAAGGCCATTACCCTGATGGACCTGACGACGCTCAATTCCGACGACACGCCCGGCCGCGTCGAGCGGCTCTGCGCCAAGGCACGCCACCCGCTCAGGCAGGATATCATCGACGGGCTCGGCATTGGCGACCTGACCATCCGGCCGGCCGCCGTCTGTGTCTATCACAGCTTCGTCGCGACCGCGGTGAAGGCCGTTGCCGGCACCGGCATCAATGTCGCCGCCGTCTCCACCGCCTTCCCGCACGGGCTCGCGCCGCTTTCCACCCGCCTCGCCGAAATCGAGGCCTCGGTAAAGGATGGCGCCAACGAGATCGACATCGTCATCGAGCGCGGCATGGTGCTGCGCGGCGACTGGCAGGCGCTCTACGACGAAGTGCGCGCCATGCGCGAGGCCTGTGGCGATGCGCATATCAAGACCATTCTTGGCACGGGCGAACTCGCGACACAGACCAATGTGGCCAAGGCCTCGCTCGTCTGCATGCTGGCCGGCGCCGATTTCATCAAGACCTCGACCGGCAAGGAAAAGGTCAACGCCAACCTCGTCACCTCGCTCACCATGGTGCGGATGATCCGCTGGTTCCACGAGGAAACCGGCATCGAGATCGGCTACAAGCCGGCGGGTGGCATCGCGTCCGCCAAGCTCGCGCTCGACTATATGGCGCTCATGAAGGAAGAACTCGGCACGCATTGGTTGGAGCCGCATCTCTTCCGCTTCGGCGCCTCGTCGCTTTTGACCGATATCGAACGGCAGCTCGAGCACGGGCTGACGGGGCACTACGCGGCGGACTACCGGATGCCGATGGTGTGATGAGCGGCAGTCGGCAATCGGCAGTCGGCAATCGATTTGCCGGAGCCACGCGATTGCCGATTGCCTGTTGCCGATTGCCTAATCCCCGGAGGGGAAAATGAACAAGATCGCTGAAATCTTCGCGTCCCTCGAATATGGCCCGGCGCCGGAGGCAAGTGACATGGCCATGGCCTGGCTCGATGCGCATGGGCGTAAGTTCGGGCATTTCATCGATGGCGCCTTCACCGCGCCCGGCAAGACGTTCGCCTCCACCAACCCGGCCAATGGGCAGGAGCTCGTGCAGGTGACCGATGGTACGCCGGCCGATGTCGATGCCGCCGTGAAGGCGGCGCGTGCGGCTTTCCCATCGTGGTCGGCGCTTTCCGGCTTCGAGCGCGCCAAGTACCTCTATGCTATCGCGCGGCTCATCCAGAAGCATTCCCGGCTCTTCGCCGTGCTCGAAACCCTCGATAACGGCAAGCCGATCCGCGAAAGCCG
>CAYPYV010000340.1:0-2379 GCA_964414845.1 uncultured Devosia sp. | reverse complement strand
CCTTCTCGACATTCTTCGCCATCTCCAGGTTCTGCGGATAGGGCATGCCATGGGTAATGATTGTCGATTCGAGAGCCACCACGGGCGCGCCGGCATCGAGGGCGGCAGCGACATCGGGGGCAATGGAAAGGTGGGGGACAAGGCTCACGGCGGGTCTTTCGAGCTGAGATTTATCGGCGCATGTCATGGCCCCAAAAGCCCGGCATGGCAACAGCATCGCAGCCATAGCGGGGTGGGAGACGAAGGGTCGCAGCCTGGGTCTCAACCATAGGGCAATATCGGCCCATTCAGGGGCTGCGGAACCCTTGCTCCCCTCGCATTTTGCCACTAGGTTCCCGGCTTGCGGCTCTAGCGGGAAGGGTCACTTCACTGAGCGAAACATTGGTTGATCCGGAGCCTCCGGATCGATGGGAGCCCGGCTCCGGGCACATTGCCAGCGGTTTTTCTCCCGGCGCGAACATCGCGTCGCTTGGCCTTTCTTCCCGCATATCCGTTTCCCAGCAGCCCGCGACCGGTCGCCCCTTCGGCACCGGTCGAATTCTTGCACGCCTCTGCCGTCCGGTTTCCCCCCACCTGATGGCCAGGCCGCAAGAGGCCGGCGCCAACCCCGCCTGACCAACTCACGAGGAGACGTTTTCTGATGAAGATGAAGTTGCTCACCGCCATTGCACTCATGCTGACCGCTGCACCGGTGGTCGCGCAGGACAATGTCGTCAATGTCTACAACTGGTCGGACTATATCGCCGAAGACACGATCGCAAAGTTTGAGGCCGAGACCGGCATCAAGGTGAACTACGACGTGTTCGACAGCAACGAGACGCTCGAGGCCAAGCTCCTCGCCGGCGGCTCGGGCTATGACGTCGTGGTGCCGTCGGGCTTCTTCCTCGAGCGCCAGGTGGCGGCGGGCCTGTTCCTGCCCTTCGACAAGTCCAAGCTGCCCAACCTCGTGAACATGGATCCCGAGGTGATGTCGGCGACTGCCACGCATGATCCGGACAATGCCCATTCCGTCGACTACATGTGGGGCACCACGGCCATCGGCTATAACGAGGACAAGGCAAAGGCCGCCCTCGGCGACCAGCCGCTTGACACCTGGGACATCGTCTTCAAGCCCGAGCTGGTCTCGAAGCTGAAGGATTGCGGCGTGACGCTGCTCGACGCCCCGGCCGAGATCATGGCGACGGCGCTCAACTATCTCGGGCTCGACCCCAACTCGGAGTCGATCGACGACCTCAAGAAGGCCGAAGCCCTGCTGATGTCGATCCGGCCCTATGTGCGCTACTTCAACTCCAGCCAGTACATCGACGACCTCGGCAATGGCGAAGTCTGTCTGTCGGTCGGCTATTCGGGCGACGTGTTCATCGCCCGCGATGCAGCCAACGAGGCCAATGCCGGCGTGAAGGTCAACTACGTCATCCCCAAGGAGGGCGCCCTCAAGTGGTTTGACCTGATGGCAATTCCGGCCGATGCGCCGCATGTCGAGAACGCCTACAAGTTCATCGACTTCATGCTGCGTCCCGATATCGCTGCGGCGAACACCAATTATGTGTTCTACGCCTCGGGCAACAAGGCGGCGCTTGACCTGATCGACCCCGAGGTCAAGAACGACCCGGCGATCTACCCGACGGCGGAAGTCTCGGCAAAGCTGTTCACGCTCAAGGCACATACGCCTGACTATGACGAGCTCCTGACCGAAGCCTGGCAGCGCATCAAGGCCGGCAACTGAGTTCAAAGCAACCGGGCGGGGCTTTCGGGCCCCGTCCTTCTGTTTACCCGTCCTGTTCCTGACGATCAGGCACCCCAGGTTCCCGATGGCCAAGAAACCCCAGCTCGCCGCCGACACCCGCCCCTGGCGCGATACCAGCGCCAAGCCGTTCGTGCGCATCCGCAACGTCACCAAGAAGTTCGGCGACGTCGCCGCCGTCAGCGACCTGTCGCTCGACATCTACAAGGGCGAGCTGTTCTGCCTGCTCGGCGGGTCGGGCTCAGGCAAGTCGACGCTGCTGCGCATGCTGGCTGGCTTCGAAGTGCCGACCTCCGGCACCATCGAGATCGATGGTCAGGACATGTCGACGGTGCCGCCCTATAACCGGCCCGTGAACATGATGTTCCAGTCCTATGCGCTGTTTCCGCACATGAACGTGTGGAACAACATCGCTTACGGCCTCAAGCGTGATCACCTGCCCAAGGCGGAGATCGCAGCGCGGGTCGACGAGCTCCTGAAGCTCGTCAAGCTCGAGCCCTATGCGCAGCGGAAGCCACACCAGCTGTCCGGCGGCCAGCGGCAGCGCGTCGCTCTCGCCCGCGCCCTCGCCAAGCGCCCAAAGCTGCTGCTGCTCGACGAACCGCTCGGCGCGCTCGACAAGAAGCTGCGCGAGG
>CAYPYV010000339.1:0-2400 GCA_964414845.1 uncultured Devosia sp. | reverse complement strand
TCCAAGGAATATGCCGAGCTCGAGCCCATCGTCCGGCCGATCTTTGCCTATCGCAAGCTCGTTGCCGATCTCGCTTCCGCCGAGGAACTGGCCGCCGACAAGGACATGGCCGAAATGGCCGAGGCCGAGATCGCGGAACTGAAGCCGCAGATCGAAAGGGCCGAGAGCGAAATCCGCATTCTCTTGCTGCCGCGCGATGCCGCCGACGACAAGTCGGTCATCCTCGAAGTGCGCGCCGGCACCGGCGGCGACGAGGCGGCGCTCTTTGCCGGTGATCTCCTCCGCATGTACCAGCGCTATGCCGATTTGATGGGCTGGAGCTTCCAGCTGCTCGAGGAAAGCCCGGGCGAAATGGGCGGCTACAAGGAAGTGGTGGCCAATATTTCCGGCAAGGGCGTCTATGCGCGGCTTAAATTCGAAAGCGGCGTGCATCGCGTGCAGCGTGTGCCGGCGACCGAAGGCTCGGGCCGTATCCATACCTCTGCCGCCACCGTCGCCGTGCTGCCCGAGGTCGAGGATATCGACGTCGATATCCGCCCGGAGGATATCCGCATCGATACGATGCGCTCGTCGGGCGCTGGCGGCCAGCACGTCAACACCACCGATTCTGCCGTGCGGATCACGCATCTGCCCACCGGCATCGTCGTGACCGCGAGCCAGAAGAGCCAGCACCAGAACCGCGCCACCGCGATGAAGGTGCTGCAGGCCCGCCTCTACGAGACTCAGCGCGACGCACGCGACACGGCCCGGTCCGAGGCGCGGAAGGAACAGGTCGGTTCGGGCGACCGGTCGGAGCGCATTCGCACCTACAATTTCCCTCAAGGGCGCGTCACCGACCACCGCATCAATCTCACCCTCTACAAGCTCGACAAGGTGATCGCGGGCGAAGCGCTGGACGAACTCGTCTCGGCGCTTGTCACCGAGCATCAGGCCGCCCAGCTCGCCGCCATGGAGGGGGTCAACTGAAGACCATCGGACAGGCGTGGCGATTCTGGCGCGAACGCTTTGCCGAGCGTGGCATCGCCACGGCCGAACTCGATGCCCGCCTGCTCGCCGAAGCGGCTCTGCGCCTCGGCCGGCTCGAACTCATCCACCGCGAGCGGCAGCCCATCACACCTGCCGATGAGGCCGAGCTCAACGCCTATTGCTCCCGTCGGCTCGGTGGAGTTTCCGTGCACCGGATCCTCGGCTGGCGTGAATTCTGGAGCCTGCGCTTCAATCTCAACGAGGCGACGCTCGAGCCGCGCCCGGAAACCGAGGCGCTGGTCGAACGCGCCATCGCCGAACTCAGCCAGCGCTCTGCGCCGCTGCTGCTCGATCTGGGCACCGGTACCGGCTGCATACCGATTGCCATCCTGTCAGAGCTCGGCGACCTGCGCGCCTACGCTACCGACCTGTCGCCACGAGCGCTCGAAATGGCGCGCGAAAATGCCTTCCGGCTCGGCGTGCTCGACAGGCTGCGGCTTGCGCAGGGCTCCTGGTACGAGCCCATTCCGCTCGGTCGGCGCTTCTCCGTCATCACGTCGAACCCGCCCTATATCCGGTCGGACGAAATTCCGGATCTTGCACCCGAAGTGCGCGACCATGATCCCTTGCTTGCCCTCGATGGCGGCGCGAGCGGGCTCGAACCCTATCGCGAAATCATCGCCCGGGCGCCGGCCTTCCTTGAGCCCGACGGCTTGCTCATCGTGGAGATCGGCTCCGATCAGGGCCGTGACGTGGTGGCATTGTTCGACCAGGCCGGATTTGAAGAAATTGCCGTCGAGCGCGACCTTTCGGGCCACCAGCGGGTGGTTTCCGGCCGTCATCCGTGAGCCGTGGGAACGACAATCCACCATCGATGTTTACCCTCCGCTGACAAACACCGATTTTGTGCTTGGAATGCGGGGCCGAACCGGCTAGTTTCCGACTGCTGTCAATGGTGCGAGATGATTGCGCCGGGGTGACGGCCACCCGCTCATCGGCGTAGCTGCAGGTTGCAGGTTCGATCCCCGGACGAGGACCCGGGCAGCCTTGATGGGCCACAAGTGGTTCAACCAGCGATAGCTTTCGGCATTGAGCGTTGCGAGATTGCCGGCCCGCGCACCCGATCTGATGCGCCGCCGTATTCGCCAATGCCGATGGGCCGATCCTGAGAGATCTTTTCCAAGGCTTGAAAAGAGACGATGAGACCTAACCAGCAGAACAACAAGAACCGCTCTCGCGGACGGAACAACAATGGCGGCCGCAAGCACGGCAATCCGTTGAGCCGCAACTACGAGAGCAATGGCCCCGACGTGAAGGTGCGCGGCAACGCCGCCCATATCGCCGAGAAATACCTGCAGCTCGCCCGCGACGCCCAGTCCTCGGGCGACAGCGTCATGGCCGAGAATTACCTGCAGCATGCCGAGCACTATTTCC
>CAYPYV010000338.1:0-2423 GCA_964414845.1 uncultured Devosia sp. | reverse complement strand
CTTGTTGCGGGCCTGAGCCGTGGACTCTTCCTCGAAGATGCGGAGCTGCATTTTGCGGCGCTCGATGCCTATGACAAGGTGCATTTCGCGCCCGCCCCGCAGCCGCACTAGTTTTCCGAACGGATAGACCATGAGCACGCCAGACATCGTCATCGGCCTCGACATCGGCACGACCTCGACCATGGCGGTGGCGGTGCGGCTGCCGAGCGAAATCCTCGCCGTCGCGAGCCGACCGGTCGATCTTTCATCACCCGAAGCCGGGTGGGCGGAAGAGGACCCCGAGCAGTGGTGGCGCAACACCCAGGAGGTGCTGCGGGAGGTGACGGCCGGGCTCGACCCGGCCTCGCTTGCCGGCCTCTGCGCGACCGGCATGCTTCCGGCCGTGGTTCTGCTCGATTCCGAGGGTCGCCTGCTCAGGCCGTCGATCCAGCAGTCGGATGGCCGCTGCGGGGAGCAGGTGGCGGAGCTGTCTGATGAACTCGATTCCGAAGCGTTCCTCAAGCGTACCGGCAACGGCATCAACCAGCAGCTGGTGGCGGCAAAGCTCCGGTGGATCCGACGACATGAGCCGGAAGTGTTCGGACGCATCGCAACCGTGTTTGGGTCGTATGACTTCATCAACTACCGCCTCACCGGCATTCGTGCCGTCGAGCAGAACTGGGCGCTCGAAGCTGGCTTCACCGACCTCGCGACACACAGGATCGCCGATGACCTTGTGGGTTTAGCTGGCATTCCACGCAGCGCCGTTCCGAGGCGCAGCGTGTCGCACGAACAGATGGGGCGCGTGACCGCAGAGGCCGCGGCCATGACGGGATTGCCCACGGGCCTGCCGGTATTCGGAGGGGCCGCCGACCATATCGTTTCGGCATTGGGGGCCGGCATCAGCAATGCTGGCGATATCCTGCTCAAGTTCGGCGGGGCCGGCGACATCGTCGTCGCGACCGACAAGCCGCTACCTGACGCGAGGCTCTATCTCGACTATCATCTCGTGCCGGGACTTTACGCGCCCAACGGCTGCATGGCCTCGTCAGGTTCGGCGCTCAACTGGCTCGCCGAACTGATCGCCACGGGTGCGATGGGGGAGAAGCCACACGCGGCGCTCGATGCACTGGCGGCCGACGTGCCGCCGGGGGCGGACGGGCTTACCTGCCTGCCATATTTCCTCGGCGAGAAGACACCGATTCACGATCCGCTGGCGCGCGGCACGTTTGTCGGGCTCAGTCTCGGCCATGGCCGTGGCCATATCTGGCGCGCGCTGCTGGAGGCGGTGGCCTATGGCTTCCGCCACCACATGGATGTGCTGCGCGAGATCGGGCACGTCCCACAGCGCTATGTGGCCTCGGATGGTGGCAGCCGCAGCCGCATCTGGATGCAGATCACCGCCGATGTGCTCGGGGCACCGGTGACGCTGCTCGACAATGCGCATGGATCTTCGGTGGGGGCGGCGTTCGTTGCCGGCATCGGCGCGGGCCTCGTGACGGATTGGGCCGAGGTGACACAGCTCTCGCGCCTCGGTGTGACAATTGCGCCGAACGCGGAAAACCGAGCCGCCTACGATCTCGGATATGCTCGCTACAGGGAGCTTTATGGGCGGCTTGCGCCATACTTTCACGGCGTTGGGCGGAGCTAGGTCGCCCATCTCTGCGTGGCGTTGGCGCTGCAGGGAAGAAAAACATCCGCGGCCGCTGATCCGAAGATTGACAAAAAGCGTAATCAAACACTCGTACAAAATTCGGTGAGCGCAACCTTTCGTTAGCCAATTAAAGCCACCCTCCGAAAAAAACATGGAGGGACCCGTTGATCTCACTATTCCGCAACCAAGAAGCTGATCGCGCCATAGCGACATTGGCCGCATTCTCAAAGTCGCAGGCCATGATCGAATTCACCCCTGATGGGGTGATCGTCACAGCAAATGAACTGTTTTGTTCGGTTCTCGGATATGAGCTGGGCGAGATCGTCGGCAAGCACCACTCCATGTTTGTCGACAAGCAGGAGGCGGCTGGGCCGGAATACCGCCAGTTGTGGTCGGACCTTAAGGGCGGAAAGCTGCATGCGCAGGAGGTGCGGCGGATCAGCAAGTCCGGTAGGGCGGTTTACATTCAGGCGTCCTACAATCCAGTGGTCCAGAACGGCGAAGTGACACGGGTCGTCAAGATCGCCACTGACGTTACGGCACAGAGGAACACTACCGCCGAATGGCGCGGCCAGCTCGACGCGGTCAACCGCGCCCAGGCGATCATCGAGTTCAGCCTCGAGGGTGAGATCCTTACCGCCAACCCGAATTTCCTTGCGGCACTCGGCTATTCGCTGGCCGAAATCAAAGGCCAGCACCACCGCATGTTCGTCGATGCCGATTATGCGCGCTCGGCCGAGTACCAGCAGTTCTGGGCGAAGCTCAAGGCCGGCGAGTTCCAGGCGGCGGA
>CAYPYV010000337.1:0-2451 GCA_964414845.1 uncultured Devosia sp. | reverse complement strand
GGCTTCGGCAGCCCGGTGACGATATCGTCCCACCAGTTCACTTCCACCGAATGATATTCGAGCGCCATGAAGTTCTCGGTGGCAATCGCAACATGCGCAGCTGCCATGGCGGCGATCGGGCTTTCGGCCATATGGATGGCCATCGCCACCCCATGGTCCTGCGCCAAGTCGCCGATCTTCTTGGTTTCGAGTATGCCCCCGGTGGTCAACAGGTCAGGGTGGATTACCGAGATGCCGGCCTTGAGAAGTGGCTCGAAATTCTCCTTGAGGTAAATGTCCTCGCCCGTGCAGATCGGCACGGTGGTCGATTCCTGCAGCTGGCGATAGTGCTCGGTGTGCTGCCATGGAATGACATCTTCGAGCCATGCGGGCGTATATTTCTCGATGCGGCGCGCGAGGCGAATGCCATCCTGCAGCGAGATGTGCCCGAGGTGGTCGATCGCAAGCGGAATCTCCGGGCCGATCTCGGCGCGGACCTCGGCCATGTACTGATCGAGCAGATCCAGCCCCTTTTCGGAGAAATGCAGGCCGGTAAACGGGTGCATGACGTTCTGGGCGTTATAGCGCGCGTTGAGGGCGCGGCGCTGCTCCGGATCCTTTGGCGGGCGACCGCCAGCGTGATGGCGGAAGGGTTCGAGTGCGCCGGCCGGGCCGACAACGGCACCGGGAATGTCGGCGATCTGCATCAGGCCGAGATCCATCTTCAGGAAGGTGAACCCCAGGTCCATGCGGGCCTTCAGCCGCTTGCCCATCGCGGTGCCGCTGGGGCGATCTGCGTCGGTGTCGCAATAGCAGCGTACCGTGTCGCGGAACTTGCCGCCCAGCATCTGGTAGATCGGCACCCCATAGGCCTTGCCGGCGAGATCCCACAGCGCGATTTCGACGGCCGAGACGCCGCCGCCCTGTCGGCCATGGCCGCCGAACTGCTTGATGCGGCGGAAGAGCTTGTCGATGTCGCAGGGGTTTTCGCCAAGCAGGCGGCTTTTCAGCATCAGCGCATAGGTGGCGCTGGCGCCATCGCGCACTTCGCCGAGGCCGACAATGCCCTGGTTGGTGTAGATCTTGAGCAGCGCCGACCGGAATGGCGCGCCTTCGATCTCCGCGACGCGCATATCCGTGATGCGGAGTTCGGACGGGCGCGAATGGCTGTTGACGTGGCTGAGTGCGGTATCCGCTGAGGTGGTCGGCATGGGCTCAAGGTCCGGGGTTGATGGAACCGCCGGGCACGCCCCGGCAGTGAAGGTGGTGTGGGTCAGGTGGTCAGGGCCATCTCGGTCTCGCCGTCGAAAAGATGCATCCGGGCCTGGTCGAAGATCACGTGCACTGTCTCGTCGGGGCGGATCGCATAGGTCGGTGGCAGGCTGATATTGACGATGGCGCCCGAAATGAAGACCTGGGCGAAGGTCACGTCGCCGGTGGGCTCCACGGTATAGACCTTTCCGGGCACGGTACCCGGCTCCGCCGTGGCAGCGAGCCTGACGGTCGAATGCCGAGCGCCGAGGACGATGCGGCTGCCCTTGGCCCTGGCCACCTTGGCCGCATTGTGACTGTCGAGTGCAAAGCTCCACCCTTCCGGGCTGCGGAGCACGGTCGTGCCGCCTTCGCTTGCCGCTTCGAGCGGAATGAGACTCATGGCCGGCGAGCCGATGAAGCTGGCAACGAACATGTTGACCGGATGGGCGAACACATTGGCCGGGCTGTCATATTGCTGCAGGTATCCACCATTCATCACCGCCATCTTGTCGGCCATGGTAACGGCCTCGAGCTGGTCATGGGTGACGTAGATCACCGTCGCCTTCATGTCCTGATGGAAGCGCTTGATTTCCGAACGCATCTGCACGCGCAGCTTGGCATCCAGGTTGGAGAGCGGTTCGTCCATGAGGAAGGCCCGCGGGTCCCGGACCAGCGCTCGGCCGAGCGCCACGCGCTGCTGCTGTCCGCCCGAGAGTTCGCGCGGCTTGCGTTCCAGCAGGTGCACGATATCGAGCACCTTGGCGGCAGCCTGCACCTTCTCGTCTATCTCGGCCCTGCCCAGTCTGCGCATCTGCAGGGGGAAGGCGAGGTTCTTGTAGACGGACTTGTTTGGGTAGAGTGCATAGTTCTGGAACACCATTGCGATATCGCGGTCTTTCGGGTCGAGCCCCGAGACTTCGCGATCGCCGATCCAGATCTCGCCCTTGGTCAGCGGGATCAGCCCCGCGACGAGATTGAGCGTTGTCGTCTTGCCGCAGCCGGACGGCCCGACCAATGCGACGAACTCTCCATCCTCGACCTTCAGCGAGACATGGTTCACCGCATATATGGAGCCATACGCCTTCACTACGTCCTTGAGCACGACTTCTGCCATTGTTCTTCTCCTCGGGACGTCGGGTCAGTGCTTCACGGCGCCCTCGGTCAGGGCGCGCACGAAATAGCGTTGCAGGACGAGGAACAGCACCACGACGGGGATGC
>CAYPYV010000336.1:0-2495 GCA_964414845.1 uncultured Devosia sp. | reverse complement strand
CGAGTCCCGCCATGCCATCCCCGATCGCCATCACCTATTTTTCCGATATCCTGTGCGTATGGGCTTACGTGGCCGAGGCGCGGCTCGCGGAACTCGAGCGCGCCCACCAGGGCGAAATCGTCATCACCCACCGCTTCGTCTCGGTGTTCGGCGATGCGCATGGCAAGCTCGAGGCTGGGTGGGCGGCCCGCGGCGGCTTCGATGGCTACGCCGCCCATGTCGCGGCGACTGTGGCGAAGTTTCCCCCTGCGTCGCTCCACGCCGACACATGGACGCGCGTCCGTCCGCACTCGTCGCTCAGCCCCCACCTCATGCTGAAGGCCGTCGAGGCCTGGGAAACCGAGACCGCAGGCAGCACGACCCTGACCGCCACGGCGATCTCCGCGCTGCGCCGCGCCTTCTTCGTCGATGCCGCAGATATCGGCCGGCGCGATGTGCAACAGGCGCTGCTGGCTCCGTTGGACATCGATCTTGCGGGCGTCGATGCGGCGCTCGCCGATGGCCGCGCCCATGCGCGGCTCGCCGCCGACTATGCGCTCGCCGAGAAATCCCGCATCGAGGGCAGCCCCACCTTCCTGCTCAACGAAGGGCGGCAGAAGCTCTATGGCAATGTCGGGTTCCGCGTCATCTCCGCCAATATCCGCGAGCTGCTCCGCACCCCTGGTGATGGCGAAGCCAGCTGGTGCTGAGCATCTTGAGCGCTTTCAGGAAGAGTTGCATGACTTTCCCGGTTCGAAAGCGCGACAAAACAAGGACTTGGATCATTTCAACGTTTCAGTTGAAACGTGAAATGATCTAGCCCCCCACCACCCGGCTCACCAGCAGCCTTATCGCCGGGGCGATATCCTCGCCCGGGCGGGCGCGACGGAAAATCCCATAGGCGCCGTCGACCACCACCTCGGCCAAGGCCTCGGCGTCTGAGACATGCGCCGCCCGCAGCGCCGCCACCACGGCCTCGTGCGAGGCGCGCTCGGCCGCCTCCACCTGCGGCGCGGCCAGCCGGTCATGCTCGTTGTAGAGCTCGTCCGCATGGGACGAACCGGCCATGAACTCGGTGATCGCGGCATATTTCGCCACCAGCCCGGCCGCGATGCGGTCGGCGACCGAGCCATCGCCGGACATGGCGGCCGCGAAGCGCTGGTGCAGCGTCACCAGCAGTTCGGTGACGATCGCCTCGAAAACGGCAGTCTTGTCGCGATAATACTTGTAGAGCGTCGGCTTCGCCACGCGCGCTTCCTTCGCCACAGCCTCCATGGTCACGCCATTGAGCCCGTGGCGAAGCGCCAGTGCCCGCGCCGCCTTGAGGATTTCCGCCCGCTTTTCCGCCTCTGCCATAGTCCCCTCGCCCCGATTGGCGAAACGTGATCATGCTACTCTTGAACGAATTGAACGCTATACGTATATATCGTTCATTCGTTGACTGGAGGCAACCCCGATGAACCCGACCGAGACCAGCCCCAATTCCCATTCCCAGCCCGACCTGGTGCTCGTCACCGGTATATCCGGTTTCCTTGGCGGCCATGTCGCGCTCGAACTGCTCAGACAGGGCTATCGCGTCCGCGGCTCGGTGCGCAACCTGTCGAAAGCCGACAAGGTGCGTGCAACGCTCGCCGCCCATGGCGCCGATGTCTCGCGGCTCGAGTTCGTCGCGCTCGATCTGCTCTCCGATGCCGGCTGGGAGGCTGCGGTGCGCGGCTGCCGCTATGTGCAGCACGTCGCCTCGCCCTTCGTGCTCGAGCAGCCGAAGGATCGCAACGAGCTGATCCGCCCGGCGGTCGAGGGCACCACGCGCGCCATCAAGTCGGCGCTGGCCGCCGGGGTCGAGCGCATCGTCGTCACCTCGTCCATTGCCGCCATTGCCTATGGACACGCGCCGAACCAGCCTGCCTTCACCGAAACCGACTGGACCGATCTTGCAGGCGGCAAGGTGCCCGCCTACCAGGAATCGAAGACCCGGGCCGAGCGCGCTGCCTGGGAGCTGGCCGAGAGCTATGGCGCCCGCGAGCGCCTCGCCACCATCAACCCCTCGGCCATCATGGGCCCGCTGCTCGATGACGATCCGGGCACGTCCGGCAAGCTGCTGATGCGGCTGCTCGATGGCGCCTTGCCCGCGGCCCCGAAAATGACATTCTCGGTCATCGATGTGCGTGACGTAGCCGCGGCGCAGGTCGCCGCCATGACCGCGCCCGAGGCCGCCGGCCGCCGCCACATCCTGTCCGAGCGCGAGATGTCGCTGCTCGCCATGGGCCAGGCCATCAAAGCCGGCTTCAACCGGCCGGGCCTCAAGGTGCCCGGCTTCGAGCTGCCCAGCTGGCTCGTGCGGCTCGTCGCGCTGTTCGACCGCGACATTCGCGACAATACCGCCGAGCTCGACAATATCCGCGCGGTCGATGGCAGCGCGGGCCAGCGCCTCATCGGGCGGCCCTATATCCCGGCGCCCGACGCCCTCGTCGCCACCGCGAAATCGCTCTATGCCAACGGCATCATGAAGTGAG
>CAYPYV010000335.1:0-2513 GCA_964414845.1 uncultured Devosia sp. | reverse complement strand
CGCGATGCTGCCGGCTCGCTGCGCACGGCGACCGCCGAGATCATGTCCGGCACGAGCGATCTAGCCGACCGGACCAGCCGGCAGGCCGCGGCGGTGGAAGAGACCAGCGCCGCGATGGAGCAATTGGCTGGCACAGTCACCGAGAATGCCAAGCGGGCACAGATAGCCCGCGAGGCATCGCTGGACGTATCCGGCAATGCCCGCGATGCCGGCACCGCGATCGGCAATGCCAATGTCGCGATGGAGCGGATCGCGACCTCCTCGGGCAAGATTTCCAACATTATCGGGCTGATCGACGATATCGCCTTCCAGACGAACCTCCTGGCGCTCAATGCCTCCGTCGAGGCCGCCCGTGCCGGCGAAGCTGGCAAGGGTTTCGCCGTGGTTGCGGTGGAGGTGCGGCGCCTGGCGCAATCGGCCGCGCAGGCTTCCTCGGACGTCAAGGCGCTGATCGAACAATCCGCCAGCGAAGTCACCGGCGGCACCCGTCTGGTTGCGGAGGCGACCGACAAGGTCAACAAGGTGGTTTCGGGCATCTACCGGAGCACGGAACTGGTCGAGCAGATATCGGCAGCGACCCAGGCGCAGGCGAGTGCGATCGCAGAGGTAAGTACCGCCGTGCGCCAGATGGACGAGATGACCCAGCACAATGCCGCGCTGGTCGAAGAGACCAATGCCGCAGTCGAGCAGACCGAAGGCCAGGCCACCGAACTCGACCGCATCGTCGAGCAGTTCGTGATCGAGGAACGTCGGAAGCTGCGCGCAGCGGCTTAAGCGCAGCAAGCCCCAGGGCGGAGCTGTTTTTGCCAGGCTTCTTATCATGACGCCTGGGCGCGGGGACAGTTTTCCACATGCCGACAAGGCCTTGCGCGCGTTTGCGACAGCGTGCGCAAAACCGCTTGCAGAGCGGCGCGCCCGCCCCTATAAGGCAGCCCATCCGACGCGCCCCACGGGCGTTTCACGGTTGCCCGGGTAGCTCAGTTGGTAGAGCAGCGGATTGAAAATCCGCGTGTCACTGGTTCGATTCCGGTCCCGGGCACCACGTTCCCCCTCGATCTTTGCTGTTGAGATGACCCCGGCATCGTTGCGTGCCGCTTCTGCACGGCAATTGCGTCAGGTCTCCTCGTCGGGGTCGGGAGTGGGGGCGGCTTCGTCCTCGCCCGCCTCTTCGGCGGGGCCCGCGGGGATGACATAGGAGCCCGAGAGCCAGCGGTTCAAGTCGATATCGGCGCACCGCCCCGAGCAGAAGGGATGATCGGCCTGCGTCGCCGGCTTGCCGCAGATTGGGCAGGGCCGGGGCTGGCGCAGGCGGATGACTTTGCCGGGCATCGGACGGGTCAGACCTGGGTGAGGCTCGACTGGTTGAGCCAGTTGAAATGGATGGGATAGCCTTCGCCCGCGAGCAGGCTGGCCGTCTCGTTGAGCGGCAGGCCGACCACCGCCGAATAGGAGCCGGTGAGCTTGACCACGAAGGCGCCTGCAATGCCCTGGATGGCGTAGCCGCCGGCCTTGTCGCGCCATTCGGCGCTGGCGAGATAGCTTTCGATCTCGCGGTTGGAGAGGCGCTTGAAGCGCAGCCGCGTCTCGACCAGCCGCTTGCGGAGGCTGCCGGATGGTGTCGCCACCGTCACGCCGGTAAAGACACGATGGGCGCGGCCCGAAAGCAGCTTCAGGCATTCGGACGCTTCTTCCATCGTCTCGGCCTTGGGCAGGATCCGCCGCCCCACGGCGACGACAGTATCTGCGGCCAGCACGATTGCGTTGTCGGCAATGCCCGAAGTCTTGGCCTTGTGCTGGGCGGCGAGCGCCTTCTGGTCGGCCAGCCGCTGGGCGAGCTTGCGCGGCAACTCGCCCTTTTCGGGCGTTTCATCGATATGGGCGGGCACCAGATGTTCGGGCTCGATGCCGATCTGGTTCAACAGCGCCAGCCGCCGCGGCGATGCCGAAGCGAGGATGAGTTCGGGACGGGTCGCCATCAACTCCTCACGAGAACGGGCGGCAGCCTACTTGAAGCGGTAGCTGATCCGGCCCTTGGTCAGGTCATAAGGCGTCATTTCGCACAAGACCTTGTCGCCCGTCAGCACTCGAATGCGGTTTTTGCGCATGCGACCGGCCATCTGCGCCAGAATTTCGTGTTCGTTCTCCAGCTTCACGCGGAAAGTGGCGTTGGGCAGGATTTCGGTGACGGTGCCGTGGAACTCGAGCGCTTCTTCCTTAGCCATGGATTCTCCTTGTTGGCCCGGACGACGGGAGCCTGGTAATGCCGGGACCAAAGACAGGCACCGCCCGCGAGGCGTCGCCGTCATCATCACCACCAGTTCCGGATGAAATGGAAAGCGGCGCGGCACGAGGCCACGCTGCAACTGACGCTGATATGGGGACAAAGCGCGTGGCGGTCAACCTTTTCCGTTGGTCGAGGAGGGGCGAGGGGGCAGTCGGCAGTCGGCAGTCGGCAGTCGGCAATCGGCAGTCGGCAATCGTAAGGGGGTAAGGGCGCGCGGACGCGCCCGGCG
>CAYPYV010000334.1:0-2558 GCA_964414845.1 uncultured Devosia sp. | reverse complement strand
CTGACGGGCAAGGAATACCAGATGCTGGAGCTGCTCTCGCTCCGCAAGGGCACCACCCTCACCAAGGAGATGTTCCTCAACCATCTCTATGGCGGCATGGACGAGCCCGAACTGAAGATCATCGACGTGTTCATCTGCAAGCTGCGCAAGAAGCTGTCGGTGGCCACGGGCGGCAAGAACTACATCGAAACCGTCTGGGGCCGCGGCTATGTGCTGCGCGAGCCCGACGAGGGTGAAAGCTTCGCCGAGTCGAGCGTCGCCTAAGCCGGCGTTCTCCTCAGGCTCTGTCTTCAAAGCCCCTGCGCCATCCCCGCGGGGGCTTTGTGCTTTTGGCTTCCAGCTCGCATAGCCTCTGGCGATTGACCTCTGCTGCGAAACGCCCATGCCGCAACTGCCTTCCGCGTCAGACCTGCCATGGGTCTCCCCCGATCAGGCCGCCATTGCCGCGGCCCTGCACCTCGACAATCTCCCGTCGCCGCTGCGGATAGAGCATCGCGACGACCGCTTCGTGGCATTTCTTCCAGGCGACCGCCTGGCCTGGTTTCCACAATCCATCGGCGGGCTGGCGCTCATTGAGCGCGAAGGCCGCGTGCTCGATCTTCTCGCCGCTCATTGCTCCTTCATGGCTCCTCGCGTAATCGACGCCGGGCCGAACTGGCAGATCCGCAGCGCCGTGCCCGGCATTGTCGACCCCTGGGGGCTTTACCGGCGGATCCGGTCCGACCCGGACTATGCGGCGAACCTGGGACACGCCCTGGGTCTGGTTCTCGCCGACCAGCACCGTAACGTGCCGCCATCGGCCTTGGCCGGCTGGCTGCCATCGCGCCCGACATGGCCATATCCACTCGCATCAATTGCTGCTGATCTACCGCACGTTCTCACCGACGACGCCCTCGTGCGTGAGGCGTTGGAGGTTGTCGCCACCTATGAAGCGCAGTGCAGCGAAGCCGCCGACCCGGTGCTCATTCATGGCGATCTCGGGTTGCACAACCTCGCGCTCGCACCTGACGGCACTCTGGCTGGCGTGTTCGACTATGGCGACGCTGCGGTCGCCGATCGGCACCGCGACTTTGCCTATCTGCTGTTCGATGACCTTGACGATCCCCTGCTCGGCGCCGCAATTGGCGCCTACGAAGCGGCACGCGGCGCGCCCATCGACCTGCACCGCGTCGCACTCTGCAATGCCGCCTGCGCCATCGGCTTCATGGCCTTCCGCCGTGGTCATGGCCCCGACGAGAAACCCGCCGGCCGCACGCTGGCGGAAGACCGGGCTTGGCTCGATCTGGCCTTGTCGCGGCTCTAGCGCTCGACATACAAGCAGCTCTCTACCTCCCGACCTCCCGACCTCCCATGACAGTCATTCGCCCCATCGCCTATGCCGATATTCCAGGCTTCCATGCCGCGCTCGACAGCGTCGCGCTCGAAGGCATCTATGTTGCCACCCAGCGCGCCGCGCCGCTGCCGAACGTTGCAAGTTTCGTTGTCGGCAACATCACCGGCGCCAATGTACAGCTGGTTGCGGAAGACGATGGCGAAATCGTCGGCTGGTGCGACATCTGCCATTCGGGCAGCATCGTGTTCGATCATGTCGGTACGCTCGGCATGGGCGTCATCGCATCCCACCGTGGGCGCGGCATCGGCACGCGTTTGATCGCGGCGACCATTGCTGCCTCCTGGCAGAGCGATTTTCAGCGCATCGAGCTCGAAGTCTACGCGTCGAACCCCAAGGCCCGAGCGCTCTACGAGCGCCACGGCTTCACCCTCGAAGGCACCAAGCGCTTCGGCGCCCGCGTCGCCGGCACCTATATCGACGTGCACCAGATGGCGCTCTTCCGTCCCGGCTGGCCGGCCTGAAGAAGCCCGCTATTACTACCTCCTACCTCTCACTTCCCCGGCCCCATGAACCAGATCACCATCTCCCCCGAAGATCCCGGTACTCCTGACGTACTTGCCCTGCTTCAGGATGGCGAGGCCTATGGCGCCGCGCTCTATCCGGCCGAAAGCAACCACTACCTGCCGCTCGATGCCCTGCGGGCGCCGAACGTGCTGTTCCTCGTTGCGCGCGATGCGTCGGGCACGGCCATCGGCACCGGCGCCATCGTGCTCAACGATGGCTGGGCGGAAATCAAACGCATGTGGGTCGTGCCTGCGGCGCGCGGCCAGGGGCTGTCGAAGCGTCTCCTCGCCCATGTCGAAAACCATGCTGCCGAGAATGGCGTCTTGGTCATCCGGCTCGAAACCGGTATCCACAACGCCGAGGCTCTGGGGCTCTACCGCCGCTACGGCTATGCCGATCGCGACGCGTTTGCGCCCTATCTGCCCGATCCGCTCTCGATCTTCATGGAAAAGCGCCTCGCCTGATGTGGGCGTCACCACCATCCCCGCCCCGCGTCATCGCGACACTGTCGGAGGCACAGCACTCGGCGTAGAAGGCGGTACGCGCCATCGCGCCCCAGAGTCCTGCCGTGTCCAACCCACAGAACCATCGCCTCCTCCCCACGGGCCGCCTGGTCCCGCCCGATCTTGACGATGCAATGGTCACCGCAGTGGTCGAGAGC
>CAYPYV010000333.1:0-2564 GCA_964414845.1 uncultured Devosia sp. | reverse complement strand
CCGGGCTTGACCCGCACCTTGGAAACGCGGGCACGCTTTTCGGCCTTGAGCACATTTTCCATCTTCATCGCCTCGACGATGGCAAGGGTCTGGCCATCCTCGACAACCTGCCCTTCGGTGACGTCGATGCGGACGACCTGACCTGGCATGGGGCAGAGGAGGAATTTGCTGAGGTCGGGCGGCACCTTGACCGGCATCAGCGGCATGAGATCGGCGACATGCGGCAGGAGCACGCGGGCGACGAGATCGGCGCCGCGCCAACGGAGGCGGAAGCCGCCGGTGACGCGCGAAATCTTGACGTGGTGCAGCGTGCCATCGACCCGCGCGATGCAGAGGCTCATGCCGGGCTTCCAGCCGCTTTCGACAAGGAGCTTCCTGCCATCGGGGGCGGTGAGCCAATACTCGATGCCATCGGCGCGCACCGAAAAATCCCAGCGCTCATTGCCGATCAGCACGGCGCGGGGCTCGGGGGTCGACGGGTAGTGCCGATGATCGAGCGCGAAGGCCGAGCAGCAGGCGAGCGCCGCGAGGTGACGCAGAGATTCCGCATCAAGCTCCACGCCATTGAAGCCGTTGGGGAATTCCTCGGCAATATAGCCCGTGGTGAGGCGACCGGACCGGAACCGCTCCTGCCCCATGACGGCGGAGAGGAATGGCACATTGTTGCCGACGCCTTCGAGCTCGAACTCATCGAGCGCATCCTGCATGGCATCGATCGCCTCGAGGCGGGTGGGCGCCCAGGTGCAGAGCTTGGCGATCATCGGATCGTAGAAGGTGGAGATTTCGCCCCCCTCCTCGACGCCGGTATCGTTGCGGATGAAGGGCGCGGTCACGAGGTTTTCCGCCGGGGGTCGGTAGCGGATCAGCCGGCCGACCGAAGGCAGGAAATTGCGATACGGATCCTCGGCATAGATGCGGCTTTCGAGCGCCCAGCCATTGATGCCGATATCGGCCTGGGTGCGCGGCAGGGGCTCGCCATCGGCGACGCGCAGCATAAGCTCGACGAGATCGAGCCCGGTGATGAGTTCGGTCACCGGATGCTCGACCTGCAGGCGCGTGTTCATTTCGAGGAAGTAGAAATTGCGGTCGCCATCGACGATGAATTCGACGGTGCCGGCAGAGAAATAGCCGACGGCCTTGGCGAGCGCGACGGCCTGTTCGCCCATGGCCTTGCGGGTGGCCGGATCGAGGAAGGGCGACGGCGCCTCCTCGATGACCTTCTGGTTGCGGCGCTGCACGGAGCATTCGCGCTCGTTCAAATAGAGCACGTTGCCGTGCTGGTCGCCGATCAGCTGGATTTCGATGTGGCGCGGCTGGGTGACGAATTTTTCGATGAAGATGCGATCGTCACCGAAGGAGGAGGCCGCCTCGGATTTGCTGCGTTCGAAGCCCTCGCGGGCTTCGGCATCGTTCCAGGCGATGCGCATGCCCTTGCCGCCGCCACCGGCCGAGGCCTTGATCATCACCGGGTAGCCGATTTGCGCGGAGATGCGCGCGGCCTCGTCTGGGTTTTCAATCAGGTCCATATGGCCGGGCACGGTGGAGACGCCAGCTTCGGCGGCGATCTTCTTGGAGGTGATCTTGTCGCCCAGCTGTTCCATGGCGTGGGGCGGCGGGCCGACAAAGATGATGCCGGCTTCGGCCAAGGCCTTGGGGAAGCGCGAATTTTCGGAGAGGAAGCCGTAGCCCGGATGCACCGCCGCGGCGCCCGTCGCCTTGCAGGCGGCAACGATTTTCTCGATGGAGAGGTAGGAATCGCGCGCCGCCGAGCCGCCGATATGCACGGCCTCGTCGGCGAGCTTCACGTGCATGGCGTCACGATCGGCATCGGAATAGACGGCGATGGTGCGGATGCCGAGCTTCTTCGCGGTGCGTATGACCCGGCAGGCGATTTCGCCGCGATTGGCGATGAGGACGGATTTGATCATGTCAATTGGGCCTGGGAAAGGTATTTGGGCGGGACTACGGCGGTCAGCCAGACCCCGTTCTCTGCGCGGTAAAACAGGTAACCGTCTTGCGCCATCGCTGCTGTATCGACCACCAAAACAGCCGGCCGGCCGTGCCGCGAGCCTACGCTGGAGGCCGTGGCGATGTCCGCCGACAGGTGGACCTGCTGGCGCCCCTGGGGCTTGAGACCTTCGCGCAAGATACTGTCCAGGAACCGGTCGGCCGTGCCATGATAGAGCAGCGCGGGCGCAGCCACTGGCGACAAACCGAGATCGACCTTCACCGAATGGCCCTGAGCAGCGCGGATGCGGTTGCCGTCCTCCGACAGCGTGAAGCGCTTCTTGTCGTTCTCCGCCACCACGCGGGCAAGCAACTCGCGATCGAACTTCTGGCCGGATGAAGCCGCCTTGGCGATCAGGTCGCCGACATCGGCCCAGCCCTGTGGATCGAGAGTGAGGTCAATACTGGCCGGGTCGTGCCGCAGCACGAAACTGAGAAATCGGCTGATCTCGTCCAAACGGCTCATAGCGGGATATTGTCGTGCTTCTTGACCGGCATCGGCACCTTCTTGCGCCTGAGCGTCGAGAAGGCGCGGGTGATGCGGCGGCGGGTTTCGC
>CAYPYV010000332.1:0-2575 GCA_964414845.1 uncultured Devosia sp. | reverse complement strand
CGCACCCGGTGAAAACCTTCGCATCAACCCCGATCGGCTGTGGAGCACCATCCACGAGCTGGCCGAGATCGGGCCGGGCGTGGCGGGAGGCTCGAACCGCCAGACGCTGACCGATGCGGACGCGGCAGGCCGTCGCCTGTTCCAGAAATGGTGCGAAGCTGCCGGCATGAGCATGGGCGTCGACAAGATGGGCACCATGTTCATGACGCGCCCGGGGACGGACCCGGACGCCCTGCCCGTCTATGTCGGCTCGCACCTCGACACGCAGCCGACCGGCGGCCGCTATGATGGCGTGCTCGGCGTCCTCGCCGGGCTTGAAGTCATTCGCTCGCTCAACGACCTCGGCATCAAGACCAAGCACCCGATCGTCGTCACCAACTGGACCAACGAGGAAGGCGCCCGCTTTGCCCCGGCCATGATGGCCTCGGGCGTGTTCGCAGGGCAGTTCAGCCTCGATTATGCCTATGGCCGCAAGGACCTCGAAGGCCTGACCTTCGGCGATGAACTCACGCGCATCGGCTGGGTGGGCGACGAAGAGGTCGGCAATCGCAAGATGCACGCCTATCTCGAATATCACATCGAGCAGGGCCCGATCCTTGAGGCCGAACAGAAACAGATCGGCGTCGTCACCCATTGCCAGGGCCTCTGGTGGCTCGAATTCACGCTTACCGGCAAGGAAGCCCATACCGGCTCGACGCCCATGAACATGCGGGTGAATGCCGGGCTTGCCATGTCCCGCATCATCGAGATGGTGCAGACAGTCGCGATGGATGCGCAGCCGGGCGCCGTGGGTGGCGTCGGGCAGGTGAAGTTCTCGCCCAATTCCCGCAATGTGCTTCCCGGAACCGTGGTGTTCACCGTCGATATCCGCTCGCCTGACCAGCAAAAGCTCGACGGCATGCGCGCCCGCATCGAAAAGGAAGCGGCCGAAATCGCCGCCGCCCTCGGGGTCGGCTTCGCCGTCGAAGCCGTCGGGCATTTCGATCCGGTGACCTTCGATCCCACCCTCGTCTCGCGTGTCCGCGCCGCCGCCGAGCGGCTTGGCTACAGCCACATGAACATCATTTCGGGCGCGGGGCACGATGCGTGCTGGGCAGCGAAAGTCGCGCCTTCGACCATGATCATGTGCCCCTGCGTCGATGGGCTGAGCCACAACGAGGCCGAGAATATCTCCAAGGAATGGGCCGCCGCCGGCTGCGACGTGCTGCTGCACGCGGTGCTCGAAACAGCGGAGATTTCGGGGTGAAAGACGCTCCAGGCGTTGCCGCAAATCGAATTCACGCAGTGATCACAGGGACAAAGCCATGACCAGCAAGATCATCAAGGGCGGAACCGTCGTCACCGCCGACCTTTCCTATGATGCCGATGTGCGCGTCGAGAACGGCGTGATCACCGAGATCGGGCAGAATCTCTCGGGCGGCGAAGTGCTCGACGCCTCGGGCTGCTACGTCATGCCCGGCGGCATCGACCCGCATACCCACCTCGAAATGCCGTTCATGGGCACCTATTCGGCGGATGACTTCGAGAGCGGCACGCGCGCCGCACTCTCGGGCGGCACGACCATGGTGGTGGACTTCTGCCTGCCGTCGCCCGGCCAATCGCTTATCGACGCCTTGAAGATGTGGGACAACAAGACCTCCCGCGCCTCGGCCGATTATTCGTTCCACATGGCAATCACCTGGTGGGGCGAAGAGGTATTCAACGAGATGCCGGCCGTGGTCGACCGCGGCATTACCTCGTTCAAGCACTTCATGGCCTACAAGGGCGCGCTGATGGTGAACGACGACGAAATGTTCGCGTCGTTCCAGCGCTGCGCAGAACTCGGCGCCCTGCCCCTCGTCCATGCCGAAAACGGCGATGTCGTCGCCGCGATGACGGCGAAGCTCCTCGCCGAGGGCAATAACGGCCCGGAAGGTCATGCCTATTCGCGTCCGCCGGAAGTGGAAGGGGAAGCCACCAATCGCGCCATCATGATTGCCGACATGGCGGGCGTGCCGCTCTATGTCGTGCACGTCTCCTGCGAGCAGGCGCATGAGGCCATCCGCCGGGCGCGGGCGAAGGGCATGCGGGTGTGGGGCGAGCCCCTGGTGCAGCACCTTACCCTCGACGAGACAGAGTATTTCAACAAGGACTGGGATTATGCGGCCCGCCGGGTGATGAGCCCGCCCTTCCGCAACAAGCAGCATCAGGATTCGCTCTGGGCCGGGCTGCAGTCGGGGTCGCTGTCCTGCGTCGCCACCGACCATTGTGCCTTCACCACGGCACAGAAGCGCAACGGCGTCGGTAACTTCGCCAAGATTCCGAATGGCACTGGCGGGCTCGAGGACCGGTTGCCTATACTGTGGACGCAAGGCGTGAACACCGGCCGGCTGACCCCGAACGAGTTCGTGGCCGTCACTTCGACCAACATCGCCAAGATCCTCAACATGTACCCCAAAAAGGGTGCGGTTCTGGAGGGTGCCGATGCCGACCTCGTGGTGTGGGATCCGAAGCGCAAGAAGACCATTTCCGCCAAGACCCAGCAGTCGGTGATCGACTACAACGTCTTCGAGGGCTTCGAGGTGACCGGCCTGCC
>CAYPYV010000331.1:0-2586 GCA_964414845.1 uncultured Devosia sp. | reverse complement strand
AAGCTGCTGCTGCTCGACGAACCGCTCGGCGCGCTCGACAAGAAGCTGCGCGAGGAGACCCAGTTCGAGCTCGTGAAGATCCAGGAAACGCTGGGCGTCACCTTCATCGTTGTCACCCACGACCAGGAAGAAGCGATGAGCCTCGCCACCCGCATCGGCGTGATGAACCAGGGCGAGATCGCCATGGTGGGCGAGCCCACCGAGATCTACGAGTTCCCCAATTCGCGCTTCGTCGCCAATTTCATCGGCTCGGCCAACATGGTCGAAGGCGTCGTCATCGAGGACGAGCCGGACCATGTCCGCATCCGCTCCAAGGAACTCGGCACCGATATCTATGTCGATCACGGCGTCGACTGCGCGCCCGACCAGATCCTCTGGTGGGCCATAAGGCCGGAAAAGATCCAGCTCACCCGCGAGCGGCCCGAGGCGCAGCCCGGCATCCCGGATGGGGCGAACATGGTGCAGGGTTATGTCGAGGACATAGCCTATCTGGGCGACATGACCGTGTATCAGGTCAAGCTCGAGAATGGCCGCTATATCCGTGTCACCAAGGCGAACGCGCTGCGCGGCGATCCAAACGCCATTTCGTGGGACGAAACCGTGTGGGCGAGCTGGGCCGGGGCTTCCGGGTCCGTGCTGGTGAACTGAGGTGGCATGATGGCCAATGTCTCGCTGCCCCCGCCGACCGGAAACAGCCGTCTGGCCTGGTTCAGGCGCATGCTGTCGGCGCTCGGCATTTCCGGCCGTGCGCTGGTGATTGCGGCACCAGCCGCGTGGATGACCATCTTCTTTCTCGTGCCGCTCGGCGTGGTGTTCGGCATCTCGTTCGCCACCAAGCAGTTTGGCCAGCCGCCGTTTTCCGATCTGCTGACCAACGAGAACGGTACGGTGCAGCTCACGCTGCATCTGTCCAACTATATCCGGGTCCTTACCGACCCCTCGAACATCTATATCAACGCTTTCCTTACCTCGATCCGGATCGCGGCAGTCTCGACCTTCTTCGCCATCCTTATCGGCTACCCCATGGCCTATGCCATTGCGCGGGCGCCGGAAAAGTGGCGCAACATCCTGCTGATGCTGGTGATCCTGCCGTTCTGGACCTCGTTCCTGCTTCGGGTCTACGCATTGTCGAGCTTCATGCGCGGCGAAGGCGTCATCAACAACGTGCTGGGTGTGTTCGGAATTCCGCCGCTCGTGATGTTGCAGACCGACTTCGCCGTCTATGTCGGCATTGTCTATTCCTACCTGCCGTTCTTCATTCTGCCGCTCTACACCAATCTCGTGAAACTGGACGGCTCCCTGCTCGAGGCTTCCGCCGATCTCGGGGCGCGGCCGCTCCGCACCTTCATTTCGGTGACGCTGCCGCTTTCCATGCCGGGAGTCGTTGCCGGCGCCATGCTGGTCTTCATTCCCGCCATCGGTGAGTTCGTGATTCCCTCGCTGCTCGGCGGGCCCGGCACGCAGATGATCGGCCGGGTGCTCTGGGACGAGTTCTTCTCCAAGACGAACTGGCCGCGCGCCGCCGCGCTCGCCATCACCATGCTCATCATCGTCGTGATCCCGATCATGCTGATGCAGCGTGCGCAGAACGCCGTGGTGGAGGGCCGCCGCTGATGGGAAAGAACCGCTGGTTCCTGCCGATCGCCTCGAGCTTCGGCTTTGCCTTCCTCTACCTGCCGATCATTTCGCTGGTGGTCTTCTCGTTCAACGCCAACCGGCTCGTGACGGTGTGGTCCGACTTCTCGGTGCAGTCCTATGTGGATTTGTGGAATGATCCGCAACTCCTGCCGGCAGCGCTCTTGAGCCTGCAGATCGCGGCTGTGGCGGCTTCCATCGCGCTGGTGCTTGGCACCCTGTGTGCCCTCGCACTCGTGCGATTCCGCCGCTTCCGCGGCAAGACCGTGCTGCAGGCAACTGTGTCGGCGCCGCTCGTCATGCCCGACGTCATCACCGGCATTGCGCTCTTGCTGATGTTCGTTGCAATGCAGCAGCTCATCGGCTGGCCGAATGGCCGCGGTATCCTCACCATCATTCTCGCGCATGCGACCTTCTGCACGGCCTATGTCACTGTCGTGGTGCAGTCGCGTCTCGCCGATTTCGACATGAGCCTCGAAGAGGCAGCGATGGACCTGGGTGCCGGGCCGGTGCGGGTATTCTTCGACGTCACGTTGCCGATCATCGCCCCGGCCCTGGTCTCGGGCTGGCTGCTCGCCTTCACCCTATCGCTGGACGATCTCGTGATAGCCAGCTTCGTCTCTGGCCCGGGCTCGTCGACGCTGCCGATGGTCATTTTCTCGAAGGTGCGCCTCGGCGTTTCCCCAGAGGTCAATGCGCTCGCCACCATCATCATCGGTGTCGTGGCGCTCGGCGTCGTCACGGCGATGGTGATCGGGTTCTCGCAACAGAACCGCGCGCGGGCGCGGCGGGGGTAAGTCCCCCGCCCTCCGGGCAGGCCGACAGCGGCGCTTTCGGCGTCAGCTCCCCCGGAGCGATTTCGGGGTGTGTCGCAAGACTTTCGCGCTTCGAAAATGCGCTCCGACAGAGACCCGGGTCAGTTCGTTCCGGTTCAAACGCGAAACGATCTAG
>CAYPYV010000330.1:0-2622 GCA_964414845.1 uncultured Devosia sp. | reverse complement strand
CTACCGTCGCGCCACTGGCGCGTCGGTTTCCTGCGGAACCGGCTCGAAGTCCCTCGCGAGGGAGAGGGGCGCCGACTGCAAACGCCGCGCCGGCGTGACATCGAAGTGACCTGCCAGGAAAACAACAAGGCCCGGGAGCAATCCCGGGCCTTTGTGGCTCCGCCGGCATTCCGCCGCGCGGCGATGCGTCTCAGCGCTTCTTCTTGTCGATCTGGTGGTAGGCGCGGCGCGAGTGGAACTCGCAATAGGGCTTGCCCTCTTCCGAATGCTGCCCGCAGAAATAGAAGTCCGGCGTCAACGGGTCGCCGATCGGCCACTTGCAGGTATGCTCGTTCAGCTGCAGCAGGTTCAGCCGCTTGTCCTGCGGAATGAACAGCTCCTGCACCTGCGGCAGAGCCTCGGCGGCAATCTCGAACTCTTCGGAAATCTTGAGCGCGGTTGCGCCCTGCACCATGCCCCCGGCGCTCATTGTGGCTCCGGCGCCCGAACCCATCGGCCGGCTCTTCATCACCGACCCACCGGCGGAAAGCCCGGCACTGCCGGCGCCAACGCCCATGGCCGGACGCGGTGCGGAGGTCGTCGAGGTGGAAATGCGGCGCGGAGCGGTCCGGGGCGTCGCCCGCACCCGAGGTGCGGCGCTTGCGGGCTTGGCGCGTCCGGAGAGCTTGAGGCGGTGCACCTTGCCGATCACGGCATTGCGGGTCACGCCTTCGCCAAGCACTCCGGCAATCTGGCTGGCGCTCAGCCCTTCAAGCCAAAGCTTCTTGAGCAGCTCGACGCGTTCTTCAGTCCAGCCCATCAATTCGACAGCTCCCACAGACAAGAGACAGACGGACTCCGATCCCGGACCGTTACCCGAGAGGGTAACCGCCTGATACACAACGCATCGTAGGACTAGATGGTCCGCCACACGAGATATCGTGTCCCAACGCCTTGATACTACACGGCCCGCGGAATCCGGATCAAGAGTCAGGCCGGTTTTACACGGGGAAAACCCCCTGCCGCCAAAATCGTTTTCTGCGCCCTGAAGCCATGAGTCAAATCAGGCACTTGCCGCCGATCCGTTGACTTTCCGAGGGGTTAAAGGCATACCAAATCCCTGCAACGCGCCGCAAAACCGCAGCGCGTTTTTGGTTTTTGTGGGTCTTTTGCAACACTCCCGGGAAAGGGGTTAGCCGTCATGTCCGCGCTGTATGGTACGTATGCCAGGTCCGAGCTCGCGTTCGAGCGGGGCAAGGGCGTGCGATTGTTCAGCCAGGACGGAACCCCCTATCTGGATTTCCACTCAGGTATCGCCGTCAACGCCCTCGGCCATGGCGACGAATATGTCGTCGGTGCCCTGAAGGCCGCCGCCGAGCGGGTGTGGCACACCTCCAACGTCTTCACCATTCCCGAGCAGGAGAAGCTCGGCCAGCGGCTGGTGGAGAACACTTTTGCCGATGCCTGCTTCTTCACCAATTCAGGCACCGAAGCCATCGAGTGCGCCATCAAGACGGCGCGGCACCACTTCTTCGCCAAGGGCCAGCCCGAGCGCTACGAAATCATCGCGTTCACCGGGTCCTTCCATGGCCGGACGCTGGGCGCCATCGCGGCGGGCGGCAACCCGTCCTATCTCGAAGGCTTCGGCCCGCCGCTCGAAGGCTTCGTGCACACGGCCCCCGGTGACCTCAAGGCTGTCGAGGCGCTCGTCTCCGACAAGACCTGCGCCATCCTCATCGAGCCCGTGCAGGGCGAGGGCGGCGTCACCGCAATGCCGGCCGAGTTCATGCGTGGCCTCCGGGCGCTCTGCGACAAGCACGGCCTGCTGCTCATCCTCGACGAAGTGCAGTGCGGCTACGGCCGCACCGGCCGCTTCTTCGCGCATGAATGGAGTGGCGTGACGCCAGACATCATGGCGGTCGCCAAGGGTATCGGCGCGGGCTTTCCGCTCGGCGCCTGCCTTGCCACCGCCGAGGTGGCGGCCTCGATGGTGCCGGGCACCCATGGCTCCACCTATGGCGGCAACCCGCTCGCCTGTGCGGTCGGCAATGCCGTGCTCGACCGCATCCTCGCGCCCGGCTTCATCGAGGAAGTCGATCGCGTCGGGCAGAAACTGGCCTGGCATCTGCAGCAATTGCAGCAGCGCTATCCGCACCATGTGGTCGAACTGCGCGGCAAGGGCCTGCTCGCCGGTATCAAGCTCGCCACCCCGGTGAAGGATTTCGTGCTGCGTCTGCGCAACGAGCAGCACATGCTGGCCCAGTCGGCCGGCGACAACGTGCTGCGCCTTCTGCCGCCGCTGGTCGTCACCGAGGCCGATGTCGTAGAGGCGGTCGGCAAGATCGCCGCTGCCTTCGAGGCCATCGACGCCGCAACCTCCGCTCAGGCGAAATCCGCCTGAGCCTTCCCTCAAACAAAGACCCCGACCCAAAAGGAGAGGGCCGATGACGACTGCCCCGAGACATTTTCTCAATCTCGATGATTTCGACGCCAGCACGCTGCGCGGCATGCTCAACCTCGCCGGCGACCTGAAGACGCGCCTGAAGAAGGGCGAGCGCCCGCTGCTGCTGAAGGACAAGGTGCTGGCGATGATCTTCGAGCGCCAGTCGACCCGCACTCGCGTCTCGTTCGATGTCGGCATGC
>CAYPYV010000329.1:0-2639 GCA_964414845.1 uncultured Devosia sp. | reverse complement strand
CGATCCTCGAAGCCGTCGTGCAGTCGCAGCGCCCGCTGCTGATCATTGCCGAGGATATCGAGGGCGAGGCTCTGGCCACGCTCGTCGTCAACCGTCTGCGCGGCGGCCTCAAGGTCGCGGCCGTCAAGGCCCCGGGCTTCGGTGACCGTCGCAAGGCCATGCTCGAGGATATCGCCATCCTCACCGGCGGCCAGGTCATCTCCGAAGACCTCGGCATCAAGCTCGAGAATGTCGGCCTCGACATGCTCGGTACCGCCAAGCGCGTCGAGATCTCCAAGGAAAACACCACCATCGTCGATGGCTCGGGTTCCAAGGACGACATCCAAGGCCGTGTTGCCCAGATCAAGGCGCAGATCGAGGAAACCACCTCGGACTACGACAAGGAAAAGCTGCAGGAGCGTCTCGCGAAGCTCGCCGGCGGCGTTGCCGTGATCAAGGTCGGCGGTTCGACCGAAGTCGAAGTCAAGGAGCGCAAGGACCGCGTCGACGACGCGCTGAACGCGACCCGCGCCGCGGTTGAAGAAGGCATCGTGCCGGGCGGTGGCGTCGCGCTGCTGCGCGCCTCGAACGCCCTCACCGTCAAGGGTGCGAACCCGGACCAGCAGGCAGGCGTCAACCTGGTGCGCCGCGCGCTCCAGGAGCCCGTCCGCCAGATCGTCCAGAACGCGGGCGACGAAGGTTCGGTCGTGGTCGGCAAGATCCTCGAGAACGCTTCGCCGAACTTCGGCTACAACGCCCAGACCGGTGAATATGGCGACATGATCGCCATGGGCATCGTGGACCCGGTGAAGGTGGTTCGCACCGCCCTGCAGGACGCCGCTTCGGTGGCTTCGCTGCTGATCACCACCGAGGCGATGATCGCCGAGCTGCCCAAGGAAGCTGCGCCGGCCATGCCGGGCGGCGGTGGCATGGGCGGCATGGGCGGCATGGACTTCTAAGAAGTTCTAACAAGTCCAGGCGCCCATCATCCCAAGTGTTCGGGCCGGTCGAGCCGGCCCGATTGGCGGCATGGACTTCCACGAAGTCCATCCTCTCGAAGAGCTCGGTCCCGGCCTCCCAGTCGCGGACCTCAAGGAAGGCACCGGTGGCGACACCGGTGCCTTTTTGCTTGCGTACCGCCGCATGGCTTCTGCAAACTCGCCCGTGCGCGTGACTTGCAGTGACATTTCGCGCTGCCATGCACCATCTTTGCCAAATAGGATGGTGGTGATGACAATACGAAAGCCGTTCGACCTTCAGGCTTATGTTGCGGACATCGCGACCCGGCCCTGCTTCATCTGTGCCCTGATCGAAGAGGCGCCCGGCGCATTTCACCATGTCGTCAGCCGCGACGACGAGGCAATCATCTTCCTCAGCAAATATCCCACGTTGCCCGGCTATTGCCTCGTGTCGCCGATACAGCACATTGAGGACCTTGCCGATGGCCTGTCGCCGGATGCGTATCTGCGCATGCAGGCCAAGGTTCATCGCCTGTCTCGTGCGTTGAAACGGGTATATGGCGCGGAGCGCATCTATGTGCTCTCCCTTGGCAGTCAGCAGGGCAACAGGCACCTGCATTTCCACGTGGTGCCTTTGCCGCCGGGCGTCCCGCTCGTGAAGCAGCAATATCATGCTCTCATGGCGGAGAACGGCGTCCTCGACTTTACTTTCGAGGAGATGGCGGGAATGGCCCAGGCGATCCGCTCCGCATATGACGCGCTCGCATCGTCTGCGCCGGCCTCGGGGTGAGCCCTCCGGATCGCATAGGGCACCAGACGACGCAGTACCGCCCCGTCTTGACGTCGTTAGTACTCGGCGGCCCGCTCCGATCGCTTCGGCGACCTTGCGGCCGGATTACCCATGACCGACTGGCACCGCTTCGGTGCCATGCAGGCTATGGCACGATTGCCACCTCTTGTTGCGCGGCCCGGCCGCGCCCTGGATTGGCGTCATCTGCCTCGCACAGACAGGTCGAATCGCGCTGTGGAGCTCAGTATACACGCAAGATGCAGTGTAAATGAAGCAATCAAGAGTGTGTCTGAGTGTATCTGCGTTTGCAGGAGATTGCGAATAGATCGCGGATAGTGTCCGTCGACCAGTTTATTTTTGGCGTGAATTCAACATTTACGTATCGTTAAGGGTTGAGGCGCCTTCTCGCCTGTGCGTCCGGTAGAAAGCCGGCGCAAGTGAGGTGCAAGATGTCTATCTCCAGCCTCGGCGGATCATCCTTCGGCGGCATCCGCGGGACGTTCCAACCACCGAGCTTCCAATCTATCGACTCCAACAGCGACAGCTCGATCACGCTCGATGAACTGAAGGCAGGGGCGCCAGGCGGCGCCAATGTCCAGAACGACAAGCGGACCGAAGCGCTGTTTTCTGCCATGGATGCCGATGGCAGCGGCAGCGTCTCGGAAGACGAAAAGTCAGCCTTCGACGCCAAACTGCAGGACCAGCAGGCCGGCCTGGCCTTCATGGCCCAGCAGATGGGTTTCCCCTCGAACGACGATATCTTCGCGGCGACCGATACAGATTCCGACGGCGCGGTCAGCCTCGAGGAATTCTCGGCTTCCGACACCGCCTCGTCGGTCGGTTCTGACAAGCTGCAGGAACTCTTCAGCCTGATCGACTCCGATTCCGACGGGTCGATCAGTTCGGAGGAA
>CAYPYV010000328.1:0-2649 GCA_964414845.1 uncultured Devosia sp. | reverse complement strand
AGGCCGATGGCGGCGGCATCATCCTCGATATGCTCTGCCACTGGCGCTACGTGCTGGATAATCTGTTTGGCGAGGTGAAGGCGGTAAGCTGCCTCGGCGCAACGCATATTCCTTCCCGTGTCGACGAGAAGGGTAACGCCTATGTTGCCGACGCCGATGACGCCGCCTACGCAACTTTCGAGCTTGCCGGTGGCGTGATCGCGCAGATCAACTCGAGCTGGGACGTGCGCGTGCGTCGTGACGACCTCGTGACCTTCCAGGTCGATGGCACGCATGGCTCGGCCGTGGCGGGTCTCCACAAGTGCTTTACCCAGCACCGGGTGAACACGCCAAAGCCGGTATGGAACCCCGACCAGCCGCAGACGATCGACTTCTTCGCCAATTGGGAAGAAGTGCCCGACAACTGGCCGCAGCAGAACGGCTTCCGCGCGCAGTGGGAAATGTTCCTCCGCCACGTTGCCGAGGACGCGCCCTGGTCCTTGGGCCTCGAGGCTGGCGCCAAGGGCGTGCAGTTGGCCATGCTGGGCCTCGAAAGCTGGAAGGAACGCCGCTGGCTCGACGTGCCGGATCTGGGAATTTGAGAATGGTTTCGCTCAACCTGCCGAACCCCGACCGCAGCGTAGCGCCCTATACGCTCACCGGCACGCCCATCGCGCTGGAGCGGCGGCGGGCAGCGGACTTTTCGCGTATAGCCTATGCCGCCGCCCATGTGGTGGCCGACCCGCTTGCGAGCTACGACCCGTGGTTGACCCCGGCGATCGACTGGGAAACGACGCTGAGCTTCCGCCACCGGTTGTGGGATCTGGGGCTGGGCATTGCCGAAGCCATGGATACCGCCCAGCGTGGCATGGGCCTCGCCTGGCCCGAGGCGCAGGAGTTGATCCGTCGGTCGCAGACCGAGGCGCGCACGCGCTCCGATGCGCTTATTGCCTATGGCGCGGGTACGGATCACCTGGCACCCGGTCCGGATGTGACGCTGGACGACATCATCCGTGCCTATGAAGAGCAGGTGGGATTCGTCGAGGGTGAAGGCGGCCGCGTGATCCTGATGGCGTCGCGGGCGCTGGCGAAAGCGGCGCGCTCCGCCGAGGACTATGCGACCGTGTATGGTCGGATATTGGCGCAGGCCAGGCAGCCGGTGATCCTCCACTGGCTGGGCGAGATGTTCGACCCGGCGCTCGAAGGCTATTGGGGCAGCAAAGACCACGATGTTGCGATGGATACCTGCCTCGCGGTGATTGCGGCGAATGCCAGCAAGGTCGACGGCATCAAGATTTCGTTGCTGTCGAAGCAGAAGGAGATCGCTATGCGCCGCCGCCTGCCCAAGGGCGTGCGCATGTATACGGGCGACGACTTCAACTATGCCGAGTTGATCGCCGGTGATGAGGTGGGGCACTCGGACGCCCTGCTTGGGATATTCGACGCGGTTGCGCCTGCCGCTTCGGCGGCGCTGGCTTCGCTCGGCCGGGGGGATGAGGCAGGTTTCCATGCGCTGCTTGCGCCGACCGTGCCCTTGAGCCGGCATATCTTCGCGGCGCCGACGCGCTTCTACAAGACCGGCGTGGTGTTTCTCGCCTGGCTCAACGGGTTGCAGGGGCATTTCTCCATGGTGGGCGGGCAGGAATCGGCGCGCTCGGTGCAGCATTTTGCCGAGCTGTTCCGGCTGGCCGACCAGGCGCGCGTGCTGGCCGACCCGGAACGCGCCGCGACCCGGATGCGGGCGTTCCTGAGCGTGCACGGGGTGGTGTGATGGGTATTTGCCACTCGCATTGCCCCTCGCGCGGCGTCACCCCGGCACTTCGAAGCCGCTTCGGCATCGCCGAACGCAAAGCCCCAGCGGGGCTTTGCGAGGCTAGAAGGCCATGAGAGCTATGCTCGAATGGCGAGGGGCTCATCCTGAGGTCTCACTGCTTCCACCTCGCGGCTGTGGGACGATCTCAAGCTGGATCCCGGCCTTCGCCGGAATGACACCGAGTTGCGCTTCGCCATGACCCACAACCTCTCCATCAACCTCGCAACGCTGCGCAATGGCTGGAGCTTCGGCGAAATGGTCGATGGCTGCCTGAGGGCCGGCATCGCGGCGATTTCGCCCTGGCGCGACCAGGTGGCGAGCGTCGGGCTTGCCGAAGCGGCGCGCATCGTGAAAGCGAACGGCTTGCGCGTCACCGGTCTCTGCCGCGGCGGCATGTTTCCCGCCGAGACGGCGGCGGGCCGGCAGGCGGCGATCGACGACAATCTGCGCGCCATTGAGGAGGCGGCGACGCTCGGCGCCGATTGCCTGGTGCTGGTGGTGGGTGGATTGCCCGGCTCGAGCAAGGATATCGCGGGCGCGCGACAGATGGTGACGGATGGCATTGCCGCGATGCTGCCGGCGGCCATGGCGGCGGGCGTGCCGCTCGCTATCGAGCCGCTGCACCCCATGTATGCGGCAGATCGGGCGTGCGTGAACACGATCGACCAGGCGCTCGATATTGCCGAGCAGTTGGGCGAGGGGGTCGGCGTCGCTATCGACGTCTACCACGTGTGGTGGGACCCGAAACTCGCCGACGCCATCGCGCGGGCAGGGCGCATGAACCGGATTCTTGCCCACCATATCTGCGACTGGCTGGTGCCGACGCGCGACATGCTGCTCGACCGCGGCATGATGGG
>CAYPYV010000327.1:0-2652 GCA_964414845.1 uncultured Devosia sp. | reverse complement strand
AGCGCGACTTCGCCGAGGCCTATCGGCTCTATCGCGGCCGCGACCCGGAGGTCGGGCCGCTGCTGGAGAACCGGGGACTGGTGGCGGCGGCAGCCTAGTGGAGCCCGCAGGCGAGTCCTTACGCCGCAGTCGACGTCCCTCTCCCGCCTGAGGGAGAGGGATTCCCGACTGTGAGTTCAAGCGCCTCAAACCTAAAGCTTCACCGGTAGCCCGCTCATCACGCTCTCATCCGCCGCGAGGCAGATTTTCAGCGATTTCACCGCATCGTCCATGTGCCGGCCCAAATCAATATCCTCGAGGATGGCGCGATAGACAAAATCCTGCTCGCGATCACACAACGCCTGATGGTCTGGCTCGCCCTGCATGTCGAGCCATTCGTCGGCGCGGGTGAGCTTGCCGCCCTCGTCCACCTCGCCATGGTGCACGAGAATCCGCGAGGTCTGCGTATGGGCATTGATATCGGCCGAGCCGACGCCCGCGTCGCGCATCACGATCGAGACCGCGCCGTTCTTCGAGATCACGTCCTTCACGAAATAGGCCGTCTCCGACATCATCGGGCCCCATCCGGCCTCGTACCAGCCGGCGCTGCCATCGTCGAACAGCACCTGGAAATGCCCGTAATTGTACATGCCGGCCGGCAGGCCCTGGTCGGCGAGGCGCACACCCATGCCGCGCACTTCGACGGGCTTGGCGTCGGTGATCTGGCACATCACATCGACATAATGCACGCCGCAATCGACGATGGGCGAGGTGGTCTGCATGATCTGCCGGTGGATGGCCCAGGCCGGCCCGCTCGATTGCTGGTTGAGGTTCATGCGGAACACATAAGGGCCGCCGAGCTTCCGCGCCTCCTCGATCAGCCGCGTCCAGGATGGGTGATGGCGCAGGATATAGCCGACGACGAGCTTCTTGCCGGTCTCGTGCGCCTTGGCCACCACGCGCTCGGCATCGGCGGCAGTGGCCGCGAGCGGCTTTTCAATGAACACATGCGCGCCCGATTCCATCGCCGCGATGGCCATTTCGGCATGGGTATCGGTATGGGTCGAAATCGACACCACATCCGGCTTGAACTCGGCGAGCGCCGCGGCGAAGTCCTGCCGCAGCGGATATCCACCGAGCGCCTCGGGCAGCCCCTTGGGCACCGAGCGGTTGACCAGCCCGACAACCTCGAAACCAGGATGCGTGTGATAGGCGATGGCGTGGCTCCTGCCCATCTGGCCGAGGCCGACGACGAGAACCTGGAGCTTGCTCATCCGATTGCCTCCTCAGGCCGATAGTGGCGGGCGCCGCTGCGTTCAGCGTCGGTCGCGGTGCGTGTGGGGGAAACACCAATGCACGCCGCGGGGCGTTTGTCGAAGCCTGGAACGCGGCTCGTCACGGACGGCTGCGCTGGAGCTCAGCTCCTCAGGCCGGGCGCCTCATGGCCCGTGCTCAGCACATATTCGGTATAGCCGCCGCCGAACTTGTGGATGCCCTCGGGCGTCAGTTCCAGCACGCGGTTGGAAAGCGCCGCGAGGAAATGCCGGTCGTGGCTGACGAACAGCATCGTGCCCTCGTATTGCGCGAGCGCGGCGATGAGCATCTGCTTGGTGGCGATATCGAGATGGTTGGTGGGCTCGTCGAGCACCAGAAGGTTCGGCGGATCGAAGAGCAGCAGCGCCATCACCAGCCGCGCCTTTTCGCCACCCGAGAGCACCCGGCACTTCTTCTCGATCTCGTCGCCTGAAAAGCCGAAGCAGCCGGCAAGCGCCCGGAGCGGCGCCTGCCCCGCCTGCGGGAAACTGTCCTGCAACGTGTCGAACACCGTGCGATCGCCATCGAGCAGGTCCATGGCGTGCTGGGCGAAATAGCCCATCTTGACGCTCGGGCCGCGCGCAACCGTGCCTTCGTCGGGCTCGGCGGCACCGGCGACCAGCTTCAAGAGCGTGGATTTTCCCGCGCCATTGACGCCCATGATGCACCAGCGCTCCTGCCGGCGAATGTGGAAATCGAAACCCTCGTAGATGGCGCGGCTGCCATAGCGCTTCGCCACCTGCTTAAGCATCACCACGTCCTCGCCGGAGCGCGGCGCGGGGCGGAACTCGAAGGCGATGGTCTGCCGCCGCTTCGGCGGCTCGACGCGGTCGATCTTGTCGAGCTTCTTCACCCGGCTCTGCACCTGCGCGGCATGGCTGGCGCGCGCCTTGAAGCGCTCGATGAAGGCGATTTCCTTGGCCAGCATGGCCTGCTGCCGCTCGAACTGCGCCTGCTGCTGCTTGTCGGCCAGCGCGCGCTGCCCGGTGTAGAAATCGTAATCGCCGGTATACGAGGTGAGCGAACCGCCATCGATCTCGACGATCTTGTTGACAATGCGGTTGAGGAACTCGCGGTCATGCGAGGTCATCAGGATGGCGCCGGAGTACCCCTTGAGGAAGGCTTCGAGCCAGATGAGGCTCTCGATATCGAGATGGTTGGAGGGCTCGTCGAGCAGCAGGACGTCGGGCGCCATGAGCAGGATACGGGCGAGCGCCACGCGCATCTTCCAGCCGCCAGACAGCGCGCCGACATCGCCCTCCATCATTTCGGGCGAGAAGCCCAGGCCCGCGAGGACTTCGCGGGCGCGGCCATCGAGCGAATAGCCGTCGAGCTCCTGGAACCGGCCCTGCACCTCGC
>CAYPYV010000326.1:0-2658 GCA_964414845.1 uncultured Devosia sp. | reverse complement strand
TATTGCGCCGACGACCAGCGGATAGGGGCATGGGTCGGGCAGGCGATCGACCACCTGGGTTGGCCAATGCGCGATAGCGCGACGATAGGAACCCGCGGTGATGGTGGTTTCGAGCCAGCGCTCGCGGGCGGCGGTGAGCGCGAGGCCGAGATCGGCAACCTCGCCGAGGTCGCCGTCATGGGCGCGGCGATGCGCTTCAGCGAGGAGGATCGCATCGGACTTGATGCCGCCATGGCGGAGTGCGCCGAGGATCCAGTTCTGCAAGGCAGCGGAATCCCTTACGATGCCTTGTGCAATCGCCGTCTCAAGGCCGGCCGACCAGGCGAAGCTGCCCACCGGAAAGGCCGGGGAGAGCCAGGTGACGAGTTTCTGGAGCTTGGCGGGGTCGGTCATAGGGCGAGCAACGCGTGCTGGGGTTCGCCATGGGAGTGGCTGTAGGCGCCTTCGAGCGGACTGAAGGGCTCGGATGTTTCGGTTACCTTTGCGCCAAGCCCGCGCAGCATGGTGGCGAGTACGTGATCGCGCAGGATCAGGATGCGCTGGCCATCGGCATCGGTGACGATCTCGGCCTTGGCGTGCCGATTGCCGATATGCCAGGCCAGTTCGGCGACATGGGTGGCGTCGCGTCCGCGGATTTCGAGCAGGTGCTCCTCGGCGGCGATGACCTCGGCATGGCGGCCATCGGCGAGGACGAGCCGGTCGCGATCTCCCAGGGTCACGGGCTCGGGAAAATCGACGAGCACGATATCGCCGTGTTGCAGCGTGATGGAGCGGCGGCGGATGCGGCGCTCGTCATGCGCAAGGACGACGAGATCGAACGGCACTGCTCCCGGGCTGTCGCCGCTCCTTGCAATGGACACGGCACGAAAAGTCTCGGGCATTGACGAACTCTAGATGCGAGGCTTCCCAACCTTCGCCGAAAACACTAGCCGGTTGAGCGGCCGAGGAAAAGCCCGCGGCCGATCACGGCGTGTCGGATGCCTCGTTGCAGGCGAGCGCGCCGCCCTGATCCATGGTGATGTCGGTCAGTGTCGCCTCATTGCCCTTCACCCAGAACTCGAAGGGCCCGCCGACATACTTGACGCCCGAGGCTGCAACGACGCTCGTGAGCATGAACTTCCTGCCACCGACCGGCAGGATGGCGATGAAGTTTGGCTCGGCGTTGATGAACTCCACCGTGATCCGATCGATCTGTTCGCAGCGATATTCGATCACCTTGCGCTCGAAATTGCCCGAAAACTGCAGGACGACCTGCGTGGAGACATCGACCCCACCCATCATCGCAGCGGCAGCCATTGGCAGCATTTCCATGATTGTCGACCCTCCTCGATCACGAGGACGCTAGCGCGATTCGGCGCGGCAATGATGGCGGCAGGTTGAGCGCGGCGCGGCACCCAGGTCGCGGATCACGGGCGACGAAGCAGCCCCTCGAGCGCCGCCTCAACTGGCGTTTCGACACAGATGCGGAGGGCGGTACCGCCCATGGCGGTCATGTTCGCGCACGCATCGGCGGAATCATCGAGCAGCGTACAGTCCTTGATCCCGATGTGCCGCGCCGCTGCAAGATCGTGGAATACGGCGCCGTTCCCGTCTGCCTTGAGACGGTGTGTGTCGCTGGAGTTCACAATTGCGTCGAAGTGGCGCCTCAGCCCCAGCGCTGGTACCGTGAAGCGAGTGAAGCAGTCCATATTGTCGGTGACGAGCAGGACCACCGTTTCCGACCGCAGGCGATCGATGCTTGCAAGAGCGCCTGAAGATACGCTCATGCTCATGCAATCTGCCACGAATGTCTCCCATAAGGTCGCGCAGGGCAGGTCGACAACTTGGGCGAGGAGTGCGTTGATCTGTTCCGATGTCACCTCGCCGCGCATCCAGCGGGATACGAGCGGCAGGTTTTCGTCGAACAGGAATTGCGCAAGGCGATTGCGTTTGTCCGGGGGCAGGCTACGCCAGAACAGGTCGTGGCAAAGCGTGCCGTGGAAGTCGATGAACACCATCGACTTCCTGGGGGTGGCCGAGTCCAAGCCTCAGAACAGGAAGTAGCGCTGTGCCATCGGCAGCACAGTGGCCGGTTCGCAGGTCAGGAGTTCGCCATTTGCGCGGACTTCGTAAGTCTCCGGGTCCACATCGATCTGCGGCATCAGGCTGTTGTGGATCATCGAGGCCTTGGAGATGCCCGAGCGAGTATTGCCGACCGGCAGCATGCCCTTGTTGACGCCAAGCTTCTTCTGCAGGCCGCTCTCATAGGCCGCCTTCGACACGAAGGTCACGGTCGAGGTCTGCTTCAGCTTGCCGTAGCCCGCGAACATCGGCCGGTAATGCATCGGCTGCGGGGTGGGAATCGACGCGTTCGGATCGCCCATCGGGGCGGCGGCGATCGAGCCGCCAAGCAGCACCATCTCGGGCTTCACGCCGAAAAAGGCCGGGTTCCACAAGACGAGGTCGGCGCGCTTACCAACTTCGAGCGAACCGATATGCTGGCTCATGCCCTGCGCTATGGCCGGGTTGATGGTGTATTTGGCGATGTAGCGGCGCACGCGGAAATTGTCGTTGTCGCCCGTCTCCTCGGGCAGACGGCCGCGCTGGCGCTTCATCTTGTCGGCGGTCTGCCAGGTGCGGATGATGACTTCGCCCACGCGGCCCATGGCCTGGCTGTCG
>CAYPYV010000325.1:0-2696 GCA_964414845.1 uncultured Devosia sp. | reverse complement strand
GGAAGCCTTTGAAATTCTTGGATTCCGCCACGACCACGCGAGATATACCGAACTGTATGATGGTGCCAGTGCACATCATGCAGGGGCTCAGCGTCGTATAGCAGGTGACGTCCTTGTAGGTGCGCTGCCTGCCGGCGTTCTGGATCGCGTCCATCTCGCCATGCAGGATCGGGTCGCCCTTCTGCACGCGGCGATTATGGCCGCGCCCGATGATCTCGCCATTGCGGACCAGCACCGAGCCGATCGGGATGCCGCCTTCGCGTAGGCCCTGCAGGGCTTCCTCATAGGCGGCATCGAGGAATTTCTTGTCGAGTTCCGCTTGCGTCGCCATCGCCATCAGCTCCGATAGGTGACGGAATTGACGGCAGCGATCACTTCATCGGTCGAGGGTAGCGCCAGCTTTTCGAGATTTGCGGCATAGGGCATTGGTACGTCCTTGCCCGTGACACGGAGCGGCGGCGCATCGAGATAATCGAAAGCCTCGGCCACCACGCGCGCTACGAGTTCGGCGCCGACGCCGCTCTGCGGCCAGCCCTCTTCCACCGTAACAAGGCGGCCAGTCTTCTTCACCGACTCGATCACCGTGGCCGAGTCCATCGGACGCAGGGTACGCAGGTCGATGAGTTCGACATCGAGGCCGGCGGCGACCAGCTTTTCGGTCGCCTGCGTGGCGTAGCGCATGCCCATCGAGAAGGAGACGATGGTCACGTCCTTGCCCTGGCGGGCGATACGCGCCTTGCCGATGGGGAGGACATAGTCATCTACCTTGGGCACAAGGCCGGTCGAGCCATAGAGGATTTCGTTCTCGAGGAAAACGACCGGGGTATTCGACCGGATGGCCGCCTTGAGCAGGCCCTTGGCATCGGCGGCCGAGAATGGTGCGATGACATAGAGGCCCGGCACGCTCGAATACCAAGCGGAGAAATCCTGGCTGTGCTGGGCACCCACGCGCGCTGCGGCGCCGTTGGGCCCGCGGAACACGATGGGAGCCGAAACCTGCCCGCCGGACATGTAGAGCTGCTTGGCCGCCGAGTTGATGATCTGGTCGATCGCCTGCATGGCGAAGTTCCAGGTCATGAACTCGACGATCGGCCGGAGGCCGGCAAAGGCCGCGCCCACCGCCAAGCCGGCAAAGCCATGCTCGGTGATCGGCGTGTCGATGACGCGCTGAGGGCCGAACTCCTGCAACAGGCCCTGGCTGATCTTGTAGGCGCCCTGATACTCGGCCACTTCCTCACCCATGAGGAAGACGTCCTTGTCGCGGCGCATCTCTTCGGCCATGGCCTCGTTCAGCGCCTGGCGGACTGTCATCTCAACCATTTCGACGCCAGCCGGCAGATCCGGATCGGCAGCGGCCTCAAACTTCGGAGCCACTGGCGCGGCTGCAACAGACGGTGCCGCCTCGGCGGCCTTTGCAGCAGCAACCACAGGCGCTTCGGCCGGCTCCGGCGCCGTCTTGGCGACGGGCGGCGCAGAAAGCGCTTCGCCTTCTGCCTGAACCTGGGCGATCGGCGTGTTCACCTTCACGCCCTCGGTGCCTTCGGCAATGAGAATTTCGACAACCTTGCCGGAGTCGACGCTCTCGACCTCCATGGTCGCCTTGTCAGTTTCGATTTCGGCAAGCACGTCACCGGGCTTCACCGTGTCGCCAACCTTGACCAGCCACTTGGCAAGCTTGCCCTCCTCCATCGTCGGCGAGAGCGCGGGCATCAGAATTGTGGGCATCGGGGTCTCCAGCGGGAGATCTGAAAGGGAACGCGCGACCGATCAGGCGGCGTAGACGTCGGTATAGAGCTCCGAGACATCGGGCTCCGGATCGCTGGTGGCAAAATCCGCGGCCTCGGTGACGATGGCGCGAATTTCGTTCTCGATCTCCTTGAGGCTTTCCTCGGTTCCGTAGCGCTTCTCGAGAATGCGATTCTTCACCTGCTCGATCGGGTCGCGTTCGGCACGCATCGTCGCCACTTCATCCTTCGAGCGGTACTTCGCCGGATCGGACATGGAGTGGCCGCGATAGCGATAGGTCAGCATCTCGAGGATGTAGGGCCCCTTGCCGGAGCGGGCATGCTCAATTGCGCGCCTAGCTGCATCATGCACCAGCCGCACATCCATGCCGTCGACCTGCTCGCCCGGAATGTCGAAGCCTTCGCCACGGCGGGACAGATTGGGCTGGCCCGACGCACGCTCGACCGAGGTGCCCATGCCGTAGCGGTTGTTCTCGATGATGTAGACCGCCGGCAGGTTCCAGAGCTTCGCCATGTTGAAGCTCTCGTAAACCTGGCCCTGGTTGGAAGCGCCATCACCGAAATACGAGATGGAGACGGTATTGTCGCCGCGATACTTGCTGGCGAAGGCGAGGCCGGTGCCGAGCGAAACCTGCGCGCCGACGATCCCGTTGCCACCATAGAAGCGATGCTCATTGGAGAACATGTGCATCGATCCGCCCTTGCCCTTCGACAGGCCGCCCCCGCGCCCGGTGAGCTCGGCCATGACGCCCTTTGGGTCGAGCCCCATAACCAGCATGTGGCCATGGTCACGATAACCGGTGATCTGGGCGTCTTCGCCTTTCTTCGAGGCCATGGTGATGCCAGTCACAACGGCTTCCTGACCGATATAGAGATGACAGAACCCGCCGATCAGCCCCATGCCGTACATCTGGCCGGCCTTCTCTTCGAAGCGGCGGATCAGCAGCATTT
>CAYPYV010000324.1:0-2706 GCA_964414845.1 uncultured Devosia sp. | reverse complement strand
AGCGTGCGAGAACGAAAGGATGAAGCCGGCCAGAAGACTGACCAAGGCGCCGACGAATGCGAGGATGATGCCGATCATCCAGAGCGGGGGGCCGGCGGGAGCCGCAGCTGGCGCAGAAGCCGCAGCCGCTCCGGCTGCAGGGGCCGTCTCCGGAGGGGCGCCTCCAAACATCGACATCACGCCGCTCACTCCGCCCAGCACGGTGATCAGGACGCCGATGATCACAACCATCGCGCCGAGAAGAAGCAGCTTGCTGCCTATATCGGCGGCAGCATCCTCGCCCTTTACCATTCCGGTAGGACTCATTCGAACCTCCCTGGCTCACAACCACGACTATTGCACGAGCGCGGGCTGTATTGAACCGGGGTCACTCGACGAGCCGGAAGCTCCTTGCCACGGTAAAATCGCGCAGGCCGGTGGCGGGGAGCTTGCCGGGAACAAGTGCATCGCGGAGGGATTGCGGATCCGGCGCATGGGATGCATCCACCACGACTGCTCGCGGCATCGGAACATCGCCACGCCGCGCCATTTCGAGCAGCTCGAACAGACGCACCCGAACATTGCCCCTGGCGTCGCAGGCGACACAGGCATTGCCGTCCGGATGCTCGTGGGACGGACGATCGATCCGTACCAGCGCGATATCAGGCGACGGCGCGGGCAAGGCACCAGTGGTGATGACCCGGACGGGGATCGGCTGCCGGAGCGGAGCGAATGGAGCGGAGGACATGCCTGTGATCAGTCTCCGCTTTGCGAGGGCGTGTAGTTGAGGATGGGTCCGAGCCAGCGCTCGACCTCGCGGATGGCCATGTTCTTGCGCCTGGCATAATCTTCGACCTGGTCGCGCTCGACCTTGGCGACGCCGAAATAGAAGCTCTCCGGGTGGCTGAGATAAAGCCCCGATACTGAGGAGCCCGGCCACATGGCGTAGCTCTCGGTGAGGCTGACGCCGATCCGCTGCCTGGCGTTGAGCAGGTGGAATAGCGTGGTCTTCTCGGTGTGGTCCGGTTGCGCAGGATAGCCGGGAGCAGGGCGGATGCCCTTGTATGGCTCGCCGACCAGCTCATGTGGCTGGAACGTTTCTTCGGCGCCATAGCCCCAGAATTCCTTGCGGACCCGCTCGTGCATCAGCTCAGCGAAGGCCTCGGCGAAACGATCGGCGAGCGCCTTGACCAGAATGGACGAATAGTCGTCGTTCTGCTTTTCGAAGCGATCGGCGATGATGTTCTCCTCAAGGCCGGCCGTGACGACGAAGCCGCCGACATAGTCTTCGACGCCCTCGGGCGCGACGAAATCGGCCAGCGCCATCTGTGGCTTGCCGCCGGACTTGCTAAGCTGCTGGCGCAAGGTGAAGAAGGTGGCGAGCTGCTCCTTGCGATCGGCGTCGGTGTAGAGGCGGATATCGTCGCCGACCTGGTTCGCATGCCAGAAGCCGATGACGGCCTTGGGCCGGAACCAGTTCTTCTGGATGATTTCGCGCAGCAGCTTCTGTGCGTCTTCCCAGAGCTGACGGGCGGCAGGACCCTGCTCCTTGTCCTCGAGAATGGCAGGATAGCGCCCCTTCAGCTCCCAGGCCTGGAAGAAGGGTGTCCAGTCGATATAGCGGGCGATCTCTCCGAGATCGTAGTTCTCGAAGACGCGGGTGCCGGTGAAGGCCGGCCTGGGCGGCTGGTAGGAAGACCAATCGTGCTTGAAGCGGTTTGCGCGGGCATCGGCCAGCGAGGTGCGCTGCTTGTCGGCTTCTGACTGGCGATGCTTGGCTGCGAGCCGCTCATATTCGGCACGAATGTCTGCGACATAGGCCGGGCGCTGCTCGTCGGACAAGAGCGACGACACGACGCCCACAGCACGGCTGGCGTCGTGCACATGCACTGTCGGCCCGCCATTGTATTGCGGCGCGATCTTCACCGCCGTGTGGACGCGGCTGGTGGTCGCCCCACCGATGAGGAGCGGGATGCTGAAGCCTTCGCGCTCGAGCTCGGACGCGACATGAACCATCTCGTCGAGCGAGGGCGTGATGAGGCCGGAGAGGCCGATGACATCGACATTCTCCTTTTTGGCCGTATCTAGGATCTTTTGGGTGGGCACCATGACGCCCAGGTCGATGATCTCGTAATTGTTGCACGAGAGCACGACGCCGACGATGTTCTTGCCGATATCGTGGACGTCGCCCTTCACGGTCGCCATGAGCACCTTGCCGGCTGACTGCCGCCCGCCAACGCCGCCTGCCGCGATCTTTTCGGCTTCCATATAGGGGAGGAGATGCGCGACGGCCTGCTTCATGACGCGGGCCGATTTCACCACCTGTGGGAGGAACATCTTGCCCGAGCCGAACAGGTCTCCCACGATGCCCATGCCGCTCATCAAGGGGCCTTCGATGACGTCGAGCGGGCGCGGGAGCTTCTGGCGGGCCTCCTCGGTATCGGCATCGATGTACTCGGTAATGCCGTTGACGAGAGCGTGTGCAATGCGCTCCTCGACTGGTCTCTCACGCCAGGTGAGATCCTTCGCTTTCTGCTCGGCGCCTGCCTGGCCCTTGTAGCGCTCAGCGAGATCGAGAAGGCGCTCGGTGGAATCGGCGCGGCGATTGAGGATCACGTCCTCACAGGTTTCGCGCAGGTCGGGATCGATCGACTCGTAGACAGCGAGCTGGCCGGCATTGACGATGCCCATGTCCATGCCCGCCTTGATGGCGTGGTAGAGGAACAC
>CAYPYV010000323.1:0-2706 GCA_964414845.1 uncultured Devosia sp. | reverse complement strand
TCATCGTCTTGGTCGAGCCGTCCTGATAGCGCTTGCCGTCGACTTCGAGCCACATATGCAGGTTCTGCACGTCGGCGATCTCGTCGGGGGTGACGATATAGGGGCCGATCGGGCCGAACGTGTCGGCCGACTTGCCCTTGGTCCACTGCCCGCCGCGCTCGGTCTGGAAGTGGCGCTCCGAGAGGTCGTTCACCACGCAATATCCGGCAACATGGTCGAGCGCGTTCGCCTCGTCCACATAGCGGGCTTCCTTGCCGATGACGATGCCGAGCTCGACTTCCCAGTCGGGCTTCAGCGTGTTCTTGGGCAGGATCACCGTGTCGTTCGGCCCGATCACGGCGCTCGTCGCCTTCATGAACAGGATCGGCTCCTTGGGGATCGGCGAGTTCGTCTCGGCCGCGTGGTCGGCATAGTTCAGCCCCACGCAGATGAACTTGCCCACATGGCCGACGCAGGGGCCGATGCGCAGGTTCTTGTCGAGCACCGGCAGCGTGCCGGCATCGACGGCGCGGATCTTGGCGAGTCCTTCGGGCGTCAGGGCGTCGCCCTTGAGGTCGCCCACCACGCCGCTCAGGTCGCGATAGGTCCCATCGGAATGCAGGATAGCGGGCTTCTCGGCGCCCTTGGCGCCCACGCGCAGCAGTTTCATGTGTTTCTCCCAGGCAGTGGGGCGACCCTTACCCACGGCCCATGCCGCGAGTCGAGGTCGACAAAGGTCGGAATGGTTCGGCGCCGGGCTTATTCGGGCCGGATGATGCCCTTCTTGAGCAGGATATTGCCGTAGAGCCGGCGTTCGCCCGTCTGCACCAGCGCATAGGCGTTCCGTACCCGGTCATAAAACGCGAAGCGCTCCATCAGCGTCAGCTTCATGCCCGGTTCGTGCTTGGTGATGATGCTCTGGAAATCCTTGTGCACGTCCACCACTGCGGCCGGTGCATCCACCACCGCCATGCCGAAGGCCTGCTCGGGCACGAATGTGTCGAGCGGCATCAGCGTCAGTACCGCGTCGAGCACCTCGGTTACCGTCAAGCCGTCGAGCCGGATGATTTCCGGGCCCGCGCTGTCGCCGGGATAGTTCGCGTCCACCAGCGCAATCTCGTCGCCATGGCCCATGGCACGCAGCACATGCAGCAGGTCCGGGCCCAGCAGCGGCGGAATACCCTTCAGCATCAGTCTCTCCCTTTTCTTCGGTTGTTACAGTCTAGTTGAGCTTGGGTGCCGGCGTCCAATCTGGTGCATCCATGGAGCACTGGTAGTTTTGGCCGGCGTTAGGATCGTTCTCGAAGGTGCAACGCAGTGGGTCAGCAGGCATGCCGCATTTCCTTGCGAACTCCCGGAATGAGACGCACTTGCGACTCTTGTTGTCACGAAAGCCAGGCCCTCCCCTGCACCCGCAGCCCTTGCAAGCCTCTTTCTTCGGGCATTCGAACCTATTCGCAGATAACGCTTGGTCATAGGCCAATGACCACGTTCCCAGCGCGACACAAAAGCCAATAAGGATCAGCCTCCAGCCCCACCGCATCATCGGTCATCCGAATGGAAACCGGGCGAAGTTGCTTTCGTCCTTGAGCACGTCGCCATCGGCGAACAGCTCGGCATGGTCGGCGGCGAAGGCGATCAGTTCCGCCATCACCGAATCGATATGTTGCCGCATCGCGGCTGCGGCGCGCTGCCCGTCACCCTCGATGATGCCATCGGCGATCTTCTGGTGCTCGTTCAGCGTCACGCTCAGGCGTCGTGGCGTCAGGATCAGCCGCCGCGCCCGGTCGAGATTGGCGCGCGTGTTCTCGATGACGGCTTTAACCTTCGAAAACCGCATGTCGCCGAAAATGATGTCGTGGAACTCGAGGTCGCGCTCGTGGAAGCCGAATTGATCGTCGATCTCCACGGCCGCCTTCTGGTAGCTCAGCGAGCGCTGCAGCGTGTCCACCAGTTCGTCCGAATGGTTGTCCGTTACCACGCGAACCGCCTCGGCTTCGAGCGCCTTGCGGATCAGCATGTATTCGAGCACGTCGGTGATCTTCACCAGCGAGACGATCGAGCCGCGCTGGGGCAGGATGTCCACCAGCCCCTCCGCCTGCAGCCGCGCCAACGCCTCGGAGACGGGAAACCGGGAGACCCCCAGCCGTTCGCAGATCGCGCCCTTGTCCAGCACTTCGCCCGGCTTCAGGGCCAGCGTGACGATCGCTTGCCGCAGCGTATCCGTCACGAAAACCGTGACATTCCCGCGCGTCGGGGTGGCGGGCCCGGTGAGAAAGTGGTACGGAGTGCTCTCGAGCTTCATGCTAACATGTTAGTTGGGTGGCTACAGCAAAGCAACGGCGAGTCTTGTGGCCCGTGCCAGCCGATCCGGCAAGAACCTCAATGCTCACTTCGCCTGACTTTTCGCATCTCAAAACCCCGCAGAGCGCGCCCAACAGCCCACTTGGCCCGAGAGTAACCCGATGTCCGACGTTCTGACCCGCCCGCAGGTCCGCACCCTGGTCCTCAACCCCAACGACAATGTCGCCGTCGCGCTCGGCAATCTCGATGTCGGCGCCGATACCGCCGAAGGCGTGCGCATCATTCGCCGCGTGCCGCGAGGCCACAAGTTTGCGACAAGGGCCATCGCCGCGGGCGCGCCCATCCTCAAGTTCGGCCAGATCATCGGTTTCGCCAAGGAGGCGATCCAGCCGGGCGACTGGGTGCACGAGCACAATGTCGGCA
>CAYPYV010000322.1:0-2707 GCA_964414845.1 uncultured Devosia sp. | reverse complement strand
AGCTCTACGCGCGCAACCTGTCCGCCTTCCTCGAGACGCTGATCGACAAGAAGGCAAAGACCCTTGCGGTGAACTGGGACGACGAACTGGTGAAGGCGACGCTGCTGACGCGCAACGGCCATGTCGTGCATCCCAACATCAAGGTGCCGGGGACGACCTGAAGCATCGGGAGGGAGACCGCATGCGTAAAGAGGATTGGCTCGAGCTGGTAACGCGCTTCGTCTCGAACGACATGCCGGCGCCAGACTTCGAGCATGCCTTCATCGCGGCCTACCGTGAAGTGGCCGAGCACGGGGAGAGCATTCCCTTTGCGATGGACCTGCTGTTCAACGAAGTGGATGCCTACCAGGCGGACGCCGCGCTGCGCGGGCCCATGGATATCGACGACGCACAGTTGCGCGAGGCGGCCGCCCGGCTGCTCGAGCGTATCGATGAACCCTGGCCGCCCCTTGCGGGTGTGGACGACGCCAGAATGACACCAATGGAGAGCCTGAATGGGCGCGATTGATCCCTTCATCTTCCAGCTGGCGATCTTCGTGCTCGCCATCTTCGTGGGTTACTTCGTGGTATGGGCGGTGACCCCGGCCCTGCACACTCCGCTGATGAGCGTGACCAACGCCATCTCCTCGGTGATCGTTGTGGGAGCGCTGCTTGCGGTCGGCGTGAACCAGATCGGCGAGCCGAACTGGACTGCCAAGATCTGCGGCTTCTTTGCGCTGATCCTCGCGAGCGTCAACATTTTCGGCGGCTTCCTTGTCACCGAGCGCATGCTGGCGATGTACAAGAAGAAGGACGCTCCGGCCAAGGCGGCTGGAAAGTGAGACTGCTCGGCGCGGCCTTGCTTGTAGCGCTGGCGCTTTCGGCGCCGGCCACGGCGCGCGATGTGACCGACGCGGAGCGCGCGGCGCTCGCGGCACGGATCGCCGCATTCGATGACGCCATGCGGGCCGAGGACTACGCTGCGATCGTCGCGACCATTCCGCCGGGTATCATCGACCAGCTGGCGAAATCCTATGGGGTCGAAACGGCCATGCTGGTGGAGCGGCTGCCGGACATGATGAAGTCAGCGGCGGACCGGGTGACGCTGCTGAATTTCGAGATGCTGCTCGACGACGCAACCTATCCCGAGCTGCCTGACGGGACGCCCTATGCGCTGATACCCACCGAAACGGTCTTCCAGCTGAAGGACGGCGGCAAGACCTATCTCGCCACGGCGGACACGCTCGCAGTGCTCGACCAGGACACCTGGTACCTCGTGCGGGTATCGGAACAGGCACAGGTGGATGCGTTGGTGGCCGTCTATCCCGGCTTTGCCGGAGTAGAATTCGCACCGAGCGACGCTGAGGTCATTGCCGAATGATCGACCTTGTAATCGCAATGGCCTATATCGCGACAGGACTTGGCTTCGCGCTCTATCTGGGCACCTGGACCTTTGCCCGCCGCTTCCTGACACGCTGGCCGGAGCGCTTCTTTGGTATCGGTCTCCTGGTCGCGCCGGTCGGCTTCCTGCTCATCGCGCGGGCGCTGCAATCGGCAGGCCCATCCGAATCCGCCAGCCTGCTCGCAGGCGGCATGGCGGCCTTCTTCATCTCATCGATATCTGTGGCGACGGGCGTGATCCGGCTGAGCCGGATGGCATCCTCGGGGGAAACGACACCATGATTTCGGGCAATTTCGCCGCGCTGTTCTACCTGGTCTCGGGTGTTCTGTTCATCCTGGCGCTGCGTGGACTGTCGAGTCCATCGACCGCGCGGCAGGGTAACCGCTTCGGCATGTTCGGCATGGGCATCGCCGTGCTGACGACTCTGGCCGTGGCAGGGCCGACCGACCCCTTGAGCTGGGTGCTGATCATCGGCGGCCTGGTGATCGGTGGCGGCATCGGCGCCTTCATGGCGCGCACGGTGAAGATGACGGACATGCCGCAGCTTGTCGCGGCGTTCCACTCGCTGGTGGGCCTGGCGGCCGTCTTCGTGGCCGCTGCCGCGCTCTACGCGCCCGAAAGCTTCGGCATCGGCGAGGTGGGCCATATCCACCCGCCCTCGCTGATCGAGATGAGCCTTGGCGTCGCAGTTGGCGCCTTCACCTTCACCGGCTCGGTCATCGCGTTCCTGAAACTCAATGGCAACATGAGCGGCAAGCCGATCCTGCTGCCGAGCCGCCACACCATCCACATCGCGCTCGGCGTGGTGTTGGTGCTGCTGGTCGCCTTGTTCTTTTCGACCGGCGACCCGATTTTCTTCTGGCTGATCACCATCGTTTCGCTGGTGCTGGGCGTGCTGATGATCATCCCCATCGGCGGCGCCGACATGCCGGTGGTGGTTTCGATGCTCAACTCCTATTCGGGCTGGGCGGCGGCCGGCATTGGCTTCACGCTGGGCAATACCGCACTGATCATTACCGGTGCGCTGGTGGGCTCGTCGGGCGCGATCCTCAGCTACATCATGTGCAAGGCGATGAACCGCAGCTTCGTCTCGGTGATCCTCGGCGGCTTCGGTGCCGACGAATCGGCCGCCGCCGGCAGCGGACAGGAAGAAACGCGGCCGGTGAAGCAGGGCGCGGCCGACGACGCCGCCTACCTGATGAAGAACGCCAGCAAGGTCATCATCGTGCCGGGCTACGGCATGGCAGTGGCGCAGGCCCAGCATGCGCTGCGCGAAATGGCGGACCTGCTGAAGGCCGAGGGCGTGTCGGTGAAATATGCCATCCA
>CAYPYV010000321.1:0-2744 GCA_964414845.1 uncultured Devosia sp. | reverse complement strand
AGTCGCCGCTGGTGCACGGCGCGACCCCGATCCTCGGCGTCGACGTGTGGGAGCATTCCTACTACATCGACTACCGCAATGCCCGCCCGAAATACCTCGAGGCCTTTGTCGACAACCTCATCAACTGGGAATATGTCGACAAGCTCTATTCGGCTGCCAAGTAACGAAACATTTCCGAACTTGATTGAAGCAGGGCTCGTCGCGCGTTGCGGCGGGCCCTTTGTGTTTTGTAAGGGTTTACCCCAGCTGCATTTCCAGGTTTGCACAGATTTACCATCTCTGCGGCCGAATGATTCCTCGGCCCCACGTCTCTGTTGCCGCAGCTGCTTCGGGATGCAACAACCAGCCATAGATGATTGCTTTTGTTTGACTGCCAGATTATTCGTTAACCCAATAGTAACCGTGTTCTTCGTGTTTTCGGGGCCGCTGTGCCGCACCTCCGTACCATTGCCGTCCTGGTTTCGAACGAAGCGCTGAGTGCGGTGCTGACCATGGTGCTCGCGTCTTCACCACGGCTCAGGGTCCGACCCTTCCAGAGTGATCTTGCCCTGAACGTCTATATGCGCATGGCGCCGGTAGATTGCGTCGTGGTGGATTTCGACAGCCAGGCCGTGCGCGGCGATCTCGTCGTGCGGGCGTTGCGCGCCGATCCGGGCATCGAAAACCGGCGGTTCACCGCCATTGCGCTTGCGAGCCATGTCGGGCCCGAGACCCGCGCCCGCGCCACTGCCGGCGGCATCGACGAAGTCATCGTCAAGCCGATGTCGCCGCGCTACCTGCTCGAGCGCGTTTTGGCACGGCTCGAACGCCAGCCACAGGCGGCGCGCTCGTTCCGCCCGCGCCTGCCCGAAAACGTCATCCCGCTCTTCCCGCGGCCCGATCCGGTGCTACCGGCCTAGCGATGCACTGGGGCGATGCTTGCAGAACGGCTTCATTGGGCTTATTTTGAAGGAGTGGTGCCCGAGCTTTCGCCCGGACACCTTTGCCTAGAGCCCTATCGTAATCTGAAGGCGCACGGTCCAGGTGCGCCTTCTACGTTTCAGGCTCAAGCTGACGCTGATGGGCCAGAGCCACATCTTTGTCACTCCCATCGAGAGCATGGGCTGCATGCCTCAGCCGGCGGAGCCCAACTTCGCCGGTCGCAGGTCTGGCCACCTGCTGCTGCTTTGCTCCCGAAACTGCCCCCTCACGCCGCCTTCTGGTTCAGCGCCCAGGAGACCTTGTTCCACAGGTCCTCAACCTCGGCCGTGAAGGTGACGATCCGGTCCGAGTGCCCGATCGAGTGCGAGAAGATGTCGGCGGCAAAGCCGCGGATCGATTCGAACGCGCGGTGGTGGTTGAGCAGCACCACCGGCTTCTTCGAGGCCCCCGCACCGGCCCGCGCCCAGGCGCGATAGAGCGCGGCGCCCGAGGCGAGCGAACCCGGCAACCCCACGAACACGTCCGCCAGTTCACCGATCCGCCTCAATCGCGCCTCCGGATCGTCGATCCGTTCGACCGGGACTTCCGCCAGGGCTGGCGGCGCCTCGAAACCATCGTCGGCCAGCACCAGCACCGCGCCACCGGCGCTCCTGATGCCGGTCACGAGCGGCACATTGTCGAGCGTCCCGTCGGCAATCAGCACAACGCGCGCGCCATGCCGGGCGAGGATCGCACCCGCCTGGCTCAAGATCGCCGCGCGCTCGGCATCTCCGGGCCCCTTGTCCGAGCCGAATACCGCGAGAACCGGTCCGCGTGCCGCCGCCTCACCGACCACGGGTCAGACTCCCGAGAATGCCGCGCACCAGGGCGCGGCCGATCTGGTTGGCTGCCGACCGGGCAAGCGAGGTCACGGCCGCCTCGATCGGGCCGGCACGGGTCGAGCGTCGCGGCGCGGCCGCGCGTTCGGCCCGCTCGCGCGCCACCTCCTCGCGCTGGCGGCGGATATCTTCCTTCTCCTGCTCGGTGCGTGCCTTTGCCTCGGCTGCAGCCGCATCGCGGGAGGCGACCCGGCGGCCCAGAATCTCATAGGCGCTCTCGCGGTCGATCGGGCTATCGTACTGGCCGGATACCGGCGACGTGACGATCAGCTGCCGCCGCTCCTCTGGCGTCAGCGGCCCGACGCGGCCAGCGGGCGGGCGGATAAGGGTCCGGCCCACCATCGAGGGTATGCCCTTTTCCTCCAGCACCGACACCAACGCCTCGCCGATACCGAGCTGGGTGATCACCTCTTCCGTCGAGAAATCCGGGTTGGGGCGGAAGGTCTCTGCCGCCACTCTCACCGCCTTCTGCTCGCGCGGGGTATAAGCGCGCAGGGCGTGCTGCACGCGATTGCTCAGCTGCGCCAGCACCGCCTCGGGGATATCGATGGGGTTCTGCGTGATGAAATACACGCCGACGCCCTTCGAGCGCACCAGCTTCACCACCTGTTCCACCTTGTCGATCAACGCCTTGGGCGCATCGGCGAACAAGAGGTGCGCCTCGTCGAAGAAGAAGACCAGCCGGGGCTTGTCCGCGTCGCCCACTTCCGGCAGGTCTTCGAACAGTTCTGACAGCAGCCAGAGCAGGAAGGTCGCGTAGAGCCGGGGCGACTGCATCAATTCGTCCGCCGCGAGGATCGACACGACGCCGCGTCCGTCCGTCGTCGTCCGCATGAGATCCGCGATCTCGAGCGCCTTCTCGCCGAAAAACGCCTCGCCGCCCTGCTGTTCGAGCACCAGCAGCGCGCGCTGCACCGCGCCGACGCTCTGGCTCGCGACATTGCC
>CAYPYV010000320.1:0-2756 GCA_964414845.1 uncultured Devosia sp. | reverse complement strand
AGGCCGATCTCGAGACCACCATCGCCGAGCTCAAGGAAATCAAGAAGCTGGCCGAAGACCAGATAGCGAAGGGGCGATGACTCTCGACCCAAGGAGAAGCCACGCCCCGGCGTCTCATGAGGGAAACAAGGGCCGCTTGCCGGCGGCACCGGGGAAGGATCATGCGCCATATTGCTCGTATCATCGCAATTGCGACACTCGCGATCATGCTCGCGGGCTGCACGATCGTTTCAAAGTCCCCGCTTCTTGCCACTAGCGAGATCGTTACACCGCTGCCCGACCGGCTCTACCTCCTCCCCTATGATCCCGACACACTGACGCTCGGCAACGAGGAGGTCAGGGAACTGGTGCTCGACGGCGATGCCTATGTCGCACAGGACGGCTTCCGCCTGCGCTTCGCTGGGGAAGCGGACGCCGAGGGTCGCTATGTGGTGGAAGTCGCGCCGATTACCGACGCAGAGAGCGAGGGCTACATGTACGGCTTGGCCCGCTTCGCCGACGGTCTGCTAGGAGTGCAGATCTTGCTTCCAGAAGATGTCGAAACGGTGCTGGAGAGGCATCCAGAACTCGACCTCAGGGTCAGCAGGAGCGAGGGAGTCGAGGTGAAGTCCCGCTCGGACCTGGACGCGCTCATCGCCATGGCGCGTTCGGGTGAATTGAAGCTTCTGGGATTGGTCTACTCTGCCTCCGACACGGCGGGTGCAGTTGCACCGGCAGAGCTGGTGCGCGACGGGGATTGGTACGGAGTGAAGTCTGCGGATTGAACCGCAGGGATGCAGTCGGCGCCTGCTGGCAACAGGTGAAACAGCTACCGCTTCCGCGGTTTCACATTGGTCTGGAGATCGGGCTTTTTGGGCCTCGTCCAGCCCTTGGGCGGCGCAACGACCGGTACATTGGTACCGAGGCCCATCTGCCCCGGCGGCGGTTTCCGCACTTCGGGCCCCTGCCCCGCACCAGTCTCGCCCTTCAGAGCCGCGATCTGGTCGCGCAAGGCCGCGGCGCGCTCGAAATCCTCCGCCTCGACTGCGGCAAGCATTTCGGCAGTGAGCGCTTCGATCTTGCGGCTGATGGCGGAGAGCGACATGGCGCTATCGTGCCCCGCTCGGAATGACAGGTAAAGCCATCATGTCGTTTCCAAGAAGACCTGCATCTCGTCGAGCGTGGCCGCCTCCTGGGCCGGCTTGTCCCAGCGGATGCGGTTGATGCGCGGGAAGCGCAGCGCAACGCCCGACTTGTGCCGGCTCGACACCTGCGCGGAATCGAAGGCGACTTCGAACACCAGCGACTTTTCCACCTCGCGCACCGGCCCGAACGCCTTGACGGTGTGATTGCGCACCCAGCGGTCCAACTCACGCAGTTCTTCGTCGGTGAAGCCGAAATAGGCCTTGCCGATCGGCACGATCTCATTGCCCTTCCAGACCCCGAAGGTGAAGTCGGAATAGTAGGAGGAGCGCCTGCCATGCCCGCGCTGCGCATACATCAGCACGGCATCGACGAGGTTCGGGTCACGCTTCCACTTGAACCATAGCCCCTTGGGACGGCCGGGCAGATAGGGCGCACTCCTGAGCTTCAGCATGACGCCCTCGTGCCCATGCTCCGCGGCACCCTGCCGGCGCAAATCGCCCAGCTCCGCCCATGAGCCGAAACTCAGGACCGGCGAGAGATCGAGCCGGGTCTGCCTGTTGCGCGCGAACCACGCCTCAAGCCTTGCGCGCCGCTCCGTCCATAGGAGCGCGCGGATATCCTCGGCCCCGTCGAACAGCATGTCGTAGACGCGGATGAAGGCCGGGTATTGCGTCAGGTGCTTCGGGCTCGGCACCTTGCGGTTGAGCCGCTGCTGCAGGTCGTTGAAAGGCGCGGGCTCGAAACCCTCACCGACGAGCAATTCGCCGTCGAGCACGCCATCGCCGAAGATGTTCTCGGTTATGTCGGGAAAGGCCGGGGCGATATCGTCGCCGGTGCGCGAGAACAGCGACACCTGCCCGCGTGAGGCGATGAGCTGCACGCGGATGCCGTCCCATTTCCACTCGGCGACAAACTCGGCTGGGTCGAGCCGGTCGAAATCCTTCGCTTCGTCGATCGGGTTCGAGAGCATCAGCGGATGAAAGCGCGCCGCGTGGTCGATTTCGGGGCGCTCTGCGCGATCTTCGAGCCAGGCGAACAACTCGGAATAGGGCGGGCTGACGCCGTTCCAGACTTCCTCGATGTCCTGCAGCGCCTTACCACTGTATTCGGCCAGCGCGGTCTTTGCGAGCCGGGCCGAGAGCCCGATCCGGAGCGCGCCAGTGGCGATCTTCACCAGAGCCCAGCGCTCGTTGATCGCCGCCCGCGTCAGCAGCGAGGCGATCAGCGCCGGAAGCTTCGGCTTGGACGTGATGGTGAAGAGTTCCACGAGTTCGGTGAGCGACGGCAGGGGCTCGGTCGCATCGTGATGCGGCCAGATGAGCGCGATGGTCTCGCCCAGGTCCCCGACATAGTCGTAGCTCAACCGGAAGAGATGCGGGTCGACCTCGCGCTCGACCACGTCACGGAGGATGGCCGGCTTGACGTTCCTGAAGCTCAACGCGCCGGTGAGGATGGCGAGCGCCAGTCCGCGCTCCGGATCCGGGGTCGCGCGGAAGTAACGCTCCAGCGCCTCAAGCTTGCGATTGCGTGATGGCGTGAGCGCCAGGAGTTCGAGCAACTGGGCGAAGTCCCTCAAGTCTCGCCCTCCCCCGCATCTTCATAGGCGAGGATGTTGAGCGGCTCCGCATCGA
>CAYPYV010000319.1:0-2766 GCA_964414845.1 uncultured Devosia sp. | reverse complement strand
GTTCAGCCCTTGGCGAGCTTGTCGCGCATCTTGCGGGCGGTGGCAAAGGCCCGCGCTTCGTCGCCGACGCTCGTACCCTTCTTGACCACCGCGCCATCGGCGCCCACCAGCTCCCAGGCCCATTGCGCGTTCATGCCGGCGCCGCCGGTACGCTTCAGGCGGATATCGAGCTGCTTTTCATCGGCCATTTTCGGCTCCTCGCTGCTGTGTCAGCGCCACGTGAAGACACGGGTCACCGAATAATTGAACACCACGCTCATCAACGCCCCGGCCAGACCGGCCAGGAACAGGTCCGGGCTTGCCTGATAGATCCAGGTGGCCACGGAGACGTTGGCGAGCGCCCCGATCGAACAGACCAGATAGAAGGTCAAGAGCCCGATGAGGAAGCGCAGTCCTTTGAGCCTCTTGTCGGCATAGGTCAACACGTTGTTGAGCGCGAAATTGCTGGTCATCGCCACGATGGTGGCGCTGAGCTGTGCCCAGGCAAAGGGAAAATGCAGCAGCACATCGGCAATATACAGTGCGACGAGATGAACGAAGACGCCGCTGCCGCCCACGAGCGCAAAGAGCAGGAAGCTGGTCGGCAGAAGGCCGCGGGTGAGTTTGGAGACCAGCAGTCCGAGGAACTGGATGACGACCAGCGGGCTCATCTTGCTCTCGCCCGATTGCCGGGCGCGGAAGCTGTAGGGCACTTCGCCGACCTTGAGACCGCGGCCCTTGCGGCGGAACAGATGAGTGGCCGAGACCACGATATCGAGCAGGATCTTGAAACCATCGCGGCTCAGTTCCGGTGCGACCTGCTCGTAGATCTCGCGGCGCAAAAGGAAGAATCCGCTCATCGGATCCGACAGCGTCACGCCGGTAAGCGTGGTTGCGAGCTGCGTCGCGAAGCGGCTGCCCTTCTCGCGCGTGGCGGAAAGCCCTGCGCTCGCTTCCCCGCCTTCGGTATAGCGCGTGCCGACCACCACATCGTCGCCCGCCTGAGCCCGCCTGAGCATTTCAGGCAAGATGGTTTCGTCGTGCTGGAGGTCCGCATCGATGACGGCGAGAAAAGGCGCGCTGGTGGCGCCCATGCCCTCGGTGACCGCGGAACTGAGACCTCGCCGTCCGACGCGCTGGATCACCCGCAGGTTGGGGACGGTACGGGAGAGGGCGCGCGCCACTTCGGCGGTGCCATCAGGGGAGTTGTCGTCGACGACGATCATTTCGAAGGGCGTGCCGGCCAATGTGGCGGTCAGCAGTGCATAAAGGCGCGGCACGTTCTCGCGCTCGTTGAAGCTCGGCACGATAACGGCAAGTTCCGGAGCCGTTCCGCCGGCATAGTGCGCCTGATCCGCCATAAACAAGGTCCCAACAAAACGCCGATGCCGCGCCCTCCGTCATAGGCGCGCCACAGCCGGGTGACAATGTGGGCGCAACGGTGATTCACGCCCGCGTGCTTGACTCGTGAAGGGGCGGCTCCTATATCCCGGCGCAGCTGTTAGCACTCACGAGAAGCGAGTGCTAACATGCACGAAATCCCTGAGGTTGATAGGAGCAATCATGGCTTTCCGTCCCCTGCACGACCGCGTAGTCGTTCGGCGCGTCGATAGCGAAGCGAAGTCCGCCGGCGGCATCATCATTCCCGATACCGCCAAGGAAAAGCCCTCCGAGGGCGTGATCGAGGCCGTGGGCCCCGGCGCCCGCGACGAGGCCGGCAAGCTCGTGCCGCTGGATGTGAAGGCCGGCGACCGCGTGCTGTTCGGCAAGTGGAGCGGCACCGAAGTGAAGATCGACGGCAAGGATCTCCTGATCATGAAGGAATCCGACATCCTGGGCATCATCGGCTGATTTCGTCGGCCTATTCCCTGTCTTTCCCTTATTGAGGAGCGCCTCCAATGGCTGCCAAAGACGTACGTTTCTCCACCGACGCCCGCGACAAGATGGTCCGCGGCGTCAACATCCTCGCCAATGCGGTGAAGGTGACCCTCGGCCCCAAGGGCCGCAATGTCGTGATCGACAAATCCTTCGGCGCCCCGCGCATCACGAAGGACGGCGTGTCGGTCGCCAAGGAAATCGAACTGGAAGACAAGTTCGAAAACATGGGCGCCCAGATGCTGCGCGCCGTGGCGTCGAAGACCAACGACATCGCAGGTGACGGCACCACCACCGCAACCGTTCTCGGCCAGGCCATCGTCAACGAAGGCGTCAAGCTCGTTGCCGCCGGCATGAACCCGATGGACCTGAAGCGCGGCATCGACCTCGCCGTTGCCGAAGTCGTCGAGAACCTTGCCAAGGCCAAGAAGATCATCTCGTCGAACGCGGAAGTTGCCCAGGTCGGCACCATTTCCGCCAACGGCGAATCCGCCATCGGCGACATGATCGCCAATGCGATGCAGAAGGTCGGCAACGAGGGTGTGATCACCGTGGAGGAAGCCAAGACCGCCGAGACCGAACTCGACGTCGTCGAAGGCATGCAGTTCGACCGCGGCTACCTCTCGCCCTACTTCGTGACCAATGCCGAGAAGATGACCGCCACCCTCGAGGACCCGGTCATCCTGCTGCACGAGAAGAAGCTCTCGAACCTGCAGTCGCTGCTGCCGCTGCTCGAAGCCGTGGTGCAGAGCCAGCGTCCGCTGCTCATCATCGCCGAAGACGTCGATGGCGAGGCGCTGCCGACCCTGGTCGTCAACCGCCTGCGCGCCGGCCTCAAGGTCGTGGCCGTCAAGGCCCCGGGCTTCGGTGACCGCCGCAAGGCCATGCTCGAGGACATCGCCATCCTGACCG
>CAYPYV010000318.1:0-2766 GCA_964414845.1 uncultured Devosia sp. | reverse complement strand
TGCGTCTCACGGCCGCGCATGTCGGCCGCATTCCGGTCATCCCAGATCCCGGCCAGCCGGATTATCCCTTCGTCCGGCCGGCAACCGACGCCGACTACCAGGCCGAGGTCGACCGCTTCATTTCGACCGCGCCAGACGGCCCGTTCCTGATCTTCGCCTATGGCTCGCTGATCTGGAACCCCGCCACCACAGTCGCTGCGCAGCGCATCGCGGTGGCACGTGGCTGGCATCGCAACTTCGCGCTGCATGACCAGCGTTATCGCGGCAACCCGAACCAGCCCGGTCTTATGCTGGTGCTCGATCGTGGCGGCACCTGTCGCGGCGTGGTGCAGGAAGTGCCGCGCGAGGGGCTGGAAGCCGATCTCCACAAGCTCATCCGGCGGGAAATGAGCATGGTTCCGTCGGCCTTTCCTGCCCGCTGGATCCCGGTCGAAACCGAGACCGGCCCAGTCCGCGCGCTCGCCTTCGCCATGAACCGCAAGGACCCGCGCTATGTCGGCGGCCTGACGCTCGCCGAGCGCGCCGAGCGGCTCGCCGCCGCGCATGGCTGGAAGGGCTCGATGGCGGAATACCTGCTCGCCACCACCGAGAAACTCGAGGAGCTGGGCATCCACGACCGCAATCTCTGGACGCTGCAACAACTTGTCGCCGAGCGCATCGAGACAATGCACCCTGACCTTGCGGCGGAACTCGCCCGAATAGCTTGGACGCCATGACGCGATCATGTCGCGATTTGGCCATGTTTGGCCCGGTGCGACTTGCCACCCGCGTTTGCCGCTGTCTATAAAAGCAGATGGGAAGACCCTTGTGGGACGGAGTTTCTGATTTGGACGTGAAGCGTATCAACAACGAAGTGAGCGTTTCTCCACAGATCACCCCCGAGGATGTGGCGGCTATCAAGGCCCAGGGGTTCGTTGCCATCATCAACAACAGGCCGGACGGTGAAGCCCCGGACCAGCCACCCAGCGCAACGATAGAAGCAGCAGCCCATGCTGCCGGTTTGGCTTACCACCATATACCGCTCGGCCGTGACGGCGTTTCCGTCGAAATGATCGAGCAGACCAAGCAGGTGCTTGAGGGGAGCACCGGGCCCGTCTTCTGCTTCTGCCGTTCCGGCACACGCTCCACAACGCTCTGGGCACTGTCCCAGGCGGGAAGGAAGCCTGCGTCGGAGATTATCGCGGCGGCGGCCCATGCGGGTTACGACATGTCCCATCTTGCGGGACACCTGAGCCAGTAGGTGGCCGGCCGTCTGGCCGCCTGCCGAAGTCATCCGTCTTCCCCAGCGCGATGAAACGCGCCTCCATGCCCCGGGTCCATCGATGCCGATCAAGAAGATCCTTGTCGCCAACCGCAGCGAAATCGCCATTCGCGTGTTTCGTGCGGCCAATGAGCTGAACATCAAGACCGTCGCCTGCTATGCCGAAGAGGACAAGCTGGCGCTGCACCGCTTCAAGGCCGACGAGGCCTATCTGATCGGCAAGGGCAAGGGCCCGGTCGAGGCTTACCTGCAGATCGACGAGTATATCCGCGTGGCGCGCATCTCAGGCGCCGACGCCATCCACCCGGGCTACGGCCTGCTTTCGGAAAGCCCGGAATTCGCCGAGGCCTGCGAGGAAGCCGGCATCATCTTCATCGGCCCCCGGCCGCAGACCATGCGCGATTTGGGCAACAAGGTCGCCGCGCGCAACATGGCGATCGCGTCCAACGTGCCGGTGGTGCCCGCCACCGATGCGCTGCCCGACGACATGGAAGAAGTGAAGCGCATGGCCGCCGAGATCGGCTATCCGGTGATGCTGAAGGCCAGCTGGGGCGGCGGCGGGCGCGGCATGCGCCGCATCATGGACGAGACGACGCTGGTCCACGAAGTCTCCGAAGGCAAGCGCGAGGCCAAGGCCGCCTTCGGCAAGGACGAGATGTATCTCGAAAAGCTGATCGAGCGCGCCCGGCATGTGGAAGTGCAGCTCGTCGGCGACGACCACGGCAATCTGGTGCACCTGTTCGAGCGCGATTGCTCGGTGCAGCGCCGCAACCAGAAGGTGGTGGAACGCGCGCCCGCGCCCTATCTCAGCCAGGAGGTCCGCGACGCGCTCACCGCCTCTGCCATCCGGCTCGGCAATGCCGCGAACTATCGCGGCGCCGGCACGGTGGAATTCCTGCTCGATGCCGATACCAACAAGTTCTACTTCATCGAAGTGAACCCGCGCATCCAGGTCGAGCACACGGTGACCGAAGTGGTCACCGGCATCGACATCGTGAAGGCGCAGATCAAGCTGCTGCAGGGCGCCGTGATCGGCACGCCCGAATCCGGTGTGCCGCTGCAGGAGAACATCCGGCTCAACGGCCACGCCATCCAGTGCCGCGTGACCACCGAGGACCCCGAGCACAACTTCATCCCCGACTATGGCCGCATCACCGCCTATCGCGAGGCGACCGGCTTCGGCGTGCGCCTCGATGGCGGCACGGCCTATGCCGGCGCGGTCATCACCCGCTATTACGATCCGCTGCTCGAGAAGATCACCTGCTGGGCGCCGAGCGCGCTCGAGGCCATTGCCCGCATGCACCGTGCGCTGCGCGAGTTCCGCATCCGCGGCGTGGCCACCAATCTCGCCTTCCTCGAAAACATCATCACGCACCCGGATTTCATCGAGAACCGCTACACGACGCGCTTCATCGATACGACGCCGGCGCTGTTCGACTTCAAGCGCCGGCAGGACCGCGCGACCAAGCTTTTGACCTATCTGGCCGACGTGACGGTCAACGGGC
>CAYPYV010000317.1:0-2780 GCA_964414845.1 uncultured Devosia sp. | reverse complement strand
ACCGCCCAGTTCACCGTGGACTGGACCGGCATGAGCGCCATGGCGGTGCTGATCATCGTGCCGGCGCTGGTGCTCACCTTCATCGTACAGAAGCATCTGATCGCCGGGCTGACGTTCGGCGGAGTCAAGGGATAGTCAAGTGGCCGAAGTTCGCCTCGAAAAGGTCGTCAAGCGCTATGGCAAGCTCGAGATCGTCCATGGCATCGACCTCGCCGTTGCCCATAACGAGTTCGTCGTGCTGGTCGGGCCCTCAGGCTGCGGAAAATCCACTACGCTTCGGATGATCGCGGGGCTCGAGGACATCTCGGGCGGTACGATCCGGATCGGCGACAGGGTGGTGAACGAACTGCCGCCGCGCTCGCGGAACATCTCCATGGTGTTCCAGTCCTATGCGCTCTATCCGCATATGACGGTTCGCGAAAATCTCGGCTTCGGGCTCAAGATCGCGGGGCAGGGCGAGGAGGAGGTCAAGAAGCGGGTAAGCGAGGCGGCTGAGATACTCGGCCTCGGCGAATTGCTTGACCGGTTACCGCAGCACCTTTCGGGTGGCCAGCGACAGCGAGTCGCCATGGGCCGCGCCATCGTGCGCCACCCCGACGTCTTCCTCTTCGATGAGCCGCTTTCGAACCTCGATGCCAAGCTGCGCGGGCAGATGCGCGTCGAGATCAAGAAGCTGCACCAGCGGGTGAAGACCACGGTGATCTATGTCACGCACGACCAGGTCGAGGCGATGACGCTGGCCGACCGCATCGTCATCATGCGCGATGGCCATGTCGAGCAGGTCGGCACGCCGTCTGAGGTGTTCGAGCGCCCGGTCAACACCTTCGTTGCGGGCTTCATCGGCTCGCCGCCGATGAACCTGATCGACGCCGTGGTTACGGCTGGAAAGGCGCGGCTCTCGGATGGTGTAGAGGTTCCCCTGCCACCCGATGCACGCGTCAGTGAGGGGTTACCAATAGTGCTCGGCTTCCGCCCCGAAAGCTTCGCGCCGCGCGGCCATTCGCTCCATACCGATGCGCGGGCGCTGAGCATTAGCCGCACCATAGTCATCGCCGAGCCGCTCGGTACCGAGACCATCCTGTTCACGACGCTCGGCGGCAAGGACGTGCAGGGAAAGATGCTGGCGCCGCGCCCGGTGGCTCCAGGTGAACAGCTGGAATTCACGCTCGATCTGGATAGGCTGCAGGTATTCGACCGTGCGTCGGGAGTGACCTTGAGATGAGCCGCATCACCCGCGTCGAAGTGCTGATGGTGGATTTGAAGCCCAAGGTGAAGCGGGTCGACGCGATCCAGTCCTTCGTCAGCCAGGAAACCCCAATCGTCCGGATCACCGACGCCGATGGCGTTACCGGTACGGGCTACAGCTACACGATCGGCACCGGCGGGCACTCAGTGATCGAGCTGTTGAAGCGGACGCTGGTGCCGGCGATCATAGGCCGCGAGGCGATGGAGATCGAGCGCATCTGGCGCGACCTGTTGTTCCTCACGCATGCGACGACGACCGGCGCCATCACCTCGATTGCTCTGGCGGCGATCGATACGGCGCTGTGGGACCTGAAGGCCCGGAAGCTCGGGCAGCCGCTGCATATCCTCGCGGGCGGCGCACTGGATTCGATACCCCTCTACACCACCGAGGGTGGCTGGCTGCACCTTTCCACCGAGGCGCTGGTCGAGGATGCGCTGAGGGCCAAGGCGGATGGTTTCGGCGGCTGCAAGCTCAAGGTTGGTCGGCCCCTGCACGAGGATCTCGACCGCATTTCTGCCGTGCGCGAAGCGGTGGGGCCGGGCTTCGAGATCTTCACCGACGCCAACCAGCGCTTCAACGTCGATGAAGCCATCCGCCGCGCCCGCGCTTATGAAAAGCTCGATATCGGCTGGTTCGAGGAGCCGCTGACCGCCGAGGATATTTCGGGGCACAGCCGCCTCGTCGCCAGCACGTCGATCCCCATCGCGGTGGGCGAAAGCCTCTATAGCGCCATGCATTTCCGCGAGTATCTCGAGCGGCATGCGTGTTCCATCGTGCAGGTAGATGTCGGCCGTATCGGCGGCATAACCCCCTGGCTCAAGGTCGCGCACATGGCAGAAGCCTTCAACATCGCCGTGTGCCCGCATTTCCTGATGGAGCTGCATGTGGCGCTCTGCGCCGCGGTGCCCAATGCGCGATGGGTGGAATACATCCCGCAGCTCGACGAACTGACGGGCGAGCGGATGCAGATACGCGACGGCCGCGCCATTCCGTCGTCGAAGCCCGGCCTCGGTATCGATTGGGATTTCGATGCGATCGAAGCGCTGACGGTCGAGGGCTCGCACTCGATACATCTCTGACACAGGCGCGTCATTGGGGCTTCATCGGCGGGGTCTAGGAGGCGGCAATTCATCCCGCCAACTGAGCCAAGAGCCTGCCATGACCCTGAAATTCCTCGTGATGAGCGACCTGCACCTCATGCCCGCCGGCGAAACCTCGATGACGCTCGATACCGGCGCCCGGCTCGAGCAGGCCGTCGACAGCGTCATTGCCCGCTATGCCGATTTCGATTTCTGCATCCTTGCGGGCGATCTCGCCGATCGCGGACAGGCCGCAGCCTATGAGCGCCTCATGGCGATCATTTCGCGCATGCCCATCCCGACCTATATCACGCTTGGCAATCACGACGACCGTCCGACCTTTCTCCAGGTCTTCGGCGCAGATTTTGCGCATGCCGAAACCGGCAAGGTCGACCGGGCCTTCGATCACGAAGGCTACCGGATCATCATGCTCGATTCCTCCGAACCCGGCCGCG
>CAYPYV010000316.1:0-2821 GCA_964414845.1 uncultured Devosia sp. | reverse complement strand
AATTCACCAGGTACCCGCCCTCGCCGCGCGCGCCTTCGGTAATCAGGCAGCCCGCGCCATAGATGCCGGTGGGATGGAACTGCACGAATTCCATGTCCTGCAGCGGCAGCCCGGCCCGCGCCACCATGCCATTGCCATCACCGGTGCAGGTATGCGCCGAGGTCGCCGAGAAATAGGCGCGGCCATAGCCGCCCGTCGCGAGCACCACAAGCTTGGCACGGAAGCGGTGCAGCGTGCCGTCGTCGAGCTTCCAGGCGATCACGCCCTGGCACGCCCCGTCCTCGCCCATGATCAGGTCGAGCGCGAAATACTCGATGAAGAACTGCGCCTTGTTGCGGACCGACTGGCCATAGAGCGTATGCAGAATGGCATGGCCGGTCCGGTCAGCCGCGGCGCAGGTGCGCTGCACCGGCGGGCCGTCGCCGAATTCGGTCATGTGGCCGCCGAAGGGCCGCTGATAGATCTTGCCGGTATCCGTCCGGCTGAACGGCACGCCATAGTGCTCGAGCTCATAGATGGCCGCCGGCGCTTCGCGCGCCAGGTACTCCATCGCGTCGTTGTCGCCCAGCCAGTCCGACCCCTTCACGGTGTCGTACATGTGCCACTGCCAGCTGTCGGGCCCCATGTTCTGCAGCGATGCGGCAATGCCGCCCTGCGCGGCCACGGTGTGGCTGCGGGTGGGGAAAACCTTGGTGATGCAGGCGGTATTGAGCCCCTGCTCCGCCATGCCCAGCGTGGCGCGCAGGCCAGCGCCGCCCGCGCCGACGATCACCACGTCGAATTCGTGGTCGATGAGCTGATAAGCGGCCATTGATTAACCCCAGAAGACGAGCTTGGCGATGGACCCGACGCCGACAACGACGATGGCCACCGCGAATAAGGTGTTGGCGGCGTGCGCCAGCCGGTTGCGCGGGCCTTCGCTCAGGTAGTCCTCGACGACATCGCCGATCCCGAGCCGCATATGCACCGCGACGTTCACCAGCAGCAGCGTGAGGATCACCGCCACCACCGGGTTGCGGACGATCTCCACCATGCCTTCGCGCCCTGCGCCTGCAAGGCTTACGACAAACCAGGCGAAGAAGATCAGGAACGCGATGTTGAGCGCGCCGGTCGCGCGCTGCCAGATGAAGTGCTTGGTGGCCTTCTTGGCGTCACCGTAATGCGTCTTGGGGTTCGCGATTGTGGCCTTGTCGATCATTTCAGCACCACGAAGAGGATCCAGCCGACAATGGTGATGCCCACCGATGCGCCCAGTTGCAGCCGCACCAGCATCTCGCGGCCCATCGCATCCATGCCCTTTGTCAGGTCCCACACGAAGTGGCGCACACCACCCAGCATGTGATGCACGAGGCTCCACGTGTAGCCGAAGAGCACGATTTGCCCGATCCAGCTGCCGAACAGCCAGTTCACGCCATCGAAGAAGCCGCCGCCCACCGCCGCAGCCAGCAGCCACAGCACCAGCAGCGCCGTGCCGGCATAGTTGGCGATGCCCGTCGCGCGATGCACGATGGACATGGTCATGGTGAGAGTGAAGCGATAGATCGAAAGATGCGGCGAAAGTGGCCGCGCACGAGAAGCCATGTCGAATCGACCCTGTTGGCCCGACCAAGACGGGCGCCCAGTTTGGAACAGTTCGAGACTTCTAGCGATGCGAAGCCCTTAGGTCAAAGCCTCAGGTCGCTCTCGTGAACGAAGGTGGCATGCGGCATGTTGCGGCGGAACCGGCCGCACAGTCCGATGTTACGACCGGTCGATGAGGCCGGGCGCCGTCCGCAGCGCTTCAAGCGTGAGCAGCAAGCTCATCACCCTCGCGCTGCGGAAGCCGGACGCTTCGTCGTTTTGGGGTTGGGGACGCGTAACGGTCGGCCCATGCGAGAGCCATGTCCGCGGGAGAGCCTCTGCACGAGCCTCCCTGACGATCCCGACGTTCGGCATGACCACACTGGCGGCGGCGATCATGAGCCCGGCGGAGATCCTGTCCATTTCCTTCCCTCTTCTGCGGTCCACCCGGTCTCGGGTTCCCGCTGCTTGACGAGACTGGTATCACCCCTGCTCTTGCTCGGGCGTGAAGCCGTCATTCAGAACTGGTTCATCAAATGCCCATGGCGAAATTTGGTTCCAAACCCAGCAATCACGGGGATTTTTGAATGCGTGAGCGTGTTGTTGTCGAACGTGAGGAAACGCTCGCGAAAAGTTGGGGCCTCGTGAAGCGCACCACGTTCCGTCTCCTCCGGCGTTCCGGCGAATGGCAGACGCAGGTGCGCGAAACCTATGATCGCGGCCATGGCGCGGCGATCTTGCTCTACAACCGGGAGACGAGCCGGGTCGTGCTCACGCGGCAGTTCCGCTTTCCCGCCTGGTACAATGGCGACGCGGGCTGGCTGATCGAGGCCTGCGCCGGCAAGCTCGATGGCGACGATCCGCTCACCTGCGCCAAGAAGGAGGCCGAGGAGGAAACCGGCTTCCGCGTCTCGACGGTCGAACAGCTCTATATGCCCTATATGAGCCCAGGCTCGGTCACCGAGAAGGTGGCGATGTTCGTCGCCGAATACGATGGCGCCTCGCGGGTTTCCGATGGCGGCGGCCTCGCCGACGAGGGCGAGGATATCGAAGTGCTGGAACTGGCCTTCACCGATGCGATGCAGATGATCGCCACCGGCGAAATCGCCGACGCCAAGACCATCATCCTCCTGCAGCACCTCGCGCTGTCGGGCCGGATGGCGGGGTGAAGCGCGCCCAAACCTTGGCTTTCCTCATGCTGAGCTTGTCGAAGCACGAGGAAAACGGGGCACCGGACCTCGTCCTTCGACGGGCTCAGGAT
>CAYPYV010000315.1:0-2881 GCA_964414845.1 uncultured Devosia sp. | reverse complement strand
CGGAAGATGCGGCCAAGAAGGCCCAGGAACACGGCATGAAGACCCTCGAGGTCGAGGTTCGTGGTCCTGGCTCGGGCCGTGAGTCGGCGCTTCGTGCGCTGCAGGCTGCTGGCTTCAATGTCACCAGCATTCGCGACGTCACCTCGATCCCGCATAATGGCTGCCGGCCGCGCAAGCGTCGCCGCGTCTGATCTGTCACGGTAGATCCCCGGCGCGCCCCTCGCGCCGGGTCAGGTGCATTCGCATTGGCGGAACGGCGGTTAGGCGGACCGCCCATTTGAAAGGACACGACCGTGACCATCCAGCGGAACTGGCAGGAACTCATCAAGCCGACCAAACTGGACATCGTTTCGGACAGCGGCAACTCGCGGATCGCATCGGTGATCGCGGAGCCGCTGGAGCGTGGCTACGGCCTGACGCTGGGCAACGCGCTTCGTCGCGTGCTCCTGTCGTCGCTCCAGGGGGCGGCCGTTACGGCCATCCAGATCGACGGTATCCTGCATGAATTCTCCTCGCTGCCCGGCGTGCGCGAGGACATTACCGATCTCGTGCTCAACGTGAAGGAAATCGCCGTCAAGATGCAGGCGGAGGGCCCGAAGCGCCTGACGCTGACCAAGCAAGGGCCCGGTGCGGTCACTGCTGGTGACATCAAGACGACCGGCGATATCGAAGTGCTGAACCCCGAGCTGGTGATCTGCCACCTCGATGACGGCGCCGAGATCAATATCGAGTTCACGGTGAACACCGGCAAGGGCTACGTCCCCGCCGATCGCAACCGTCCGGACGATGCTCCGATCGGCTACATCCCGGTCGATGCGCTGTTCTCCCCGGTTCGTCGCGTCTCCTACAAGGTCGACGCCACCCGTGCCGGCGAAAGCCTCGACAAGGACAAGCTGACGCTGACGATCGAGACCAATGGCGGTATCTCGCCGGATGACGCCGTGGCTTTCGCTGCGCGCATCCTGCAGGACCAGCTGTCGGTGTTCGTGAATTTCGAAGAGCCGACCAAGGAGAAGGCCCAGGACGCAGTCCCGGAACTCGCCTTCAACCCGGCCTTGCTCAAGAAGGTCGACGAGCTCGAGCTGTCGGTGCGTTCGGCGAACTGCCTCAAGAACGACAACATCGTCTATATCGGCGACCTCATCCAGAAGACGGAAGCCGAAATGCTTCGGACTCCGAATTTCGGCCGCAAGTCGCTCAACGAGATCAAGGAAGTTCTCGCCCAGATGGGGCTCCATCTCGGCATGGATGTGCCGAACTGGCCGCCTGAGAATATCGACGATCTCGCCAAGCGCTACGAAGACCATTATTGATCGGCCGCGCCGAACCAAAAGAACGCAACAACCGCCCGTCGTGAGACGCCCGGGCGTTAGGGAGTACCAAAATGCGCCACGGTAACACCAACCGGAAGCTCAACCGGACCTCGGCCCACCGCAAGGCCATGTTCGCCAATATGTCGGCCTCGCTGATCAAGCACGAGCAGATCATCACGACTCTGCCCAAGGCAAAGGAACTGCGCCCGATCGTGGAGAAGCTCATCACGCTGGGCAAGCGCGGTGACCTCCATGCCCGCCGCCAGGCCATTGCCCAGATGCGCGACGAGACCCAGGTGCAGAAGCTGTTTGGCACCATCGGTCCGCGCTACAAGGATCGCAATGGCGGCTATATCCGCATCATGAAGGCCGGCTTCCGCTATGGCGACAACGCGCCGCTCGCCGTAATCGAGCTGGTCGATCGCGATCCGGATGCGAAGGGCCTGGATTCCGGTCCGGTCGCCGAGGCACAGGAAGCCGAAGCCGCATAAGGCTCGGGCTTTTCGTTCAGAGTTAGGAAGGGCGGTCGGTACTCGGCCGCCCTTTTTGTTTTCTGCGGGCTCGACTAGGGTGCCCTGGGGTTTGGGAGGTCTGCGGTGGCGTATCACAATCTGCTGGTGACCGGCATAACCGGCTTCGTAGGCAAGTGGCTTGCGCTGCGGCTGCTGGAGAAGGGCTATCACGTGCGCGGCACGTTGCGGTCGCTGTCGCGGCGCCAGGAGGTCGAGGGCACGCTGGCGCAGCATCTGCCGGCAGAGGCGTTGTCCCGTCTGCAACTGGTCGAGGCAGATCTGCTCGACGACAAGGGTTGGGCCAAGGCTATGACGGGGGTAGACGCTGTCTTCCATGTCGCCGCGGCAATCCGGGGCGATGAGCCGAAGGACCCGGACGTCGTCATTCGTCCGGCGCTCGAGGGCACTAGGCGGGTACTGGGGTTTGCGCTTGCCGCGGAGGTGGCGCGCGTCATCCTGACATCGTCCATTGCCACGGTGGGCTATGGGCACGGGCAGGTGAGTGGTCGCCGCGTTTATGACGAAAGCCACTTCACCAACCTCGATGGGATGCGCTTCACTTGGGCCTATTGCACCGGCAAGACGCTAGCCGAGCGGGCTGCATGGGACTACGCCAGGTCCAATGGGCTCAGGCTCACGACCATCCATCCAGGTGCCATCATCGGGCCGGCGCTCGATGAGCATGCCAGCATATCACTCGGCTTGGTGTCGGGGCTGCTTGCGGGGGCAACGCCGGCCATGCCGTCAAACGGTTTCTCGGTGATCGACGTGCGCGACGTGGGGGACCTGCATGTTGCGGCACTCGAGAACCCGGCGAGCGAGGGCGAGAGATATCTCGCGACGTCCGACTACATTCCTTTTCCTGGGGTCGCGGATATCCTCAGGGCGGCCTATCCCGATTGGCCGATTACCACCAAGACGGTGCCGGATTGGCTCATCAAGCTGATCGCGCGCTTCGGTGGGCCGGCCCGGCAGATCATCAACGATATCGGCAACCAGAAGATTTTCGACGGTTCGAAAGGGGAGGCGCTGCTTGGCCGGAAGTTCATTTCCGGC
>CAYPYV010000314.1:0-2901 GCA_964414845.1 uncultured Devosia sp. | reverse complement strand
TGCGGATCACGTCGGCATACTTGCCCTGCGGCACGAAGCAGATGTCCTGGCTGTCATGCTTTTCGGCCACTTCCAGCCCGAACTCGCGCGCGAGCTCGCGCACCTCCGGCTTGGTCATGCCGCCCAATGGAAAGCGCAGGAAATCCAGCTGTTCCGAAGTGGTCGCGAACAGGAAATAGCTCTGGTCGCGGCTGTCGTCGATCGGGCGATAGAGCCGCCGCTTGCCGTCGACCAGCCGGCTCTGCACATAGTGGCCGGTCGCGAGCACGTCGGCGCCGAGGTCCTTGGCCACCTCCATCAGGTCGACAAACTTCACGCTCTGGTTGCACGCGATACAGGGCACCGGCGTCTCACCCTGCCGATAGGCATTGGCGAAAGGTTCCATCACCGCATCGCGGAAGCGCTTCTCATAGTCGAGCACGTAATGGGGAATACCGAGCGCCGCCGCAACGCGCCGTGCATCATGGATGTCCTGCCCGGCGCAGCAGGCGCCCTTTCGGTGCGTCGCCTCGCCATGATCGTAGAGCTGCAGGGTCACGCCCACCACATCATAGCCCTCGCGGGCGAGCATTCCCGCCACCACGGAGCTGTCGACACCGCCCGACATCGCGACGACCACGCGCGTGTCCTCGGGCCGCTTGGGCACATCGAGAGAATTCAACATCTGTTCCATCCGGATGGGTTCAAGGGCCATTGGATGGGCAGCCCTATAACCCCAAACCGACCCTGATGGCCAGCGCCCTGGCCGCAGATCGGCAATTCCTGCCGGGCACACACTGCCCAGAGTTGAATCTTCCCCGTACGAATTTCCTTTAATGCTTTGATTTAATTGATACTTCAAATCCGGCACGGTGCTTGCATCGCATTAAGGGCAAGCTTTGCGTTCGCATCTCGAGGCGTATCGTGTCGGTTTCCGTCGGTTTCTCACCTGTTCCAGCCGCTGCCGCGTCAACCCTGACCGGAGAGCCGGCTACGTCCGCCACTTCCGGCGCGGCCGGCGAGGGCAGCCTGTTCGCGCAGATACTGGCGCTGCTCGGCGGCAATGCCACGCCGACGGCCGAAAGCGACCTGACCGAACTCACCAGCCTCGTTGGAGACGTCGCCGGAGCCGTATCCGGCATCACGACCGCTCAGGCGGCGCCGACGGGGCCCACTCTTTCGGTCGCTGAAAGCACTGACCCGGCAGCCGGCTTTCCAGCCGATCTCGCAACAGTCGTCGATGCGGCCAAGCAGCTTGATACGACCGGCGGCAAGAGCCTGCTCAAGTCGCTGGCGGATGCTCTCACGGCGCTCAACGACAGCCTCGAAGCAGGAGACACCCCCGATGCGCGGCAGCTCGAAAGCGTCGACGAGCTGGCCTCGGCCCTTGCCGGGCTCCTGGCCCAGGCGCAACCGGCGCTGGCTAGCGCCACTCCTGCGGCACCCGCTGCCGACGGCAGCACCATTTCGGGGGTCGATACCGAAAGTAGCGCCGATCTGGCGGAAACGCTGCGCGACCTGATCAGTGCACTTGCGCCCGCCGCGACACCGGTGGATGCGGATGCGGACGTGTCGCCCGACGCCACTCAAGGCGCCGACCTTCCGACACAGGCACCGCACACGCCCACCGAGGGGGCAGAAGTCACGCCACCCGCTGCCGCACTCGCCAGTGCCGAGTCCCCTGCCGAGGCCGGCACCGATCCGGTTATGGCCCAGCTCGCAGACATCCTGGACCAGGTCGCCGGCAAGCTTTCGGAAAAGGCTCCCGTCATTGCCGAAAAGCTCGCAGCGCTCGGCAAGTCGCTGGAGAATAGCTCGGTCACTGCCGGCGTGCTCGATGCGCTCGGCCTGGCTGAAGACGCGGCAGCCGAGGTCACCGATCTCGCGCAGCGCATTGCTCAGCCCAAGCCTCCCGGCACGCCCGGAGCGACGACGGAAGTCGCCGCGTTCACGCCCGCAAGCCTCGATCTGCCCGAAGCGACCCTCGGCACGACCAAAGCCGCCGAGGGCAAGTCCGACGCCACCACGCCTTCGGCGACTCAGGCGCCGTCGGCAGAGCCGGACGCTGCCCAGCGTGCGGGTTCGGTTGCTCCTGCGGATATCAAGGCCGCCGATGCCAAGCCGATCGATCGAACGATGGATCCTGCGGCGAAGTCGGACGCCGATCCTGCCAGCAGCCAAGGGGGCGGCACCGCCGATACGCCTGAGAGTAGTGGCCTCGCTGCCCCAGCACAGAGCCAGTCGCCGAATGCTGCCTCTGCCGTGGCCCGCACCGCGCAGGGGGCCTACCAGGCCCAGAGCCTCGTCCCGAGCCTGCCGCAGATCGCCTTCGAGATCGCGCGGCATGTCGAGGCCGGCGCCAAGCGCTTCCAGATCCGGCTCGATCCACCCGAACTCGGGCGCATCGACGTCCGGCTGAGCGTTGACAACTCCGGCACGGTTCAGGCCCGCATGACGGTCGAGCGTGCCGAAACGCTCGACATGATGCAGCGCGACCAGCGTGCCCTGCAGCAGGCCCTGCAACAGGCGGGTCTCGACATGTCGAAGACCAGTCTCGAATTCTCGCTGAGCCAGAACGGGTTCGGACGCAATGGCCAATCCTTCTCGGGCTGGGACGACGTCCCAAGAACGCCCGTGGAAACCGGCCTGGCCCCGTCCGATACCGCGCCGGCACCTGCCCAGATCTATCGTGGCACCGCTACCCAGCGCGGCCTCAACCTGTTCGTGTAGGAGGTCAGTATGGCCGTCAATTCCACCTCGTCCTCCACCAGTGCTTCCGGCACAGGAGCCATGAGCTCCAGCCGCCAGACGATCGCGCAGAACTTTGATACGTTTCTGCAACTGCTGACCACGCAATTGAAGAACCAGAACCCGCTCGATCCGCTCGATACCAACCAGTTCACCCAGCAGCTGGTGCAGTTC
>CAYPYV010000313.1:0-2989 GCA_964414845.1 uncultured Devosia sp. | reverse complement strand
CGACGTCGCTGCCGGCGATCGCCGCCGATATCGGGGCGGAGCCGATCTCGCTGAAACTGGCGCTGACATCCTATCTCGTCGCGCTCGCAATCTTCATTCCGCTATCGGGCTACATGGCGGACCGGCTGGGCGCCAAGAACATCTTCCGTGCGGCGATCGTCGTGTTTCTCGCCGGCTCGATCTGCTGTGCGTATTCGGACTCGCTACCGACCTTCGTGCTGAGCCGCTTCCTGCAGGGGGTGGGAGGATCGATGATGACACCGGTGGCGCGGTTGGTGCTGGTCCGCTCGACGCCCCGGCGCGAACTGGTGTCGGCGATGGCGTGGCTGACTATTCCTGCGCTCATGGGGCCGATGACCGGCCCACCTCTCGGGGGCTTCCTGACCACCTATTTCAGCTGGCACTGGATCTTCTGGATCAACGTGCCGATCGGGATCATCGGGCTGGGGCTGATCACCCGCTTTCTCGACGATGATGGAGTGCGAATACACCGACCCATCGACCTGCCGGGGCTGCTGCTGACCGGCACGAGCTTCGCCGGCATCCTGTTCGGCTTCTCGGTGATCAGCCTGCCGGCGATCTCGCCTATGTTTGGATATGTTTCGGTGGCGGTGGGCCTCATCACCGGCTTCATCTATCTCATGCACGCGCGGAAGGTCGACAATCCGATCCTCGATCCGAGCCTGTTCAGGCTGCCGCTGTTCCGCAATGCCATAGTGGGAGGCTCGCTGTTCCGCATCGGCATCGGGGCCTTCCCCTTCCTGATGCCGCTGATGTTGCAGCTGACCTTCGGGCTCACCCCCTTCGAGAGCGGACTCACCACATTCGTAGCGGCGTTCGGGGCGATCCTGTCGAAATTCGGCGCCGAGCGACTCTACCGGCGTTTCGGCTTTCCACGCGCGCTGATCGCAACATCTGTCATCGGCTGCGCCTTCCTCGCGCTCAACGGGCTGTTCACGCCCGAGGTGCCGCATTGGCTGCTGATGGCATCGCTGCTGGTAGGCGGGCTTGCGCGGTCGTTCTTCTTTACCGGTGTGAACGCGCTGGTGTTCGCCGATATCGACGATGAAAAGACCAGCCAGGCGACATCGCTCAACGCCGTTTGCCAGCAACTAAGCGTTGCCGCAGGCGTCGCGGTGGCGGGCGGCGTACTGTCGCTTGCGGCCGGAAGTGACGGCCATCTGACGCTGGGGGATTTCCACATCGCATGGTTCGTGGTGGCGGCGCTCGCCGCGCTGAGCGCCATTCCGTTCATGCGGTTGCCGCCCGATGCGGGCAACGAGGTCTCGGGTCATCACGAACGGCAGGCGGCGGGCGTGTCCCCGGCCCGGCCGGAGCCGCTGACGGGATAAGACGCCAGACCCAGCCGGGAGGGCTAGCCCGGACAAGACCATCGGTTTAACGATCACATGACCCCAACTGCCCACCCGACATGTCCGCCATCCGCATAACTCCGCTGATCCTCGCCGTTGCCCTGTTCATGGAAAACATGGACTCCACGGTGATCGCCACGTCACTTGCGACCATTGCCCACGATATCGGCTCGGAGCCGATCGCACTGAAGCTGGCGCTGACCGCCTATCTCGTGGCGCTCGCGATCTTCATCCCGATTTCGAGCTGGATGGCTGACCGCTTCGGGGCACGCAACGTGTTCCGCACGGCGATGATCGTGTTCATGGTGGGATCGCTGTGCTGCGCGATTTCGGATTCGCTGCTGACCTTCGTGCTCAGCCGGTTCCTCCAGGGCATGGGCGGGGCGATGATGACGCCGGTGGCGCGGCTGGTGCTGGTTCGGATGACACCGCGCAACCAGCTGGTCGACGCGATGGCGTGGCTGTCGATCCCCGGGCTGATCGGCCCGATCGTCGGACCGCCGGTAGGAGGCGCGATCGCCACCTATCTCAGCTGGCACTGGATCTTCCTGATCAACATCCCGATCGGGCTCATCGGCATCCTGCTCGTCAACAAGTATCTGCCCGACTGGCACCGGAACGCGACGCGGCGCATGGATTTCGCCGGGTTCTTCCTCGCCGGGATCACTTTTGCCGGCTGGGTATTCGGGCTCTCGGTGCTGACGCTGCCGGCACTGCCAGCGCTCTATGGCTATCTCTCGCTGATTGCCGGGACGATCGCCGCAGCGCTCTACTGGTGGCACTACAAGCGCACCGATGAGCCGCTGCTCGACCTCAGCCTGTTCCGCCGCAGGCTGTTCCGCATCACCGTGGTTGCGGGCGCCTTCTTCCGCTTCGGCACGGGAGCGATGCCGTTCCTGTTCCCGCTGATGCTGCAGATCGGCTTCGGGCTCAACGCGTTCCAGAGCGGCATGGTGACATTCGCGACGGCGGTCGGCGCGTTCGCGGCGAAGTTCTTCGCAGAGCCGATCCTGCATCGGATGGGCTTCCGTCCGGCGCTTCTTGTTTCGACGGCCCTGACCGCTCTTGGCGTGTTCGGCATGGCGGTCTATTCGCCCTCGACGCCAATGCCGTTGATGATGGCGTTCCTGGTCCTGACCGGCTTCGTGCAGTCGATCTTCTGGACGGCGACCAATGCCTTCACATTCGCCGACATTCCGGACGCAGAGGCGGGACAGGCCAATGTGATGAGCCAGGTGGCGGTGCAGCTCTCACTGGCCGTTGGCGTGGCGTTGGGCGGCGGGGTACTCGAGGGGATGCGGCTGATGCATGGCGGCGGCGAGCCGCTGCTGAGCGATTTCCACTGGGCGTTCTGGGTCATCGGCGGGGTGACGCTGATTTCTACGGCGCTGTTCCTGCGGCTGCCAAAGGGGGCAAGAATGCATGCCCCCGAGACCGATGCGCAGCGCGAGGCCGCCGCGGAGTAGTTATTCGGGCCCGTTCCCCTTGAACCCGCGGGCGAGCAGATAGGTTTCGGCGCTGTCGGCTCGGCTTGCCTTGGGCTTGGCGTGCAGCGTGGTGGTGAAGTGCTGCTTCAGCATGCCGAGCAATTCGTGCTCGGTGCCGCCCTGAAAGAC
>CAYPYV010000312.1:0-3010 GCA_964414845.1 uncultured Devosia sp. | reverse complement strand
ACCGCACCGGCGGCTCGATCCATTTCGTCATCAACAACCAGATCGGCTTCACCACGGCGCCGATGTATTCGCGCTCTTCGCCCTATCCGACCGACGTGGCGAAGATGATCGAGGCGCCGGTGTTCCATGTGAACGGCGACGATCCGGAAGCGGTGGTCTATGCCACCAAGGTGGCGGTCGAGTTCCGGCAGCGCTTCGGCAAGCCGGTGGTCATCGACATGTTCTGCTATCGCCGCTTCGGCCATAATGAAGGCGACGAGCCGAGCTTCACCCAGCCGCTGATGTATTCGAAGATCCGCGCGCACGAGACGACGCTCGATCTCTATTCGAAGCGGCTCGTGGGCGAGGGGCACCTTTCCGCCGAGCAGGTCGAGCAGATGAAGGCCGATTGGCGCGCACATCTCGAAAGCGAGTTCGAGGCGGGCCAGAACTTCCGCCCCAACAAGACCGACTGGCTCGACGGCGTGTGGCGTGACCTGAAGCCCGCCGATGTCGACGGTCCGCGCCGCGGCGAAACCGGCATGGATATCGACCGGCTTGCGCAGCTCGGCCAGAAGCTGAGCCACGTGCCCGCGGGCTTCAACGTCCACAAGACCGTCAAGCGGTTCATGGACAACCGGCTCGCCGCCATCGAGGCGGGCGAGGGCATCGACTGGGCAACGGGCGAGGCGCTGGCCTTCGCGACGCTGCTTGACGAAGGGCACCCCGTGCGCCTTTCGGGCCAGGATGTCGAACGCGGCACCTTCAGCCAGCGCCATTCGGTGCTGAACGACCAGGAGCGTGACGGCGTGACCTATACGCCGCTCAACAATATCTCCGAGGGGCAGGCGCGCTACGAAGTCATCAACTCGATGCTGTCGGAAGAGGCCGTGCTCGGGTTCGAGTATGGCTACTCGCTGGCCGAGCCCAATACGCTGACCCTTTGGGAAGCGCAGTTCGGCGACTTCGCCAATGGCGCACAGGTGGTGGTGGACCAGTTCATCTCTTCGGGCGAGCGGAAGTGGTTCCGCATGTCGGGCCTCGTGATGCTGCTGCCGCATGGCTATGAAGGGCAGGGGCCGGAGCATAGCTCCGCGCGGCTCGAGCGCTATCTGCAGCTTTGCGCCGAGGACAACATGCAGGTGGCGAACTGCACAACGCCAGCCAACTACTACCATATTCTGCGTCGGCAGCTGAAGCGCGACTTCCGCAAGCCGCTAGTGCTGATGACGCCCAAGAGCCTGTTGCGCCACAAGCGCGCGGTATCGAGCCTCGTGGAATTCGGGCCGCAATCGACCTTCCATCGCCTGTTGTGGGATGATGCGGAGGCACCGGGCGCACCGAAGACGACGGTCAAGCTGGCGCCGGATGCGGAAATCCGCCGGGTCGTGCTGTGCACGGGCAAGGTCTATTACGACCTGCTGGAGGATCGCGAGAAGCGCGGCATCAACGACGTGTACCTGCTGCGCGTGGAACAGCTCTATCCGTTCCCCGCCAAGGCGCTGCTCGACGAGCTGAGCCGCTTCAAGAATGCCGAAGTGGTGTGGTGCCAGGAAGAGCCCAAGAACATGGGTGCCTGGGCCTTCGTACAGCCTTATGTCGACTGGGTGCTGGAGCAGATGGGCCGGCCGGGCGAGCGTCCGCGCTATGTGGGCCGGGCCGCTTCGGCATCGACGGCGGTCGGCCTGATGCGTACGCATGTGCAGCAGCTGCAGGCGTTCCTTGAAGAGGCTTTCGCGAAATAGGCGGAGCCGCTCGGTCATTTCCCGTTTCAGCGGGACGCGGAAATGATCGAGTTCTATCTTTGTCGCGCTTCCGAACCGGAAAACCGTTGCCACTTTTCCTGGAAGCGCTCTAGAACCGGCACAATTTTAGGGGATCGAGACTATGGCGACTGAAATCCGGGTGCCCACGCTGGGCGAGAGCGTTACCGAAGCGACCATCGGGCAGTGGTTCAAGAAGGTCGGCGACACGGTAGCGGCCGACGAGCCGGTGGTGGAACTCGAGACGGACAAGGTCACCATCGAGGTGCCGGCCCCTGCTGCCGGTGTGCTCGAGCAGATCGTCGCCAACCCCGGTGACACGGTGAATGTCGGCGCGCTGATCGGCGCGATCGGCTCGGGTTCGGGAGCCGTGGCTGCCGCACCAACTGCAGCCCCGGCCGCTGCGCCCGCTCCGGCCGCAGCGCCCAAGTCGAGCGGCGCCGAAGTGCCGCCCTCGCCATCCGCCCAGAAGCTGATCGCCGAGGCCGGGCTCAACGCCGCCGAAATCGAAGGCTCGGGCAAGCGCGGACAGGTGCTCAAGGAAGACGTGCTCGCAGCTGCCGCCGCGCCGAAGCCGGCCGCCATGCCTTCAGCGATGAGCGGTTCTGCCGCTGCGCCCGTTCCGGCCTCGGTGGCTGCCGCGGTACCCCCGCCGCCGGCCCCGCATGCCGCCCCGGTTGCGCCCGCGCCCGCACCGGCGCCTGCCGCGTCTGTTCGTGGCCCGGTTGCCGCTGCCGACGAAGGGCGCGAGGAGCGTGTGAAGATGACACGCCTGCGCCAGACCATCGCGCGCCGGCTGAAGGACGCCCAGAACACCGCCGCCATGCTCACCACCTTCAACGAGGTGGACATGAAGCCGGTGATGGACCTGCGCGCCTCCTACAAGGACCTGTTCGAGAAGAAGCATGGCGTGAAGCTTGGCTTCATGGGCTTCTTTACCAAGGCCGTGGTGCATGCGCTGAAGGAAATCCCGGCGGTCAATGCCGAGATCGACGGCGATTCCATCGTCTACAAGAACTACGCGCATATCGGCGTGGCGGTGGGTACCGACAAGGGCCTGGTCGTGCCGGTGGTGCGCGACGCGGACCAGATGTCGATCGCCGAGATCGAGAAGGACATCGCGCGGCTGGGCAAGCTCGCGCGCGACAGCGCGCTCTCCATGGCGGACATGCAGGGCGGTACCTTCACCATCTCGAATGGTGGCGTCTACGGTTCGCTGATGTCGACGCCGATCCTCAACGCGCCGCAGTCGGGCATCCTCGGCATGC
>CAYPYV010000311.1:0-3021 GCA_964414845.1 uncultured Devosia sp. | reverse complement strand
TTGCCCTTGGCCTTGCCAACCGAAATCCGTTCGGCATCGCGACGACCCATGTCGATCACCGCCGTCGGCACAAGTTGATCATGCACGATCACGTCGGCTTCCTGAAGCAACCGCTGCGCGCGCAGCGTCAGCAGATCTTCCGAGCCAGGCCCTGCTCCGATCAGCCAGACCACGCCGGCGGCCTTATCGTCGGCCGCATGGCGCGCCAGCACCGCGTCCGCCACCTCGGCGCCATGCCCCGCCAGCACCGCGGCCTCGACCTCGGGCGAAGTCACCAGCTCCTCGTAGTACCGGCGCGCGCGGGCACCCTCGAGCAGCGCGCCGACCTTTTCGCGCATGGATCCGGCAAGCTTCGCCAGCGCACCGAGATTGGGTGACAGCACCTGCTCGATCCGCGCGCGGATCAGCCGCGCGAGAACCGGGGCATCGCCCTCTGATGCAATCGCAATCGAGATCGGCGCCTGGTCGATCAGCGATGGCGTGTAGAAATCGCACTCATGCGGTACGTCGACCACGTTCACCGGAATTCCCCGGCGTCTGCCCTCTACCTTGGCCGCCTCGCCATCCGGACCTTCGTCGCCGATGAATACCAGCGCCGCGCCGTCGAGGTCCGACGGCTGGAAGGCGCGCTCATGGATTTCAACGGGATAGGGCGAAAAATCCACCTCGATATGCGAGGCGATAATCACTACCGAAGCAGTCGTCTTAACTGCCAACCGAACCTTGTTGAGGGCTTCGTCGCCACCGCCGATGATGACGATGCGCTTTCCCTCGACCTTGAAGCTTACGGGTAATGTCCGTAGTTCACCCATTTCCGGCCTTTCGACGCCCGTTACATACTCAGCTGGCGTCCATCGAACAAGCCATTGATATTCAATAGCTTTAATGTTTTCCGGGCAAGGCGCCGATTAGAATGTCGTTGAGGCGGAATCGCCCGGGCAGGCAAAATAATCCATTGCCTGCGCTGCCAGAAGAAATGAACACGCTTCAGGTGGCGCAGATGCGCCAGCGCGGTGCGCCGCTCGGGTATCAGCCCTGCCGCTCCGGGACATGGACCACGAGGCCGTCATATTCCGGCTTGATCTTGATCTGGCAGGAGAGCCGGCTCGTCGGCTTCACCGCAAAGGCGAAGTCCAGCATGTCCTCTTCCATCATCGAGGGGCCGCCGACCGCTTCGGTCCATTCGCCATCGACATAGACATGGCAGGTCGCGCAGGTGCAGGCGCCTCCGCATTCGGCCACGATGCCGGGTACGCCGTTCATGACCGCCGTCTCCATGACGGTGGAGCCGACCTCGCCGTTGGTCTCGTGCGTGGTCCCGTTCGATTCGATATAGGTGATCTTTGGCATGTGCGGCCCGGTAACAATGACCCGCCCGATATAGGCCGCAGCACCGGGCGGGGCAAGCGCCCTGCCCGTCGCGGCCCAAAGGTCCAGTGGCGGTCAGCTGGCCTCCGCCATCAGCAGCTTGTCGATATAGGCATTGCATTCCTCCACCATGAAGGCGAGGTCGTGCACACGCTCGGGGTCCACCGGTTCGCCCTTCTTCAACGCCGACAGCGTCGTCGCGGCATGGCGGTGCACGCGCTTCGCTCCAATGCCACGCGCGGCGAGCGCAATCTGGTTCAGGTTCGCTGTCAGCATGTCGACATCGGTGCTTGTCTCGATGCGGTTCAGGCAGGCGCGGCTCATGTCGGAATAGATGCGCAGGATTTCATCTGCCAGGCCGGGGTCGCCGAGCGCCTGCTCATAAACATGTTCAAGATCGAGCGGACCACTGCCCTTGCGGGCTGCGCCATCATATCCCTTGCCGAGTGCCGATGGATTCACCATGGCTTGCTCCCCGTATTCCTGGTCCGGGAAAGCTATGGGCAGAGCGTGAACAGCGTCTTAAGGCCCATCCTCGAATGGATGCCGATTGCCACGGACCTGCCACATGAGGGCCGCGGTGAGGCCTCATGTTAACCTTATGTTAAGAAGGCGCTCCGGTTGCGTAAAATTGAATGTATAAATACGCTTGTCGGAATGGGGCGGAGAGGGTCGGCGGGTAGGAATGCGAGGAATTTGAATCGCATTTTACCAAATTTGGATGTGCTACCGGAACGCCGGGGATGTTCAACTGCTGACACACGAAGCCCTGCCTGCGCATAAGGAATTCTGGCCGACGGGAGTGTTTCCGCCGGCGGGCAACAACCGGTGCGACGGTTGAAGCAATTTGTCGCCGCCTGACGTTCGTCACTGCGAGCCGATTACGAGAGTAGTAGACAGCATGGCCAAGAAGCCCCAGACACCGCCGCAAAACGATCCCGCCACGCTGGCCTTCTCGGCTGTGGAAGATGCGCTGAAGGACTCGGTGTTCGCCGGGCTCGACCAGCCGGAAGGTGCGGGGGCCGAACCGGACAAGCCCGCTCCCAAGAGCGCCCCGCGCGAGCCGCAGAATGCCCGTTCGGAGCGCCAGCGGACCGCCGACAAGTTCGCGGCCCAGACCGGGTCCGTGGCAAATGACGATCGCCTGCAGCCGGGCAAGGTTCTCTACAACCTGCAGCCCAAGGCGTCCGGCAAGCCGACCCTGATCGCAGCGCTCGTGTCGGTTGGCTGGGTGCTCGCCATCGTGCTGGTCGCCGTCCTGCGCAACGGCGCCGATTTCAGCGATGCCGCCTTCTGGGGCTCCAATGATTTCATCGGCCTTGTCGCACTGGCCATCGTTCCCGTCGTCGGCATCTTCGCAATTTCCGCCCTCGTCCGACGTGCGCAGGAGCTGCGCAATGCCGCGGCAGCTGTGACGCAGGCCGCCATCCGCCTTGCAGAGCCCGAAACCACCGCCTCCGAGAAGGTCGCCTCCGTCGGCCAGGCCGTTCGCCGCGAAGTGAATGCCCTCGGCGATGGACTTGAGCGCGCACTGTCCCGCGCCGGTGAGCTTGAGGTGATGATCCACAACGAGGTGACGGCCCTCGAGCGGACCTATTCCGACAATGAATCGCGCATGCGCGCCCTGATCCAGGAACTCGCCAGCCAGCGCGA
>CAYPYV010000310.1:0-3062 GCA_964414845.1 uncultured Devosia sp. | reverse complement strand
GCCTCGAAATAGGTCCAGATCTTCTCGCCATCCGGCTCGATGCCCGGCAGCACGCGCGGGCGCGCGCCGGTGGCGATGATGATGTTCTTCGCCGTATAAACCCCTTCGGGCAATACGTTCTTGGGGATGGGACCCTGTGGCTGAACGATTGGCTTCTTGGTAGCGGATACCTTGATCTCGCCGGGCTTGGTGATCTCGGCTTCGCCCCAGATGATGTCGATCTTGTTCTTCTTCATCAGGAACTGCACGCCATTGTTCATCTGCGCTGCAATGGCGCGGGAACGCTTGACGATGGCATCGATATCGAAGCCGAACTGGGTGGCGGTAAGGCCATAATCCTTGGCGTGTCCCATATGGCCGAAGATTTCGGCCGAGCGCAGGAGCGCCTTGGTCGGGATGCAGCCCCAATTGGAGCAGATGCCGGCCATGTGCTCGCGTTCGACGATCGCTGTCTTCAGCCCCAGTTGCGCGGCACGGATAGCCGCCACGTAGCCGCCAGGACCGGCGCCGATGACGATGAGATCGTAGGATTGAGCCATGGGCTTACTACCTTTCGAGAAATTGAATGGGCCGTAGCCCTGGGCTCGCTAGAGCCCGAGAACCTGCTTCACGAGCGGCACGAGACCTTCGCCGATGGCGCGGGTATTGGCCGGATCCAGATGGATTCCGTCCCGTGGGTCAGTCTTCGCCACGGTACCGGCATCGAAGAAATGCACCTTCTGCTCGTCCGCCCGTTTCTTGTACTCGCGGGCAAAATTGACGGAGGTGGCAATGGCCTCATGCGGGCCGAAATGGTCCATCATGTCCTGCCACTCGCCAAGCATGATCGGTGGAGGGGACACGAGGATCATCTCGGGCGCAGCCATCAGCTTGCCGGCATAGTGCCCGCGGATGATCTGCACCAGGCGCGCCATGCCCCGCCCTGCCTCGCCGGCAGTGCGTCCGTGGAACGGCTTGATGTCGTTGGTGCCGAGCATGATGATGACGAGATCGAGCGGCGAGTGGCTCTCGAGCAGCGTCGGCAGCACGCGGGCGCCGTTGCGGTCAGCATTGGCGAACCAGTCATCGTGCACAGTGGTGCGCCCGCCAAGGCCCTCGGCGATGACGCGCGCCGCGCCACCGAGGCCCTTTTCCAGCGTAGTCGGCCAGCGATCCTCGTAGGCATTGCGCGGGCCGCCGGGAATGGGGTTCGCGCCGTAGGTGAGGCTATCGCCGTAGGCGAGGATGGTTTTCATCGCCCTGCCCCTCAGGCCAGCATCATCACCGGGGTTTCGATCAGCGACTTGAACGCAGCCAACAATTCGGCACCGAGCGCGCCGTCGACGGCACGGTGATCAACACTGAGCGTCACGGTCATGAAGTTACCGGTCTTGATCTGCCCCTTCTCGGCATAGACGCGCTCTTCGCCTGCGCCGACCGCAAGGATCGTCGCGTGCGGCGGATTGATCACGGCCTGGAAGTTCTTGATCCCGAACATGCCGAGATTGCTGACCGACGAGGTGCCGCCCTGGTACTCGTGCGGGGCCAGCTTCTTGCCGCGGGCGCGGGTCGCGAGATCCTTCACCTCTTCCGAAATCTGCCGAAGGGTCTTGGTATCACAGGCCCTAACCACCGGTGTGAACAGGCCGCCCGGCACGGAGACGGCCACGGCGACATCGGCATGCTTGTGGTAGAGGATGGCGTCGCCCGCCCATGTGGCGTTGGCGGTGGGCACCTTCATCAGCGCGGCGGCCCAGGCCTTCATCACGAAGTCATTGACCGAGAGCTTGTACTCGGGCTTGCCGTCTTTGCTCTTGGGGGCGGCGGCGTTGATCTGTTCGCGCGCTTCGAGCAGCGCATCTATCTTGCAATCGAGCGTCAGATAGAAATGCGGAACAGTCTGCTTGCTCTCGGTGAGCCGCGCGGCGACCACCTTGCGCATGCCGTCGTTCGGCACGAGATCGTAGCTGCCCTCGGGATAGAGCGAGGTCACCTGCTGGCGGCTCATGCCTGCCGCCGGAGCAGAAACAGGCGCGGCCGCTGGTGCTGCGGACGAGGCCGGCTTCAGCGCGCCCTTGCCTGCCTTTGCCGCTTCGATATCGGATTTCACCACGCGGCCACGCGGGCCTGACCCGGCGATGGCGCCAATCTCGATGCCGGCCTCCTTCGCGAGACGACGGGCGAGCGGCGAGGCGAAGACGCGGTTTCCATTTGTGGCTTGAGCCGGTGCTGCGGCCTTCTGCGGCACGGGTGCGGCGGCAGAACCGGTGGTCGCCGACGGCATCGTGACGGACGCAGGAACCGGCGCTGTGGCCGATCCGCTCGTCGCGGCAGGCTGCTGGGCAGCGGAGGCCGGCGCAGGCTTTGGAGCCTCGGCGGCAGGCGCGGCGACAGCCGTTTCGCCCTCGGTAAGCAACACGGCGATCACCGCGTTGACCTTCACGTTCTCGGTGCCCTCGGGCACGACGATCTTGCCGATCTTGCCCTCGTCCACGGCCTCGACTTCCATCGTGGCCTTGTCGGTCTCGATTTCGGCGATGACGTCACCCGAGGAGACACTGTCGCCTTCCTTGACGTGCCACTTGGCGAGCTTGCCCTCTTCCATCGTAGGAGAGAGCGCCGGCATGGTGATGTTGATGCTCATATCTGCCTCACTCGCCGATATCTTCGTTCCAGAGTTCCGGATGGTCCGCAATGAACTTGGCCATCATGTGCTCGCAGCGCTCTTCGTGGTAGTCGACCACGTCGACCCCAGCGAGAGTCATGACATCCTGGAAGCCTTTGAAATTCTTGGATTCCGCCACGACCACGCGAGATATACCGAACTGGATGATGGTGCCAGTGCACATCATGCAGGGGCTGAGCGTGGTATAGCAGGTGACGTCCCTGTAGGTGCGCTGCCGACCGGCATTCTGGATCGCGTCCATCTCGCCATGCAGGATCGGGTCGCCTTTCTGCACGCGGCGATTATGGCCACGGCCGATGATCTCGCCGTTCCTGACCAGCACCGAGCCGATCGGGATGCCACCTTCGGACAGGCCCTTCTGGGCCTCCGCATAGGCGGCATCGAGGAATTTCCTGTC
>CAYPYV010000309.1:0-3064 GCA_964414845.1 uncultured Devosia sp. | reverse complement strand
CGGCTGCGGGCGCTGCTGCCTGACCAAGCTCGAGGACGAGGACACCGGCGACATCTATGTGTCCGACGTGCGCTGCAAGCTGCTCGACGGCGACACATGCAAGTGCACGGACTACCCGAACCGCGCCGCGCTCGTGCCCGACTGCATCAAGCTCACCCCGCAGAATGTACGGGAAATCGGTTGGATTCCGGTGACTTGCGCCTATCGCCGCATCGCCGAGGGCAAGGGCCTCGCCTGGTGGCATCCACTGGTTTCGGGAGACCCGGAAATGGTGGCGATGGTGGGTGTATCCGTGAGCGGCCGCACGGTATCGGAACTGTCGGTGAAGCCGGGCGAATGGGAAGACCATGTGGTCGACTGGCCGAACTACGAGCCGCCCGACGAGATCTGAGCGACTCCAAAGGTTCTTGGGATCCGGTGGGTAGGGCCGGATGGCGCATGAAACCATCGCTCACGGTATCGTGACCCAAGGGTGAATGCGCCCGAGCTCAAGCTCTGCCGCAATCGCGCCGCACCGAAATGTTCTCATTATCAATGAATTAGCATTGGTCAATGCTGCTGACCTTGATTCCGCCGGACACATGAACCGGGGATGAATGCCGCCGTTAGCACATTTTCATCCCGCAACGCCCATTTGAGGGATCAGCACCAATGACAAACCCCGGAGACGAAAATGTTGCTCGTCAAATGGCTGGCTCCGGCGCTGCTTGCGTCGGCACTGCTTGCCCCCGCTGCCTCGTCCGCAACCGCCGTCGATATCGCGGCGAATCCCGTGGGCACCTGGCAACTCTCGACCGGTGAGAGCCGCTTCGACGTGACCTATTGCGAGGGCGGCAGCAAGCTTTGCGCAAAGCTGACCTGGCTCAGGGCCGATGCCCGCACCCCCGAGAACCTCGCCTATCTCAACCGCCGCGTTGTCGTGGCCGAGCCCAATGGCACGGGCGAGTGGACCGGCACGGTGATCTATGCCGGGCACGAGTATGACGGTTCGGTGAAATTGCTGAGTGAAAACAGCCTCAAGCTCTCCGGCTGCCAGGGAATTTTCTGCAGGACCCTGACCCTGGAGCGTATGGGGTAGTACTTACGAATAGGCAGCGCAAGAACTGCCGACCTAGCGGCCCGTGTCTCCGCCGTCACGGGCCGCTTTTACTGTGGTACTGAATTGGTATACTCTCCTGACTAATAAGCGTTTTGTAGTAGTGGATCCGCTGCATTTGCATAAATTTGAATATTCGCCGGCAGCAGGCCGCGAAGTTAACACCTCGGTCACAGGTTGACGCTTATTAAGTGAGGGCACCGAGTAAATTCCAACTGCGGCCAGGGGGACCCAATGAGCCAGAACGGCACAGGAATGACCGGCATGACGGAGCTGCGCGAGCGGCTGGAATTCATGGGCCTCGACCAGGCCGCACTCGATAGCCTGAGGGCCATCAGCAAGCATGTTGACAAGCACCTGCCGATGGCGCTGCACGAGTTCTACAAGAAGCTTGTGACTGTCCCGGCGGTAAAGAAGTTCTTCGACGGCAAGCCGGCGATGGATCGCGCCGAAAGCCGGCAGAACGGCCACTGGAGCGCGATCGCGCAGGGCCGCTTCGACGATGAGTACCTCGAAAGTGCGCGCAAGGTCGGCCTGCGCCACGCGCTGATCGGCCTGGAGCCCCGCTGGTACATCGGCGGCTACGGTCTGATTCTTGACAAGCTGCTGACGGGCGTGATCACCGATGTCATCGCCGAGCAGCAGCAGGCCACCGAGAAGAAGGGCGTGTTCGGCGCACGTCCGGGCAGCGTGGATGTCCCGACGCTTGCCGCGGCTCTCAGCGCCCTGGTGCGCGCCGTGATGATGGACATCGACATGGCGGTGACCGTGTATTTCGACAAGCTGTCCGAGGACGCGGGCGCCCGAGAGGCAGCCGACCGGGCCAAGGTGGAAAAGGCGGTCAGCGCCACCGGGGTAATGCTGAAGAAGCTGGCCGAGGGCAATCTCGGCGCACGCATCACCGATCCGTTCGAGCCCGAGTTCCAGCGCATAAAGGACGATAGCAACGCCGTTGCGGAGCGCTTCGACGATATCGTGCAGAAGCTGCGAGAAACCTCCCGTTCGCTGCGGACCGCCACCGGCGAAATCCTGTCGGGCGCCAACGACCTGTCGGAACGCACCACGCGCCAGGCTGCGACGATCGAGCAGACATCGGCGGCAATGGAACAGCTGATGCACACGGTGACCGACAATGCCGGGCGCGCCGAGCAGGCAAGCGAGAAGGCCGGCGCGGCATCTGCGATTGCTGCCGAGGGCGGCGAGGTGATGAACCAGGCCAACGAGGCGATGGAGCGCATCACGCAATCCTCCGGCAAGATTTCCAACATCATCGGCATGATCGATGACATCGCCTTCCAGACCAATCTGCTGGCGCTCAACGCCTCGGTTGAAGCGGCGCGCGCCGGCGAGGCGGGCAAGGGCTTCGCAGTGGTGGCCGTCGAAGTGCGACGCCTGGCACAGAACGCCGCGCAGGCGAGCCGCGACGTGAAGGAACTCATCGACCAGTCGGAACTGCAGGTGAAGGCCGGCTCCCAGCTGGTGGGCGACGCGACAAAGAAGCTCGAGCAGATTGTCGCCTCGGTACGCGAAAATTCGACCCTGATGCGCGACATCGCCGCCGCCTCGGGCAGCCAGACGTCGGCAATACAGGAAATCACCGTTGCCGTTCGGCAGATGGACGAGATGACCCAGCACAATGCCGCGCTGGTTGAAGAGACCAACGCGGCCATCGAACAGACCGAGGCGCAGGCCCAGGAACTCGACATGATAGTCGATGTGTTCGAGACGTCTTCGGTTTCAGACCATCGTCAGGCACGCCGCCGCGCCTGACAGACAAGCTCCCTTGTAGCTCCTCCCCCGACTGGCGCCGCGAACCACTTGCGGCGCCTCTTTCTTTGAGAGGCCGCGCGTCAGTCTTGGTCGAGGGTCTCCGGCAGAGGCAGCCCGGCCTTGGCGAACGCGAAGCGGGCATTTTCGATATGGCGGGGACGATCTGCCATCGGTGCTGCGCCATCGCTGAGCAGTGTC
>CAYPYV010000308.1:0-3111 GCA_964414845.1 uncultured Devosia sp. | reverse complement strand
CTCACCTGGGGCGCCTTCACCTATCCCTTCGCCTTCCTCGTCACCGATCTCACCAACCGCTACGAGGGCGCCAACTGGGCGCGCGGCGTGGTTGTGGTCGGCTTCGTCTTCGCGCTGGGGCTTTCGGCCTATCTCGCCACCCCGCGCATCGCCATTGCCTCGGCGACAGCGTTCCTCGTCGGGCAGTTGCTCGATATCGCCATCTTCAGCCGCCTGCGGAACCGCTTCTGGCTCGTCCCGCCGCTGACCGGCTCGCTCGCTGGCTCGGCCATCGATACGCTGGTCTTCTTCACCATTGCCTTCGCACCGGCGCTCGGCTTCATCGATCTCGCCTTCGGCGGCGCGGACGGATCGCTGGGCTTCGGCGCGCCCTGGCTTGGCCTCGGGCCGGAAGTCCCGCTCTGGACCTCGCTCGCAACTGGCGACTTCCTGGTGAAGTTCCTCGCCGCCCTGCTGCTCCTCGCACCCTATCGGGCGCTGATGGGCAAAGTGATGCCGCTGCCGGCGAGTCCAGTGGCGGCCAGTGCCTAGCTAGGCAGGCCACCGACTAAGGTGCTCGTGGACGATCCACCAGCGATTGTCCACGAACCTGAGCACCGTGGTTCCGCGCCCGGCCCCAGAGGACGAGTCCGCTCGCCATAGGCAGCGAGAACCACACGAGCGTTCATGTCGGTCACTCCGGCAGGCTGAACTCGAGCAGCAGGTTGCGCTGCCAGTCGTTGAAATTGTTGTCCGAGAGCAGCGTGATCCGACTGCTGCCGTCCGGCCCTCGATGCACGGCGACCGCTTCCATGTTGTCGATGTCGCCACCCGTTGCCTGCATGAGTACGCGACCGGTCAGCAGCGCCTCCGGGCCAACCGAAGCGGCAGGCACCAGTACCAGCCGCATCGAAAACAGAAACAGCGATATCCCGCGTTCCAGCACCAGCAGGTCGCCATTGGGCAGGAAGGCGCAGTCTGTCGGGGCCAGCCCCGACCCGGCAACATAGCTCACCGGTCCCTTGTCAGCCTTGCCGAGGATATATCCACGCACATTGCCGTTGCCGTCGCGTATGCCTTCAGGCAGCAGCAAGGTCGAACCCGCGATCGATGAGGCCGGTGGCGCGATGCAAAGCGCCTCGAGCGTCTCGTTGCTGCGTGTGTCCGATAGCCATCTGGGTATCGCGACTTCCCTCGCGGCGCCTTGCGGACGTCCATCCACCAGCTGGAAGTCGGCCACGCGCGTCAGGTTCTCGAAGCCCACGCGCACCGCGCTCGGTACACCCTCGCGCTCCACCACCGCGAGCGACTCGGCGTCTCGGGCATAGGCCCGCGGCAACTCGTTGCCCTTGGTGTTCTGCATCGGGTCGATGTTCACGCCCACGAGGCTGAGCGGCCGCGCCGCATCGTCATAGATCAGCTGGGCCGTAACGAAGTTGCCGCGGTCCGAGACCATGGCCAGCCGGCCCTCGGTGTCAAGGAACCCCAGCCCGGACAGGCCGCCGAACGTGTCGGCCGGGCTCTGCATCTCGATACCGCCGCGCCAGATCAGCCCCTGAACGGATTGGCCCGCCTGGGCCCCCAGGAAACTGGCGATCTGTGTCGAGGTGACGGTCTGGTCCTCGGCGGCCGGGCTCTGCGCCTCGGCCGGCACGTCGACAAAGAGAGGCAGCAGCCCGACAAACAACAGCGCAGGGCCAGCCGCCAGCAAGCCGGCGAGTCTGCGCCCTTTGCCCGTGCTCGGCGTCATCCGAAGCGGCTCTTCTTGCGGCTTGTCGGCACTTCTTCGTCGAACAGCGAGGCGAGTTCGTCGGTGAGCGCGCCGGCGAGCTCTTCGGCGTCCAGCAGCGTCACAGCGCGCCGGTAATAGCGTGTCACGTCATGCCCGATGCCGACAGCGACCAGTTGCACCGGCGAACGCGTCTCGATCTCTTCGATCACCTGCCGCAGGTGTGCCTCCAGATAGTTGCCGGCATTCACGCTCTGCGTGGAGTCATCCACCGGCGCGCCATCGGAGATCACCATGAGGATGCGGCGGTTTTCGGGCCGTCCGAGCAGGCGCTTGTGCGCCCATTGCAGGGCCTCGCCGTCGATATTCTCCTTCAGCAGCCCTTCGCGCATCATGAGCCCGAGGTTCCGCCGCGCATGGCGCCAGGGCTCGTCCGCCGCCTTGTAGATGATGTGGCGGATGTCGTTCACCCGGCCGGGGTTCGGCGGCCGGCCGGCTTCGAGCCAGGCCTCGCGGCTCTTGCCGCCCTTCCAGGCCCGCGTGGTGAAGCCGAGAATCTCCACCTTCACGCCACAGCGCTCGAGCGTCCTTGCGAGGATGTCGCCACAGATCGCCGCAATGGTGATCGGTCGCCCGCGCATCGAGCCGGAATTGTCGATGAGCAGCGTCACCACTGTGTCGCGGAAATCCGTGTCCCGCTCCACCTTGAAGCTCAGCGCCTGCAGCGGATCGGTCACGACGCGGGTGAGGCGCGCCGTGTCGAGCACGCCTTCCTCGAGGTCGAATTCCCAGCTGCGGTTCTGCTGCGCCATCAGGCGACGCTGCAGCTTGTTGGCGAGCCGCGCTACCGCGCCGGCGAGATTCTCCAGCTGCTTGTCGAGCAGCGACCGCAACTGGTCGAGTTCTTCCGAGGGGCAGAGGTCCTGCGCCCGCACGATCTCGTCGAATTTCTGCGTGAACATCTTGTAATTGAAGACGTTCTGGAAGTCCTTGATGTTGGCGCCAGGTGGCGGCGGGTTCGGGTTATCCTCTCCGGCTTCCGTTGTCTCGTCCTCGTCGGTCTCGGAGACGTCCATCTCCGCGCCTTCGACTTCGCCGTCCTGGTCGGATTGCCCCGCCGCCTCGTCTTCTTCGGCCTCGGCATCCTCGCTTTCGCCCTCGCCCTGTTCGGGCGACTTCTCGTCGTCGGTGCCACGCTCCGGATCCTGGTCGTCACCATTCTCCGGGTCGTCGCCTTCGGAATCTTCCATGTCGCTGTCTGGCACGAGGTTCAGGTCGCGCAGCAGTTGGCGCATCGCCCGACTGAACAGCTCCTGGTCTTCGAACCGCGTGAGCAGCGTCGTCAGCGACGTACTCGCGCGTTGCTCGATTTCGCTGCGCCACAGGTCGACGATCTTCTGGCC
>CAYPYV010000307.1:0-3130 GCA_964414845.1 uncultured Devosia sp. | reverse complement strand
GCGAGGCAGCCGGCCTTGAGCGCGGTTTCGAGATCGCGCCCGCGCGCATAGCCGAGCAGGAAGCCCGAGGCGAACAAATCGCCTGCGCCCGTCGCATCCACCACCTGCTGCACCGGGAAAGCCGGCACGGTGATGATCTCGCCATTGGAGATCACCATTGCGCCATCGGCGCCCATGGTAATGGCCGCGAGTTCGGCATCCTTGGCGATGCCCTGCACGGCATTGTGGAAATCCGACTGGTAGAGCGATTTCAGCTCCTCGATATTGCCCAGCACCACGTCGATGGTCTTCGAGCGAATGAGGTCGAGGAACTCCTCGCGATAGCGGTTCACGCAGAACGGGTCGGAGAGCGTGAACGAGGTGGCGCGCTCATGCTTGTGGGCGTAATGCGCGGCGGTGACGAAGGCTTTCTTCGCTTCCACCGGATCCCACAGGAAGCCTTCCATATAGGTGACGGCGGCGGCCGCGATCTGCTCCTCGCGGATATCGGCCGGGGTCAGCTGGTGGCAGGCGCCCAGGTAGGTATTCATCGTCCGCTCGCCATTGGGCGAGACGAGGATCATGCATCGCGCCGTCGACGGACCCTTTTCCAGCGGCTTGATGTCATAGTGCACGCCCTGCTGGTGCAGGTCGGCCGCGAAGACCTTGCCGAGCGGATCGCTCGCCACCTTGCCGATGAACGCCGCACGCCCGCCCAGCGAGGCGACGCCGGCAGCGGTATTGGCCGCGCTGCCGCCGCCCATCTGGCGATGGTCCTTCGGCATTTGCGCGTACAGATAGTCCGATCGTGTCTCGTCGACGAGGTGCATGATGCCGAGCGTCATGCCCTCTTTCGAAATGAAGGCATCGTCGACCGGCGCGAGAATGTCGACAATGGCATTGCCGATGGTGAGAACGTCGAACCGGGTCTCGGCCATCGGTCGTCCTTGTGCTGGAAAGGGTTGGAAACTGGACCGTACCGGCACGTACTAGAGAAAGCGGGCCCTTGCAACGGCGCTCAGTCGGGACTGGTATCCGCACCCTTGCCGCCATCCCTGGGCGGCGGGGTTTTCGGCTCGAAGCGGCACCATTCGGCGATGATGCAGTGCCAGCATTCGGGCTTGCGCGCCTTGCACACATAGCGGCCGTGCAGGATCAGCCAGTGATGCGCGTGGAGGAGGTATTGCTTCGGGACGACGCGGGTCAGTTCGGTCTCGACCGCCAGCGGCGTCTTGCCCGGCGCGAGACCTGTGCGGTTGCCGACACGGAACAGATGCGTATCCACCGCGATGGTCGGCTGCCCGAAGGCAATGTTGAGCACCACATTTGCGGTCTTTCGTCCCACCCCCGGCAGGGCTTCGAGGGCCTCACGGTCCTGCGGCACCTGGGAATTGTGCTTCTCGATCAGTTGCCGGCTGAGCGCAAAGACGTTTTTCGCCTTGGTCCGGAACAGCCCTATCGTCCGTATGCGCTGTTCGATGCCCTCGACACCGAGCGCCACCATTCTTTCGGGCGTATCGGCCAGGGGGAACAGCCCGGCGGTCGCCTTGTTGACCCCGGAATCGGTGGCCTGTGCGGAAAGCACGACCGCCACCAGGAGCGTAAACGGGTTCACATATTGGAGTTCACCCTTGGGTTCCGGATTATCCGCCGCAAAAGCGCCGAACATCGCCTCGATATCCGCCTTGGCAAGGCGCTTCACTTTTTTCTGGGGCATTTCCGTCGCGCCGATTCAGAGGCTATACTGATGCCCAAGATGACGACCCAAACGCAAGCCAGACCACTGTTCGCCGCCAAGCTGACCCCGCACCGCTCGCTGGGCCACAGGGGCGCGCGCATCGTCATCGCCCTCATGGCGGTGGCGGCGACCATTCCCGGCATCGTGTTCTTCTCGCTCGGCGCCTGGCCGATCGTCGGTTTCCTGGGGCTCGACGTGCTGCTCGTCTGGTGGGCGCTCTCGGCCAACATGAAGGACGGCAAGCGCTTCGAGGAAGTGACCCTCTGGTCCGACCAGCTGGAGCTTCGCCAGGTGGATGGCCATGGCCGCGAGACGCTGACGCGCTTCCATCCCCGCGATGTGAAGCTCGTCGTCGACCGCGACCTCAACGAGCGCACCACCGGCCTGCATTTGCGGACCCGCGACGCCGATATCGAACTCGGCACCTTTCTCGAGCTCGACGAGAAGTCGAGCTTCGCCAAGGCCTTCGGCACTGCACTGAAACGCGCGCGCCTCGCCTAGGGGCGGCGCGTCAAATCCGGGTCGCCGGGGCACCGCAGGGACGATAGTCTTCTCCGCATGACCCAGCACATCCTTTCCATCGCGGCCGGCGACTACGACATCGTGCGCTCGGCCATCGCCTATCTCAGCACCACCCCGGCCGAGGAGGTGGAGCTCGACCGTTTCGCCCACGCGCTGGGGCTGACGCAGCGGCAGCTGACAGACCTGTTCCGCCGCTGGTGCGGCCTCAGCCCCAAGAGCTTCGCGCAGGCGGTGGCGCTCGATCATGCGAAGCGCCTGCTCGCCGAGCGCGCCAGCGTGCTCGAAACCAGCCTCGAAGTCGGGCTCTCGTCCACGGCGCGCCTTCACGATCTCTTCGTCACGCATGAGGCAATGCCGCCCGGCGCCTGGCGCAATCGCGGCGAGGGGCTCGAAATGGTCTGGGGCGCTGCGGCTTCGCCTTTCGGCACCGCCATCCTGACACTCACGCCCTATGGGCTTTCAGGGATCGGCTTTGCCGATGCCGAGACCAGTATCGACATGGCCTTCGCCGATCTCCGCGACCGCTGGCCAAACGCGCGCTACCGGCGGGACGACCACGCAGTGGCGCCCGTCGCCGCGCGGGTGTTCGACCCCTCGCGCTGGGATCCGGCAGCACCGGTGCGCGTGGTGCTGATCGGCACGGATTTCGAAGTCCGCGTGTGGCAGACGCTGCTCGGCATTCCGCTCGGGCAGGCCAGCACCTACCAGGATGTGGCGACCCGGATCGGCAGGCCGACCGCCGCCCGTGCCGTCGGCGCCGCAGTGGGCAAGAACCCGATTTCCTTCGTGGTGCCCTGCCACCGCGTCGTCGGCAGTTCCGGTGCGCTCACCGGCTATCACTGGGGCCTGCCGCGCAAGCGCGCCATCCTCGGCTGGGAGCATGGCGTGACC
>CAYPYV010000306.1:0-3134 GCA_964414845.1 uncultured Devosia sp. | reverse complement strand
TCGCCGGCATCGATCAGGTCGACGAACTGCACGCCCTTGACCACGCGGCCGTCCTTGACGTCGAGGCATGGGATGATGCGGGTCTTCAAGCTCATAGGACGGCCGAGTCCTTCATTTGCGCGTCCTCGCCGCTTTGCGGCTGCGGGCGTCGCGTGCAGTCCTTCACATCCAAACAGGGAATGATGCGGGTTTTCAAACTCATTGGCGCGGCTCCTTGGGGCGGCGCAGTCGCGAGACCAGCGCGAAGATGAGGGACATGAGCCAGAAGATCAGCAGGAAGAGCCCGACCAGCCCGAGGATCGGGTGGATGACGCCCGAAAAGCCGAAATAGAACAGCGCGACGATCGGCACCAGCGCCGGCAGGTACCACCAGAGGCGGACCTTCCGCACCAGCACGAGCTTGGCATTGCGCTCTACGCTCATTGCTCCCCTCCCAGCCACTTCGTGCTCTTGATGGAGAAGACAAGCATCCATACGAAGTAGACGATGGGGCTTGCCCAGGTCATGACACTTGCCAGCGCTAAGGGGCCGGTCGCCACTGACAAGTTCGAGACCAACACGACCGCGAGTAATGCGAGCCCGAATGGAACAACTGGAAAATGCCTCGGCCCGGGTTGGACGGACTCGCCCGCGCTCCACGCTCGCCGGTGCCGCACAAATCCAAAAGCGAGCACGGCGATCCCGATCACCGCGCCTAGGAGTATCAAAGGGAACGCAAATAGGTTGGCGTAGGCCAGCGCTGTAATGGACGGCCCCCAATCGGCGCCATCGATCATGCACGGAGCCATCTTCTGCAGTCTGCAACCCATCAATTCCGCCACGTAAGGCGCGACAGCAACGATCGCAAAGCTCACCGCCGGCACAGCAAGAATCACAACCAGCACTGCCACATAGTATCTGGTCGGAAATCTCGCCGCCTCGGCCATCAGCCCCGCGCCCCCTTGAGCAGCGCCAGCGCTTCACGTGAATCAATGCGGCCATCATAGAGCGCGCGGCCCGAAATCGCGCCCTCGAGCACCCGGTAGCGCGGCTCGGTCATGGTGCGGATATCGTCCATCGAGGCGAGGCCACCCGAGGCGATCACCGGAATGGAGACCGCTTCGGCGAGCTCCAGCGTCGAGGGCCAGTTGATGCCCTTCAGCACGCCGTCGCGGTCGATATCGGTATAGATGATGGCGGCGACGCCCGCGCCCTCGAAGCGCTGCGCCAGTTCGATGGCGCCCAGTTCCGAAGTCTCGGCCCAGCCCTCGACGGCCACCTTGCCGCCCCGCGCATCGATGCCGACTGCGACCTTGCCGGGGAATTTCCGCGCCGCTTCCCTGACCAGCGCCGGATCGCGCACCGCGACCGTGCCGAGGATGACGCGGGCAAGGCCCTTTTCCAGCCAGGCCTCGATATGGGCAATGGTGCGGATGCCGCCGCCCAGTTGCACCGGGAAGCGCACGCGCTTGAGGATCGCCTCGACAGCCGCGCCATTGACGCTTTCGCCCGCGAAGGCACCGTTCAGATCGACGACATGCAAGTATTCGAAGCCCTGGTCCTCGAAGCTCTTCGCCTGCGCGGCCGGGTCGTCGTTGAACACGGTGGCCGCCTGCATGTCGCCGAGCTTCAGGCGCACGCACTGACCGTCCTTGAGATCAATGGCGGGAAAGAGAATCACGGCTGCCACCTCAGGAAATTGCGGATGAGCGCGAGGCCGAGCGCCTGGCTCTTTTCGGGGTGGAACTGCGTGCCGACGATATTGTCGCGCCCGACGATCGCCGTCACCTCCTGCCCATACTCGGCCGTCGCGAGCAGCGTCTCGGGCCGCTCGCAGGCCAAATGGTAGGAGTGGACGAAATAGGCGTGCAGCCCTTCCGGCCCGTCGGGGATGCCGGCGAGCAGCGGGTGGGGGCGGTGGAACCTGAGGTTGTTCCAGCCCATATGCGGCACCTTCAGCCCGCCTTTCGGCTCTAGCCGCACCACGGCGCCCGGAATCCAGCCAAGGCCCTTGGTGATCGCCTTCTCGCGGCCTTCGGTCGCCATCAGCTGCATGCCGACGCAGATGCCGAGGAACGGCACGCCGGCCCGGATCACGCGGTCTGTGAGCGCCTCCACCATGCCCGGCACGGCATCGAGCCCGGCGCGGCAATCGGCAAAGGCGCCGACTCCCGGCAGCACGATGCGATCGGCGGCACGCACGTCGGCAACGTCGTCGGTAACGAGGATATCGTGGCCGGTTTCGGCCTCGCGCGCGGCGCGTTCGAAGGCCTTGGCTGCCGAGCGGAGATTGCCCGAGCCATAATCGATGATGGTAACCTTTGGCATCAGCGGCTCAAAACCTGGGAGAGAGCGAGGTCCTCGTCGCGCGCGACGATCTCGGAGCGATAGGCATAGCCCTTGCGCCCGAGCTTCGCCCGCCGGAAGGCCGGGGCCTCGAAACCGAGGAGCAGGGCAAGCACGATATAGAGCCCGGTGCCGGCATCATCGCCGAGATAATATGTGGCGGCGGCCACGATGGCGGCCCCGGCGATCCAGACCAGCAGCATCAGCCAGAGCCCGTGGAGCAGCGCATAGAAAGGCCCGAACAGGGCAGCGGACCAGCTGAAGCGGTCGGCCACCACGACAGGTGGGGCATCGGGACGGTCGTGGACGGTGTAGAGGGCCATGGCGGCTCCTTCCCGGCAGGGGTTCTAGAGCGCTCTAGACCAAAAGCCGTGGCATGGAAAGTGATGGCAGGGCTTGGCGGAACTTCGATGCCGGTTCGGCATTGCCGAACACGAAGCCCCAGTGGGGCTTCGCGAGGCGAGACGGCCATGAGAGCTATGCTCGAATGGCGACGGCCACGCCCACCAGCAGTGGATAGATGGAGGTTCCAATGAGCGCGTACCAATCCGATCCGCACGGGTCCGGCAGCATGGGCAGCCGGCCGAGCCAGGCGATCTTCCTCGGCAATTTCGCGCTGGTGCTCTTGGCGCTGATGCTGGTTTTCGTGCTCGGCGTGACGCTGCCCAACGCATTCGGGTAGTATCGGTAGGGGTACGCTGGACTTGCAGTCGGGCCCTATCCCGCACTCTCAGTCGGGTCCCTCCACCGTTTACGGGGCTTCGAGCCGGTCGCGTAGCGATTGGGCGCGCCAGTGGCGCGACCAAAGG
>CAYPYV010000305.1:0-3137 GCA_964414845.1 uncultured Devosia sp. | reverse complement strand
ATCTGGTAGCGGCGCTCCTCGTTCTGCAGGTCGCGCAGGCGCTCGTCACGGGCAAGTTCGAGTTTCGCGCGGTCCGCCGGTGTGCCGCTGGTGAACGCGGCAAGCGCGTCGCCCGCTGCCTTCAGGTCGGCCTTGCGGGCATCGAGCTTTTCCGTCGCCACTTCGAGCACTTCCAGCGCAAGCACCTCAGCCTGCTTCAGCGCACCACGGAAATCGCGATACGCTTCGAGGATCGTATGTTCGCGGTCGATCTGGTTCTTGGTTTCCTTCGAGACGTCGAGATAGGTCTCGCGGATCTTGTTGAAGCGGGTGGCGATGTCGCCTCGGCTGACCTTCATCCAGACGTTCGAGACGCGCTCCACCAGATCCAGCTTGCCGTCATCGAGCTGATCCACCAGGCCCTTCGCGTCGTCGCGGATGGAGTTGAAGTTCTCGGTGATGGTGTTGTAGCGCTCGCCTATGGTCATGGCGGCGATCTGGCTGCGCACCACCTCGTTGAAGGCACTCGCCTGGGTCAGTGTGCGCCCGATGACGATCACCTTCTCCTCATCGAGTTCGGTGATCTGCTGCAAGAGGCCCGTGATCGGCTGCTCTCCCGCCTGCTCCGGCCACAGCCCGAGCGTGCGTATCGCGCCAACAGCGCGGTCGAGATATTGCAGGGGCTTGTCGGCAAGTTCGGTGGCCATGTCGGGCGTATCCTCCGCAGTCGCACCCGTCTGGGTGACATGATTCCCCGCCACGGTGGTGCAAACAATGCAACACTCCACCTTGGCTGCTCATTTTCGGCCATATGGTGCTCAAAAGCCGCAGGAAAAAGGGCGCAGCAAGCGGTTTTGCCCATGCGTTGCAGCTTTGCGACATTGTGGGCGGGTTCCCGCGCCACTAGCTTCGGTGCGAAGCGCGTAGGGGAACCATCGAATGCAGTTTGGCGGCAGGTATGAATTGGCTGCAACGCGGCAGGCCGTGTGGCAGGCGCTGAACGATGCGGCCACGCTCAAGGCAGCCATTCCCGGATGCTCCCGCCTCGAATGGACCGGGCCCTCCGCGCTGGAATGCGAGCTCAAGGTAAACCTCGGCATCATGCAGCCCAGCTTCACCGGCGACCTTGAACTTCGCGATGTCGTGCCCGCCGAACGCTACACCCTGGTGGGGCGGGGAAGGGGTGGCCTGCTCGGCAAGGCCGAGGCGGCCGCCAACATCACGCTTGCCGACAGCGCAGCTGGCACCCGGCTCGAGTTCATCGCCGAGGCGGGTGCGGATGGCGGGATAATGAAGCTGGGCAAGAGCCTCATCGGCACGTCTGCGCAGAAGGTGATCGATGGATTCTTCGAGCGTTTCGCCGCCGCGATGGGGGCGCCGCTCACAGTGCTTCCAGCACCCTGAGCTGTATCTGCGCGGTCTTCGAGACGATTTTTGCCCAAATGGTCAAAAATTTCGGCGCGAGCCCCTTGCCAGCCCGGTCCTTTCAAGGATTGTATTCCGCTCCAACGCGGCCGGGTGGTTAAGGGTCCTGACAAAGGTCCGGCCGCGAGCACAGGGAGCATTTCAATGAACGCGATTACCAAGCATTTCGGTGCGCTGCTGGCCGGCGTGGCCATGACAGCCGTTGCCGCGGGTGCGGCGCTTGCCGATCCGGCGATCATCTATGACCTCGGCGGCAAGTTCGACAAATCCTTCAACGAGGCGGCGTATAATGGCGCCGAGGCCTGGAAGAAGGAAACCGGCGGCAACTACGTCGATGTCGAGCTGCAGAACGACGCGCAGCGCGAGCAGGCCCTTCGCCGCTTCGCCAGCCAGGGTGCCAACCCGATCGTGATGGCCGGCTTCTCGTGGGGCACTGCACTCGGCACCGTCGCCGCCGAGTTCCCCGACACCAACTTCGTCGTGATCGACGCCGTGGTTGACCAGCCGAACGTACAGTCGATCGTATTCGACGAACACACGGGTTCATTCCTCGTCGGTGCTATCGCCGCGCTGAAGTCCACCACCGGCACCGTCGGGTTCGTGGGTGGCATGGACGTGCCGATCATCCACAAGTTCTACTGCGGCTATGCCCAGGGCGCCAAGGCCATCAAGGCCGACATCAAGCTGATCGAAAACTATACTGGTACCACCCCGGCCGCCTGGAACGATCCGGTCACTGCAGGTGAACTCGCAAAGGCGCAGTTCGACGCCGGTGCTGACGTCTCCTTCGCCGCCGCTGGCGGTTCGGGCCTCGGTGTGCTGCAGGCTGCCGCAGATGCCGGCAAGTTCTCCATCGGCGTCGACAGCAACCAGAACTACCTGCATCCGGGTTCGGTGCTGACCTCGATGCTGAAGCGCGTCGACGTCGCCGTGAGCACCGCGTTCAAGGAAGCCGGTGACGACGCCACCTTCAAGCCTGGCGTGACGGTTCTGGGGCTCGCCCAGGATGGCGTCGGCTATGCGCTCGACGACAACAACAAGGCGCTGATCACCGACGAGATCAAGGCCAAGGTCGAAGACCTGAAGGCCAAGATCATCTCCGGCGAGATCAAGGTGCACGACTACACCGCCGACAACAGCTGCCCTGGCATCTGATCTGATGGCGTCGACAGTCGTTTCGACTGGCGAAGCTCCTGCGCAGCGGCCCCAAGGGATGTCCCAAGGGGCCGTTGCATCCGATCTGGCCATCGAACTGGTCAAGATCAACAAGCGCTTCGGCCCGGTTCACGCCAACAAGGACATCGATCTGAAGGTGCGTCGCGGCACGGTGCATGGCATCGTGGGCGAAAATGGCGCCGGCAAGTCGACGCTCATGTCCATCCTCTATGGCTTCTACACCGCAGATTCCGGTGAGATCCGGGTGAATGGCAAGTCCGAGGCCATCACCGATTCCCGCCATGCGCTGAAGCTCGGCATTGGCATGGTGCACCAGCACTTCATGCTGGTCGACAATTTCTCCATCCTGGAAAACGTCGTGCTCGGCGCGGAGGACTCGGCGCTTCTGGGCGCAAGTCTCGCCCGTGCGCGCGCCGAACTCACCCGCCTCGCCAGGGAATACCGGCTTGAGGTCGATCCCGATGCGATCATCGAGGACGTGTCGGTGGGCACCCAGCAGCGCGTCGAGATCCTCAAGGCGCTCTATCGCGGCGCCGACGTGCTCATTCTCGATGAAC
>CAYPYV010000304.1:0-3148 GCA_964414845.1 uncultured Devosia sp. | reverse complement strand
ATGCGTCGGGTGCTTGTGCGATAGGCCGGGCCAAAAATCCTGGTCGGCCGGCGAGACTCCGCCGCCGGTTCGGCACAGCCGAACGAAAAGCCCCAGTGGGGCTTTGCGAGGCAAGGAGGCCATGAGAGCTATGCTCGAATGGCAAGCCTCATACACATTTGCGGACTAACCGCGTCGGGGCAAACGCCTCGCCGGCCCGCTTCTCTGCCGAGCACCCTGGGGCATCACCGCCGCCGGGCGCGTCCGCGCGCCCTTACCCCCTTACGATTGCCGACTGCCGATTGCCCATTCCCGACTGCCCATTCCCGACCGCCGACTGCCCCTCCTCCACAATTTAAAACGACGTTCAAAATTCCGCTTGAACACCGTTCAAAAATCGGTATGTTCACGCTCATGAACGGCGTTCAATTAACGCCGGAGCTGAGGAGTAGAGACCATGTTCGCCGTCCTGAAGACCCTGATCACCGGAGCTTCCGCCCGCGCCGAGGAGCGCGTCACCGATGCCTTTGCCATCGACCTGATCGAGCAGAAGATCCGCGAGGCCGAGACCGGCCTCAATGCCGCCAAGCAGGCGCTCGCCAGCGTCATACTGCGTGAGCGTCAGGAACGTGTCGCCGCCGAAGCGCTCGACCGCCGCATCGCCGATCTCGAATCTCGCGCCAAGGCGGCGCTCGCCGCTGGTTCCGATGCCCTGGCTCTCGAGGCCGCCGAAGCCATCGCCACCATGGAAAACGAGCGTTCCGTGCGCCGCGAAACGCTCGCACAACTGACCGGTCGCATTGCCCGCATGCGTGCTTCTGTCGACAAGGCGCATCGCCGCCTCATCGATTTGAAGCAGGGCCTCGCCACCGCCCGCGCTGTCGATCTTGAGCGCCGCGCCCAGGGTCGCCTCGACCGGGCACTTGGCAGCAATGCACCGGCCCGCGAGGCCGAAGCACTCATCGCCCGCGTCATGAACGGCCCCGATCCGCTCGCCGAAAGCGACGTGCTCGATGAAATCGACGCCGGCCTCGATCGCCGCGATGTCGCCGATCGTCTCGCGAAAGCCGGCTTCGGCGATCGCCTCTCGTCCGACGCCCATGCCGTGCTCGCCCGGCTCCGCGCCCAACCCAACGCCTGACCCCCAGCCAAACCCAGACCCTCAGGAGACCTCCGATGAACACCGACAACAACCAGATCTACATTCTCTTCAATGCCGCTGGCGTGCTCGCCGCCCTGTTCCTGCTGTCCCTCTCGCTCTGGCTCGCGCCGGTCGATCTCTCGACCAAGGGCTATTGGGGCATGGGCATCGTGCTCCTGATGGCGAGCCTCGTGAACCTCGTGAAGTACCGCATGGATCAGCGCATCCAGCAGGATATCGTCCGGCAGATCGAGCAGGCGAAGAACGAGAAGATCCTCAAGGATTACGTCGCGACCAACTGAATGAGGCGCCGCCACGCCCCGGCCCGCAAGGCCGGGGCTTTGCCATTTCAGCCCCGGATGATGTCCGTGTTCAAGGTCTCGATACTGTTCCTGTTTGCCGCGATCCGCGATCTTGCCCGCGTTACGGCTTTCCTGCTCATGCGGCTGTTCGTCGGCGCTCTGGTCTTTGTGGGCCTGCGCACCGGCGGACCGTCACTCGGCTGGGCCATCGGGCCTCTGCTGCGCAGTGTCGCACTGGTTTCAGGCCTGCCTGGCATTGCGGCTCTGGCTCATCTCAACCGATAGGGCACCACGGCGCGATGATCCGCATCGATTTCGAGCCGCGCATCGAGCGGCGGCACCGAGCGCTGCACGCAATTGCTGCGCGGGCAGATGCGGCACGATATCCCGATCGGCTCGTAGAGCGCCGCCCGTTGCAGGTCGAGGTCCGCGGCATAGGTCAGCCGGCTCGCATGGGTAATCTCGCAGCCGAGCGCATAGGCATAGCGCCGGACCGGCCCGCGATAGGAGCCGCTGCGTTTTTCCTCGCTCCAGGCGAGGCAGAGATAGCGGTTGCCATCGGGGGTTTCCGCCAATTGCCGGATGATCTGCCCATGTGCCTCGAAGGCGCGGTGCACGTTCCACAGGGGGCAGGCGCCCCCGAAGCGCGGGAACTGCAGCGGCGTCGCCGAATGCCGCTTGGTGATCGTCCCCGCCGCATCCACCCGCGCGAAGAAGAACGGCACACCGCGCGCCTTCGGCCGCTGCATGGTCGAGAGCCTGTGCCCCACCTGTTCAAGCGAGGCCCCGAAGGCAAAGCCCAATTGCTCGATATCGTAACCGCAGCGCGTCGCCGTTTCGAGAAACGCGCCATAGGGCATCTGCAGCGCCCCCGCGTAATAGTTCGCAAGCCCCAGCCGGCAGATCGCCGCCGCCTCCGCCGTCTTGAACCCGGCCCCCGCGATGATCTCGTCGATCGCCGCAGCCTCGGCCACCAGCGCCAGCTGCACTGCAAGCTGGAAATACAGCGTCGAGATCGGCAGCCGTGCATTGAGCCAGATCGTGGCCCTGCTGCGATCGAGCCGCCGCATCTCCTCGCCGTTCTCAGGCAGGCCAAATCCCACCTTCAGCCCATGCTTGGCCTCGATATGTCCCACCAGCCGCTCGAGCCGGCCCTGCAGCTCAGGCCCCAGTGTCGCCGCCAGCGCCTCCGCCGCGACATCCAGCCGGTCGATATAGTTGCCGGCATAATGGAAGAAGTCGCGAACCTCTTCATAGCTCGTCTGCGCGCCGCCGCCCGCCATGGCTGCGTCCGCGCTCGCGAGTCGCTCGTTCGCCCGCCGATAGGCATCGTAGAGCCGGAGCATCGCCTGTGCCGTGTCGGGCGCGCTCGCCGCCAGCGTCTTGAGCTCGATCAGCCCCGGCCCTTCATTGCCGAACAGCGGGTCGGCGATGACTTCGCGCAGATCCGCCAGCACCCGATCCGCCCGGTCCGAGCCGAGTTCCGCAAGGTCGAGCCGGAACATCTCGCTGAGGCTCAGCATCAGCGCGGCGGTCAGCGGCCGCTGGTTGTTCTCGATCTGGTTGAGATAGCTCACCGAAATGTCGAGCCGGCCGGCCAGCTCGCGTTGCGTCAGCTCGGCCTTCTGTCTTGCCGCCCGCACCTTGCCGCCGGCGAACACCTTACGCTGTGCCATTCGCAAATCCGCAATTTCACAGTTTGCAACTTTGCAAAATTAGCACCGTG
>CAYPYV010000303.1:0-3163 GCA_964414845.1 uncultured Devosia sp. | reverse complement strand
GCCAACACACAACCTCAATCGCTCAAGCGCTAGGTCACGTCGTCAACGAGGCGGGGTATATTCGAAGCATTTCTGCTTGGCAACCCCTATTTTTCAACTTTCGGCACCGCCGAAATTCGCAGGAGAGGATCGTTAATTTCTTAGCGATTTCAACTGCTTGGCTTCAGTCTTCGGCGTCTTGCGGCGCCGTCGTCGTCAGCGATGGGCGGTGTATAGGGGCGGCCTTCCGACCTGTCAACGCCCTTGATGACGAATTTGCGAAATCACGAAATTCGACCTCCAGAGCCCCCGATGCGGAGTGGAAGACTGTGGACCATTGCCTTGGAAATGGCGCTGGGTGGGCCGGAATTCAAGGCGTGGGCGACTTTTGCACCCCTGTGGACAGCCACAATGGGTTGCCCCACACGCAGTTTCGCCGCAATGTGCGCGATGATGAACGGAAGATGAATGCGAGTGCCGCCCGCCCGCCCGCCTCTGCGCGAGAGCTGTGACGGTGGCGCCGCCAACCACTGGGGCTCTGACGCTTGACGGCAGCAACACGGAACCGGACGGCCGCGCTTCTGCGAGCGAGTGGCTTCGAGGACGTGCCGGCACTCACCCTGCAATCCACCGATGGTGAGATTCCGCACGGGCGCGAGCTGAGCTTCGCTTGGCTCTCGGGCACGGTAATGACCGGGCTGACTTCCGTCATGCTGATGGGCGCCGCGCTCTATGTGTCCTTTCAGGGCCAGGATACGTTTTCCACTGCCTATGAAGCGCTGCAGCTGCTGACCCAGCCACAGCAGCAGGATGAAGCCGACACCAATGCCAAACTGGACCGGGTGCGTCCGGTGGCCCAGACCAAATCGGAACTGGAAGTGGTGGAGGCCTCGATCCGCGAAATCGTCGACGGAAGGGCGATTATCCGCAAGCAGCCCTTCGTGCGCGTGAAGGCGACGCTCGCCACGGCGGGCACGGCCCTCTCGGAAGACATTCCGGCCTATGACCCTATCGCCATGCTGGAGACGGCCTCGGGCCCCGCGACACAGGGCGATGACGTAGCGAACCCGGAAATCTACGGCGCCGAAGTCGAGGGCGAAGTTCAGATCAAGACGGCGGCGCTGCCACTCACATTGGTGCCGCGCCGCGACATCAGCGACCGCCAGGCAGCGGAATTTGCCCGGGCGACGGTGGAAAACTCCTTCGGGGAAGGCGGCGCTTCGAACGGCAATGTCGGGCCCGACATCTCGACCGATGGCAGCGGCGGTTTAGCGCTTACGGCCTATGCCGACCCAAGCAGCAATCTGCGCGAACTCGGCAAGGTGGATGCCGATGGATTTGCCGGAATTGCCGAGAACATCACGGTGATGCCCAAGACCAAGGAGGCCGACGAAGCCGGCCCCGGCCGTTCGGAGCGCGTGGTGAGCCTCAAGGACGGCTCGCTGAAGGATACGCTCATCAAGAACGGCTTCGATGACATGACCTATGGCATGGTGATGTCGGCGCTGAAGAACGTGCTGACCGATGCCGCGCTACCCGGCGGCACGCGGCTCAGAATTCTCATGGGCCCGTCGCGCATGTCGGACACGCTGATTCCGCACCGTCTCAGCATCTATGTTCCGGATGCGGCGGGCGCGATCAACCACAAGGTGACAGTGGCCCTCACCGACCGCGGAACCTATGTGCTGGGCCAGGCGCCGGCGATGATCGCCTTCCCGGCGGAAGACACCGAAGAAATCAACGTGAACAACCTGCCCACGGTGTACCGCTCCATCTGGGAGACCGCGCGCAAGCACGACATTCCCGATTCGATCACCTCGCGCATCGTCGCGATGTTCGCCTATGATGTCGACCTGACGAAGCGCATTACGCCGGGCGATTCCATTGAATTGCTGGAGACAGAGAAGGACGCCGAAGGGCGCCAGGAACTGCTCTATGTGGCGCTCAAGCTCGGCGGCACGACGCGTGAACTGTTCCGCTTCCGCACCAGTGACGGCTCGGTGGAGTTTTTCGACCCTGACGGCGAAACCGGCAAGCGCTTCCTCAACCGACGCCCGGTGCAGGGCGGCGGCAGGCTATCAAGCCGCTTCGGCTACCGCATCCATCCGATCTTCCACACGCGCAAGCTGCACACGGGCGTTGACCTTGCCGCTCCGCGCGGAACGCCGATCTATGCGGCGGGCGACGGCGTGGTGCAGAAGGCCGGCTGGTCGTCTGGTTATGGTCAGTTCACGCTGATCAAGCACACCAACGGCTATGAAACGGCTTACGGGCACCAGTCCAAGATCGTGGTGAAGGCAGGCACGCGCGTCAGGCAGGGCCAACTCATCGGATATGTCGGCTCGACCGGCAATTCGACAGGTAACCACCTGCATTTCGAAGTCCGCATCAATGGCCGCTTCGTGGACCCACTCAGCGTGAAGCTGCCGCGCGACCGCTCGCTGGGTGCGCAATATGACGAGAGCTTCAAGCAGACCATGGCGCAGATTCGCGACCTGATGAGTCGCGAGGCGACGCCTATCGCGGTGGCTTCGCTCAACTGACACCGCGCTACTCGACCGGCTGATAGACCATGAGCTCGTGGCCATCGGGGGTGGATAAGAATAGCCGGCGCCCGCCAGGATAGTCGTAGGCGGGCTTGGTGATGATGCCGCCGGCTGCCAGAATTGCCCGCTCGGCAGCAACGAGATCGTCGGTACGAATGCCGATCAGGGGCGGCATGCTGCGTTCTGCGGGATCGGCATTGAGGCCCATCAGCAATTCGCCTGCCTTGAGCTCCTGGTAGCCCGGACCGTAATCGGCATGGGCCCAGCCGAAGGCGGAGCGGAAGAAATTCCGCGCAGCGGGTGCGTCCGGCACGGGCAGTTCGAAGTAATCGGCGGTGAACTTCGGCATTGTCGCGATTCCTATGTTCTTGTTTTGTTCTTGCACAGATCTGGTGCAACAGCAAGGGGGGCGGAAGTGGGAGGTGAGCGAAGGCAGCCGGGAATGGGCAGTCGGCAATCGGCAGTCGGCAGTCCGGGAACGGCAATCGGCAGTCGGCAATCGTAGAGGGTCAGGGCGAGCAGAAGCGCCCGGCGGCTATTGACCCCGGGGTTTGGGCAGGTGGAAAGCGGGCCGGCGAGGCGATTGCCCCGACGCGGTTAGTCCGCAAATGTGTATGAGGCTTGCCATTCGAGCATAG
>CAYPYV010000302.1:0-3189 GCA_964414845.1 uncultured Devosia sp. | reverse complement strand
GACTCGTGGTTGGCCATCTGCTGCGCGATCTCCAGCTTGCCGCCGTTCAAGAGGTACTCGGTGATGCCGGTCGCGCGAAACGAGTGACACCCAATGGCCGTGGCGATGCCGGCAGCTTCCGCGCGCCGCCGGATCATCCGGTACACGTCGGCCTGCGACATCGGCCGCGTCGTCAACGTGTCGGTGGCAGCTCGCGCCGACCTGAACAGCGGCCCGCCCAGATCGTCGGCGATGCCGGCGGCGTCCAGGTAGTCGTAGAGCCACTCCTCCAGCCGGTGGTGGCACGGCATCTCGTGGCGCTTGCCGCCCTTCTCGTCCAGCCGCACCCACAGGCGCCGCCGCTGCGTGTAGACATCCTCGACGCGCAGCCGCGTGACCGCACCGACGCGCGCGAAGGTGTAGACCATGGTCCCGATCAAGGCCCGATCGCGCATACCCATCAGGGACTCAGCGTCGATGGACTCGACCAGGTCGCGCACCTCGCTCGCCGACAGCACGGGCGTCTTGCCGGTCTTCACCGAGTACCGCGGCCCGCGCACCGCCGCCGCCGGGTTGATCGGCATCACCTGCCCCACCACCAGCCAGTCAAACAGCGAGCGCAGCGCCGCCAGGCGCTGCTTCACCGACGGTGCGGCCAGGTCGAGCTGCTCGACGTACAGCGCGACGTGGATCGGCTGCACCTGCCGCACGTCGCCGATGCCGAGGCGCTCGCACCAGTCGGCGAAGTGCTGCCCGGCCCGCGCGTAGGCCTTGCGCGTGTTCGGATTGCGGATGTGCGCGGTGAAGAACTCCAGCGTGCGGGCCTTGGCGCGGGCGTCAGGCGCGAGGAGCGCCGGCACGGACGCGGCGGACAGGAGTTCGAGCTGGGACGGGGCGAACATGGCAGTCGAAAGGGCTGTGATTGATAACGTCCTTTATCAGTCACAGCAGGCGTCTTTCAACTTCGGCACCGCAGGGTGCCTCCCGAATTCTTGCGTGTCAGGTGCAAGCAGCCATTCAACGGCACGGAAGGGCTGCAGGCCTCAAGCACGCGATCTCACGCGGTGCGTCAGCGAGCCAATCCTCGGCGCAACCGCCGACGAGGCCGTCCGAAACTGAGGGGCAGTAGCTACCGCACATCGGTGCGCTCTCGCTTCCATGCCGCAACGGAAGTGAATCTTCCTCGCTGCGGATGGCCGATACTCACATCTTGGAGCGCACATGAGTCAAATCTTGCAGTTTCGAAGGGCATTTCGAATCGAGAAAACCGCCGACCTGAAAGAGGTAGCCATTGCTGTAGACGCCATTTACTCGGCTCATGCGCTCGTTATTGAGAAGTTAGGCGATATCGAGCCGCCGGATCCCGCCACGGGCTTTCGTATCCATAGCTTGATTAATCTTTTGGGTCGAACTTTCGAGCATGCGCAGGCCATGCTGGTGGCAATCGCCACAGGTTCGCCTGCGAGCGCGGAGGCACTCGCACGGATCGTCGTGGAAGGATCGGTTAACGTGACGTTCCTCGCGATGCGCGGAGATGCGGGCACGCTCGTTCGATTCTTTCGCAGTTGGCTGTCTGAGCACGACAAGAAGCTCTCGGCGTGGAAACCAAAAGTCAGCGTGACACAAGAGATTGACGTCCCAGCGATGATCGAAGAGAGGCGCGGGGTGGTGACGGCTCTAGAGACCTACCTCGCCGAAGTGGAGAGCCAGTGCCAAATTGACTGGGCGAACTCCCCCGAGTGGCCGCCTGCGATCTTCCAGCGATTCCAAGCAATAGGCCGAGAGACGGACTACTACGAGAGCTATCACCGGCTAAGCGGATCGAGCCACATCACCGGCGAAGACACATTGACGTGGCTTCTGGCACTTGGAGCCCCAAACGACGTTAAGCACAAGCTGGCGCAAGAGGCTTGGGCCTACTCGACGATGATGAGTCGCATAGCCTCAGCCTTCTTCGTCGATGCGGTGGCGGCCTGTTGCGTAGCCTACAAGGTGCCCAGACAGGACTCCCTCGTTCAGAGACGCAGCGAATTGGTCAAGGCCATTCAGGAGATTGCACGTGCCGCCGGCGTGCCCCTAGACGCACGTTCGCGGTCTGGGAAATAAGAAGCGGCCACCGAGTGCGAATCACCAGTCGCGCGAAGGCTGCAGCATCACTGAGCAGAGCAGTTCGGCGAACTGAACTTCAAGTTCAAACCGCGCTCGGTGACCATCCCACAGAAGATGGTGATGGCACGCCACCATCATCAACTTTGAGGAACAGGGCACCCGACGGGAATGTTCTGAAGCTGCGGTACCGTTTGGCTGGCGTGTTATGCTGTAACGGCTTACCCAAATTGGTGGGTAAGGGGTGTCACAGGATGTCAAGCCGGGCGACCCAGGTCGCAAGGAATGGCATCGCCAACAGGATGAGTGGCCGCAAGGTCGCCTCCAAGGTGATACTGACATTATACGTCAGGTCTAGCATTGCGCGGCTTGCCCTTAATCGGGTTAGAAAGTGGTGAAAAATCACTTGGTTATGCCGGGGAAGACTCAATGGATGGCCGCAGTCCAGCGTCTTCCCCGGTTTGGCTATATTCATGGCTAATCCGAGTGACCCGCCGTGGTTTCGTCCGCGCGGCTACCTGCACTTTGACGTTCCAATAGCCAAGAAGCGCGCTGTGTCGATTGCCACCGACCCGGCGCAAGTTGCGGCGCACGCCTTCTACCCCCTGCTCAGTTACACAATCAGCGCTGTAAAGGCTCGACGAGACGCGTCCCGGCGCACGATAACAAAGGTCAGGAAGGATCGGCCGATCCGGTACGCGGCGCACGTTGACGCCCACATATTCAGCTACTACGCGCACGTGATCGGCGCGAAGTACGAGCAGGAACTTCAAGCCCGTGGGTTGGGCGACTGTGTCCTTGCGTTTCGAAAACTTGAGGCCAGCAACATCGACTTTGCAGCACACGCTTTCGAAGTCGTTCGAGGTCTTGGTGACTGTACGGTGCTCGCGTTTGACGTTACAGGCTTCTTCGACAACATTGACCACGCCCTGTTGAAGCGGATCTGGGCCCGGACTCTTGGCGGCACCACGCTGCCCTCTGACCACTACGCCCTCTATCGCGCGCTCACCAGATACTCGCATGTTGATCGAGACAAAGTCTATGCTGCGCTAGTGTAGTGAGTTAGAAGTTCGTTGAACTATTAGCCAGCGCGTCGATCAGTCG
>CAYPYV010000301.1:0-3193 GCA_964414845.1 uncultured Devosia sp. | reverse complement strand
AGGGCGTGGTGCGGGGGCTGCACTACCAGCTCGACCCGCATGCGCAGGGCAAGCTGGTGCGGGTGGCGCGCGGAGCAGTATTCGACGTGGCGGTTGATATCCGGAAGGGATCGCCGACCTTCGGTCAATGGGCCGGAGTGGAACTAAGCGCCCAGAACCACAAACAGTTCTGGATACCACGCGGCTTCGCACATGGCTTCCTCGCACTTGAGGACGATACCGAGTTTCTCTACAAGACCACGGATTTCTGGCATGGCGCATCGGAGCGGGCGATCCGCTGGAACGACCCGGCAATCGGCATCACGTGGCCGTTGACCGGAACCCCCATCGTATCGGCCAAGGACCAGGTCGCGCCGGCGCTCGCCCAGGCCGAGACTTTCAACTGACGAGACGGATTTGAGCCTCCTCCCCTTCCTCAAGCACCAGATTTTCCTGCCGCTGATGCAGCTCGTCATCCGCTGCCTGCTGCTGCCCGGCCTGATGCTCGATGACTGGTGGTCGCGGATGCGGCTGAAGCGTCTGGGCGATGTGCTATCGGTGGAGAGGATCGCTCCCGACGAGACGGGCGTATTCTGTGTCTTCCACCTCTACCAGCCCTATGGCGTGCCGAGGAACGTGCTTGGGGCCATTGCCACGCTGAAGCGGTTGGGCGTGCAGGTGGTGGCGGTGACGAATACGCCACTGCCGGCCGCGGACGTCGACCTTCTGAAGCCGCACCTCCACACATACATTCATCGGCGCAATTTCGGCCGCGACTTCGGCGGCTACCGGCGCGGCGTGCTGCATGTGCTGGACCACCACAAGCCGACACGGCTGCTCATCCTCAATGACAGCCTGTTCTTTGCGGAGCGCGGACTCGAGGCCTTCTTCAAGAGCCTGTGCGGAGAGGGGCCCTTTATCGGGGCGAGCGAGAACCACGAACTGAGCCACCATGTTGGCAGCTATGCGCTGAGCTTCGGGCCGGAGGTGTTCGCCGACCCGCGCTTCCGGCAGTATTGGGAGGATTACCAGTCCACCGAACTCCGGCCCGAGGTGATCTGGAAGGGCGAGGCTGCACTCAGCAAGCTTGTCATCAAGACGATGAAGATCAAGCCGAAGATCATCTACTCGCTGCAACGGCTTGGTGTCGCGCTGGAACAGGCGAGCTGGCGCGAACTCGCGATATCGGCGGCGCGCATGCCGTTGGGCTATGGAGGTCAGAACCCGCTGCGGCAGCTGGTGAGGGATGCGCGCAAACCGGCGCGCGACGTGCTGCCGATGAGCAAGGCGAAACTGCTCGACAATGCCGGGCTGACTCTGCCGATCGGCGCGGAAGAACTGATTGCCGAGATGGTGTCGCAGTACCGCAGCGAAGTGGAGCGGGACCTCTTGGCCTACGTGTTCCGCGGCAGCCAGATCCATTGGGGCTCGCTTCTGCTCACCCAATATCTCGAGATGCCGATCATCAAGCTCGATCTGGTGTTGCGCTCCATCTACTCGATTGGCGAGCTCAAGAACTTTGCGCCGTTCCTGACGGCGGAGGAGTTTGCCGAGTTCCATCATCTGGTGACGGCCCGCGGCGAACCGCTTAAGCACGGCACGCTGAAGCAGAAGCTGATGATGATGACGGGGCTGATGTAGGTACAGGGCACCTACTTTCCCGCCAGATACTCGGCGATGGAGCAGAAGCGGCGGACATGGCCGTGCTCGAGTTCCAGCACCTTGTTGCAGGTGCGGGCGATGAGATCGTTCTGGTGGGACGCAAGGACGACGATGCCGGCATGATCGGCGAGACGCTGCATGCGCTGCTGCGCCTTGTCTTGAAACGACGCGTCGCCTGCCCCGATCCACTCGTCCATCAGCAGGATTTCCGGTTCGAGCGAGGTGGCGATGGCGAAGGCGAGGCGCGCCGCCATGCCCTGGCTGTAGGATTTGAACGGCAGGTCGATGAACTCGCCGAGTTCGGAAAAGCCGATGATCTCGTCCATGCGGGCATCGATTTCGGCCATGGTCCAGCCATTGATCAGCCCGCGCAGCACGATGTTGCGGCGGCCGGTCGCCTCCTGCCGGAAGCCGAGATCGATGTTGAACAGCGCATCGACGCGGCCGGTGATGTCGACGCGGCCGGCGGTGGGTTCATAGATGCCGTAGAGCACCTTCAAGAGCGTCGTCTTGCCAGCGCCATTCGAGCCGACAAGGCCGAGCCGGTCGCCCGCGACGAGTTCGAAGGACACATCATCGAGCGCGGTGACATAGCGGCGGCGGCTGTTGCCCGAGATGATGCCACCCGCCTGCGGCAGGCGCTTGTCGCGCGCGGCGAGGCTGAGCTTCTCCCGAAGCTCGTAAGTCAGACCCAGATTGTGGACGGAGATCGCAACCATCAGAGGATCAATGCCACCTGTCGCCGAAACCGGCCAAGGAGATAGAGCGCCAGCGCCCAGCAGAGGAGCGTGATCAGGGCGCAGAGCCAGAGTGCGGACCAGGGCATCGTCCCATCGACAATCGGCTGTCGCACGATCTCAAGAAAATAGGTGAAGGGGTTGAAATAATAGAGAAACCCACGCAGCCCGCCCTCACCTGCCCCGGACCAGAAGACCGGGGTGATGAACATGCCGACCCGCATGAAATTGCCGACGAGGAACTGGCTGTCGGGGAACCATACGCCGGCAAAGGCGAAGATGGCGATGAAGGCGGGCGTGACGAGGATGACGAGCGCGAGGCCGGGCAGCGCGCCGAGCCAGCTCCAGCTGGGCATGACGCCCGAGATGACGAGGATGATGATGCAGCCGACAAAGCCGTAGCCGGCGCGGATGAGGCACTGCAGCGCGGTGCGCATGACATAGGTGGAGATGGGCAGCGTCGTGCCGCGGATGAAGCTTTCCTCGCGCTGGAACAGCCCGGCGGCGAGCGACAGCGCCTCCATGAGGTAGTACCAGACGAGGAGGCCCGTCGCGACATAGACGGGATAGGTGTGATCGGCCGGGTTGGGGTTGAACAGGAAGATGAAGGTGGCGGCGAAGAGCAGGTAGTTCACCAGCAGCCAGAGCGGCCCGAGCGTGGTGCGGCGGTGCTGATCGCCGATATCCTCGGCGGCGAGCGCGATCCAGACGCGGCGGAACGCAATGGCCGCGCGAATATCGGTGATGGCGCTAGCGAGGACTTTCTGCATCAGCGAAGTGCCAAGTTGTTCAGCAACGGCCTGTGCCCTCGAATA
>CAYPYV010000300.1:0-3201 GCA_964414845.1 uncultured Devosia sp. | reverse complement strand
TTCGGCCAGCCATTTCGGCAGCCCGCCATCGAGGATTTGCACCGACCGGGCGCCCATCACACGGAAGCTCCACCAGACCCGGGCGGCCGAGAACAGCCCCGCGCCATCATAGACCACGATACGATCGCTGTTCGATATGCCCATGGCGCCGACCATGGCCGCGAAACCTTCCGGCGTAGGCAGCATATGGGGCAGGTTGGTCGCCGTGTCCGCCACCGCATCGATATCGAAGAATACCGCGCCCGGAATGTGCCGCTCGAGATACTCGGCCTGGCCATTGCGGTTTTGCGCCGGCAGGTACCAGCTGGCATCGATGATCGAGAGGTCCGGCGCGCCGATTTCTGAAGCGAGCCAATTGGTTGAAACGAGATGCGGATTCATTTTGAGAACTTACCGGGTAACGGTGCGAGAGACGACACCGTCGCCTGTCAGTTCCTTGAGTGCAAGGCTCTGGTCGAGGTGTTTCGCCCGCCAGCTCAACAGCCGTTCCGCCATTTCGAGCCGCACCGCGAGGAAAGCCGGGTCCTCGGCAAGGTTCACGAGATTGGCCGGGTCTGCGAGATTATCGAAGAGCAACGGCGGCATGGCGGCGAAATGCACATATTTGTACCGCTCTGTGCGCAGCACCGTGAGGCTGAGGGACACCGAATCGAGCCCGGTGGCGCGCTCTACCGACTGTCCTGAAACATCGCGGAAATCGAACTCCCAATGCACTGCGTCGCGCCAGCCTTTGGGCGTCTCGCCATCAAGCCATGGGGTGAGCGCTCGGCCGTCGCCGGCATGGCCCGGCTCGATGCTGAGCGCCTCAGTCAGGGTGGGATAGAAATCCACCGCCTCGGTAAAGGCGGCAACGACATTGCCCCGTGCGCTCCGCCGTGGATCGCGGATGACAAGCGGCACATGCTGGCTCTCGTCGTGATAGCCGCCCTTGCCGAGCATGTGGTGGTCGCCAAGCAGTTCGGCATGATCCGAGGTGAAGACGATCAGCGTCTTGTCCCAGAGCCCCGCCGCCTTGATCGCCGCAAAAGCGCGGCCGAGTTGCGCATCGACCTCGCTGATCATGCCGTAATAGGTCGCCTTAATCTGCCGGAACTCGGCCTCGGTCAGGTCGGCTACGAGCCCGTCGCCATCCGGCACGAACCAGCCGAGATCGGTGCTGTCGAGCGCAAGCCCCATCAGCGGGTGCACGGAGCGCTCCTCTGCTACCGATGCTGCGCGCTGGAAGCCACCGACTGTATCGGGGTCGTACATTGTGTTGTAGGGCGCCGGCACCACGAAGGGCGGATGCGGGCGGAGGAAGCTCAGATGCGCGAACCAGGGCGCGTCCTGCTCGCCCATCCACCGGATGAACTTGCTGGTGAGGAACGCCGTCTGCGTTTGCCCGGCTGCATAGCCAGGCGGGCAATTGCTGACCCGTGACGTGGCGCCTACCGCGCGGTGGGCCTGCCACTTGTCGGCAAAGTCGAGGCCCTGGTCGCGCAGCCAGCTCAGCCACGGCCGCTCATGGTCGGGCAGGCGCACCCGCACATCGAAGCCCGGCAGCACACCCTCATAGGTACGCAGCCAGGGGTCGCCAGGTGGCAGCACATTCGGGTCGGCGGATTGGTCGGTATAGCCGAACAGCGTGGGCGAATAGCCGACGCGGCGGGCGGCGCGCGCGATGTTGTCGAACCGGTCTGCCAGCGGCGCACCGTTGCGCACGACCCGGTTGGTCATCTGGTAGAGCCCGGTATAGAGGCAGGCGCGCGCCGGCGAGCAGGGCGCGGCATTGGCATAGTGCCGAAGGAACGCCGTCCCATCCGCTGCCAACGCGTCGAGACAGGGCGTCTTCACCAGGGGATGGCCGGCAAAGCCGAGGCTGTCGCCGCGCCACTGGTCGGCGGTAATGAAGAGGACGTTGAGCACGGTCAGTCGGCGAGGACGAAGATATCGGAGCTGTTGAGGGTGACGCGGATCGCGTCGCCGATAGCGGGTGGCGGCGACGACGGGTCGTTGAACGTATCGAGATCGATGCTGTTCTTGCCCAGCCGAACCTTGAGCCGGATCACCGAACCGAGGAACGCCACTTCAGACACCGTGCCATCGAGTGCCACGTCGCCCTGTGCGGAGCCGGCGACCCGCACCGCCTCGGGCCGGAGCGTCAGCGCGATCTCGGACCCGCTCGCGGCGCCAGCGGGCAGGGCGGAGACATGCACGACCTGCCCGTCGAGATCGACCATACGGGCCGCCCCGTCCACCACCTTGCCGGTGAGCGTGTTGATCTGCCCCACGAAGGTTGCGACGAAGCGGGTCGCTGGCTTGTTGTAGATCTCGAACGGCGCTCCGACCTGTTCGACATTGCCGGCGCTGAGCACGACGATGCGGTCGGAGATCGACAGCGCCTCTTCCTGGTCATGCGTCACGAACACCGTGGTGATGCCCAGTTCGCGCTGGATCGCCCGGATCTCCTCGCGCAGGGACACGCGGATCTTGGCATCGAGGGCCGACAGCGGCTCGTCGAGCAGCAGCATGCGCGGCTTGGGCGCGAGAGCGCGGGCAAGTGCCACGCGCTGCTGCTGGCCACCGGACATTTCGAACGGGAAGCGCTTGCCATAGCCTGGAAGGCCGATGAGCTTCAGCATCTCCTCCACGCGAGCGCGTCGCGCGTCGCGCGGTACGCCGGCGATCTTCAGCCCGAAGCCGACATTGTCCTCGACATTCATGTTGGGGAACAGCGCATAGGCCTGGAACACCATGCCGATCTTGCGCCGGTTGGGCGGCAAAGGCGAGATGTCCTGCCCCTCGACGAGGATCTGCCCGGAAGTCGGTCGCTCAAAGCCCGCTATCATGCGCAGGATGGTGGTCTTGCCGCAGCCCGAGGGTCCGAGCAGCGAGACGAATTCGCCCTTCTGGAAGGCAAGGTTGACGCCCTTGACCACGGTATTGCCGGCGAAGGACTTCACGAGATTGTCGATGCGGAGGAAGGCGTCGGCCATGCCGGGATCCTGGGCTTTCAGTCTTTGCGGGCGGTCTTGGGGGCGAAGCGATCGAGCAGTTGGATCACGCCCATCGCGCCCCAGGTCAGGGCGAAGGAAACGATGGCGAGCGCCGAAGGCTCGTAGGCGCGGTTGGCGCCGATATTCTGCATGTACACGCCGAACGCCGGGCGATTGAGCAGGCTGGCGAGGACGAACTCGCCGATGACGATGGCGAAGGTCAGGA
>CAYPYV010000299.1:0-3206 GCA_964414845.1 uncultured Devosia sp. | reverse complement strand
TCGTCGATGGCCGTCGAGATCGCCTCGATCTTACGGGCCGCATCATTCAGCCGCCGCGCGAACCTCGCCTCGAGCTCTTCGGCCTCGCGGGCCAGCGCCTCGCCGGCGGCGGTAAGCTGGGCAACATCCTGCCGAAGCGCCGCGATCTGCCGCTCCGCTTCGCCCAGTTCATCGAGGATGGCGATGCCCGCCATCACGGTGAGCCTGTTGTCGCCGATTTCGCCGAACGTGCCCTTGAACCCGTCGATCTGCCGGTTGAAGCGCTCGGCGAGGGCGAGCAGATGCGGCTGCTGGCCTTCCTCGCAGGCCATGCGGTACTTGCGGCCATTGATATCGACATTGACTTCGGGCACCGCGTCTACTCCTCGTTGGCCAACACTTCCCGCACGGTTTCCATGGCAGCAACAAGGCGCCGCGAGACATCGGCAGCGCTGTCGTCGAGGCGTTTGGCCTTGGCGCTGACCTTGTCGAGCTCGGCCGCGAGACGGGCCCGTTCGTTGACGAGCTTAGTCGTGTCGGCCTCGATGCGGGCATGAGCGCGCATGCGGCCATTGAGGCTGCGCACGCTGGCCTCGAGCCGCGAGAAGGCGCGGTCGAGCCGGAGTGCGGCCGCCTCGTAGCTTTCTTCATGCGGCTCTGGCGTTGTCGGTTCCACTGCCATCGCGATCCACTCGAATCCCTTTGCATGCACTATAGCGCAGACCGACCAAAGGCTGGCAACCGGCCCGGGCCGCTGTCATTGACAGGTGAGGGGAACGTGCTAAGCCTCACGCCGCCCCGGAACGGGGCATCCCGCCGGATTTCCGGCCCCCAATGGACGAAGAGGGAGGCTGCTCGATGCCCAATTCCAAGATCGCCGACGACATGGCCAATGCCATCCGCTCTCTCTCCATGGATGCGGTCGAAAAGGCGAATTCTGGGCATCCTGGCCTGCCGATGGGCGTCGCCGACATCGCGACGGTGCTCTTCACCAAGGTGATGAAGTTCGACTCCAAGCAGCCACACTGGCCGGATCGGGACCGGTTCATCCTGTCGGCCGGCCACGGCTCGATGCTGCTCTACTCGGTGCTCTATCTTCTCGGTTATGACGACATGTCGATCGAGGACATCAAGAATTTCCGCCAGCTGGGCTCGAAGACCGCCGGCCACCCGGAGTTCGGCCATGCCGAGGGCATAGAGACGACGACCGGCCCGCTTGGCCAGGGCATCGCCAATTCCGTGGGCTTTGCAATTGCCGAGCAGAAGCTGGCGGCCGAGTTCGGCACCGATCTCGTCGACCACCGCACCTGGGTAATCGCCGGTGACGGCTGCCTGATGGAAGGCATCTCGCAGGAAGCCATTTCGCTTGCCGGGCATCTGAAGCTCAACAAGCTGACGGTGATCTGGGACAACAACAACATCACCATCGACGGCGCCGTCTCGAACGCAGATTCAACCGACCAGATCGCCCGCTTCAAGGCCGTCGGCTGGAACACGATCGAAGTCGACGGCCACGACCAGGACGCGGTGGAAGCCGCACTGATCGCCTCGAAATCGTCCGACAAGCCGACGCTGATCGCTGCCAAGACCACCATCGGCTATGGCGCACCCAAGAAGGCCGGCAGCCACGCCGTGCATGGCTCGCCGCTCGGTGCGGAAGAGCTGGCCGGCGCCAAGTCCAAGCTCGGCATCGACTATCCGGCCTTTGAAATCCCCGCTGCCACGCTCGAGGCTTGGCGCGCCGCCGGCACCCGTTCGGCCAATCAGGTCGGCGCCTGGAATGGTCGCCTCGCTTCCGCAGATGCAGGCAAGCGCGCCGAATTCGAGCGCCGGATCAAGGGTGACCTGCCAGCAAACTGGGCGGACGCGATCGCCGCCTACAAGGACAAGCTGGTCGCCGACAAGCCGAAGGTCGCCAGCCGCAAGGCGAGCCAGATGGCGCTCGAGGTGATCAACGGTCTGCTTCCGGAGACCCTGGGCGGCTCGGCCGACCTCACCGGCTCGAACCTGACCAATACGACGCAGACCCTGCCCTTCACCGCCACGGACCGCACCGGCCGCTACATGCGCTACGGCATCCGCGAGCATGAGATGGCGGCCGCGATGAACGGCATCGCGCTGCATGGCGGAATCATTCCCTATGGCGGCACCTTCCTGGTGTTCACCGACTATGCGCGCCCCTCGATCCGGCTTTCGGCGCTGATGAACCAGCGCGTCATCTATGTGATGACGCATGACTCTATCGGCCTTGGCGAAGACGGCCCGACCCACCAGCCGGTGGAACACGTGGCGGCGCTGCGCGCCATTCCGAACCTGCTCGTGCTGCGCCCGGCCGACGCGGTGGAAACGCTCGAATGCTGGCAGATCGCCATCGAGAGCAAGCACCGCCCGGCGATCCTGGCGCTCAGCCGCCAGAACCTGCCGCCGCTGCGCCTCACCTCCGAGAAGGCAAACCTTTCCGCCAAGGGCGCCTACGTGATCGCCGGCGACCCGTCAGCCGACGCGGTGATCTTCGCCACGGGTTCGGAAGTGGCGATCGCCGTCGCCGGGCTCGAAAAGCTGAAGGCCGAGGGTATCGCGGCCAAGGTCGTCTCCGTGCCGTCGCTCGAACTCTTTGCCGAAGCCTCCGCGGAATATCGCCACTCGATCATCGGCAACGCCCGCGCCAAGGTGGCGGTGGAAGCCGGTATCGAGCTCAGCTGGACGAAGCTGCTCGGCGAGAAGGGCCGCTTCATCGGCATGCATGGCTTCGGGGCCTCGGGCCCGGCCGAAAAGCTCTACGAGCATTTCGGCATCACGGCGGACGCCGTGGTTGAAGCCGTCAAGGCACAGTTGTAAGAGACCCGCCTCCTCCTCCTATTCCTCTTGTCTCCCAGGGAGCCATCAATGGCTGTTCGCGTCGCAATCAACGGGTTTGGCCGCATCGGCCGCAACATTCTCCGCGCCATCGTCGAGAGCGGCCGGACCGACATCGAAGTGGTGGCGGTGAACGACCTCGGTCCGGTTGAAACCAATGCCCACCTGCTGCGCTTCGACAGCGTGCACGGCCGGTTCCCGTTCGACGTCACCGTGGAAGGTGACACGATCACCACCCACGGCCAGAAGTTCAAGGTGACGGCGGTCAAGAACCCGGCCGAACTGCCGCATGCGGCGATGGGCGTCGATATCGTGCTCGAATGCACCGGCATCTTCACCTCGAAGGAAAAGGCCTCGGCCCACCTGACCGC
>CAYPYV010000298.1:0-3214 GCA_964414845.1 uncultured Devosia sp. | reverse complement strand
CTCTGCCACGCCGACACCGAGGACGAGGCGCTCGAGATCGTCGTTGCGCTGACCCAGCTCTATCGCGAGCAGGGCCGCTACCTCGAGCGCATCTACAAATGGGCGAAACGCGTCGGCACGCCCTCGATCAAGGCCAATATCGTCGATGACCGCGAAAAGCGCCGACACTATTTCGAGCGCTTTGCCTACTCCCAGCAATTCGCGCAGGTCGACCCCTGGGAAGAGCGGGTGAACGGCAAGGATGCCCATGAGTTCGCGGCCATGGCCGATTTCGGCATGCCGCAGGCAGCGGAGTAAAGGCGATGCAGGATTGGGTCGACATTGGTGAGTTGAGCTCCATCCCGCGTCGCGGGGCGCGCTGTGTGAAAGGCCCGATGGGCAAGATCGCCGTATTCCGCACCCAGGAGGACCAGGTCTACGCCATCGAGAACCGCTGCGCCCACAAGGGCGGACCGCTCGCAGATGGCATCGTGCATGGCGCATCGGTCACCTGTCCGCTGCATGGCTGGGTGTTCGACCTGGCGACCGGCCGCGCCCAGGGCGCCGACGAGGGGCAGGTCGCGACCTATGCGGTGAAGGTGGTCGATGGCCGGATCTTCCTGTCCGCCGACATGCTGATGCAGGCGGCGGCGGAATAGGGAATGGTCGAAGCGGTGCGGACGACCTGCCCCTATTGCGGCGTGGGGTGCGGGGTGCTGGCGACGCCACGCGCTGACGGATCCGTGGCGATTGCAGGCGATCCGGAGCATCCGGCCAATTACGGGCGGCTTTGCTCGAAGGGCTCGGCACTGGGCGAGACGCTGTCGCTCGAGGGGCGGCTTCTATACCCCGAAATAGCCGGGCGCCGGACGAACTGGAACGAGGCGCTGGACGTCGTCGCCACGCGCTTTTCTGAAACCATTGCCAGGCACGGCCCGCAATCTGTCGCCATCTATGGTTCGGGGCAGCTGCTGACCGAGGATTACTATGTCGCCAACAAGCTGATGAAGGGCTTCATTGGCGCGGCCAATATCGACACGAATTCACGGCTCTGCATGGCCTCGTCCGTGGCGGGCCACAAGCGCGCCTTCGGCTCCGACACTGTGCCCGGAAACTACGAGGACCTGGAGCTGGCCGACCTGATCGTGCTGGTCGGTTCCAACCTCGCCTGGTGCCACCCGGTGCTCTACCAGCGCATCATGGCTGCGCGAACGGCGCGCCCGGAAATGCGCATCGTGGTTATCGATCCGCGTGCCACCGCTTCGCAGGACGGCGCCGACCTGCACCTTCCCATCCGCCCCGATGGCGACATCGCGCTGTTTTCGGGGCTGTTCGCGCATCTCGATACGGCTGGCTTCGCCGACCTCGACTATATCGCGGACCACACCTCTGGTTTCGAATCCGTGGCGGAAGCGTGCCGGCTCTGGAGCGTGACGCGTGTCGCGGAAGCGACCGGCCTGGCGCCCGCAGATCTCCAGCGGTTCTTCACGCTCTTTGGAGAAACGGAAAAGGTCGTCACCGTCTACTCGCAGGGCGTCAACCAGTCCACCAGCGGCGCCGACAAGGTCAACGCCATCATCAACTGCCACCTTCTCACCGGCCGCATCGGCCGGCCCGGCATGGGGCCGTTTTCGATTACCGGACAGCCCAATGCCATGGGCGGCCGCGAGGTGGGCGGGCTCGCCAACATGCTGGCGGCGCATATGGATTTCACCCCGGACGCGATCGAGCGGGTCGGCCGGTTCTGGGGGGCTCCGAACATGGCCGAGGCGCCAGGGCCGAAGGCGGTGGAGTTGTTCCGCCGGGTGGGGCGTGGGGAGATCAAGGCCATCTGGATCATGGCGACCAACCCGGTGGTGTCGATGCCCGAGGCCGACCGCGTGCGTGAAGCGCTCGAGGCGTGTCCGTTTGTCGTCGTGTCAGACATGAACCGCACCACCGACACCATGGCACTGGCGCATGTGCGGCTGCCGGCTGCCGGCTGGGGCGAAAAGGACGGTACGGTGACCAACTCGGAACGGCGGATTTCGCGGCAGCGGCCGTTCCTGCCGCTCCCGGGCGAAGCGCGGCCCGACTGGTGGATCGTCTCGGAAGTCGCGAGGCGCCTGGGCTTCGCCGCGGCATTCAACTATGCCGGCCCTGCCGATATCTTCGCCGAGCATGTGGCCTTGTCTGCTTTCGAAAACGACGGCTCCCGCGCCTTCGATCTTTCCGGCCTCGCCGGCGCCGACTATGCGGCTCTGGAGCCCACCCAATGGCCGGTTCGCGCCGACGGCGTTGGCACGTCACGCATGTTTGCGGGCAAGCGCTTCACCCATGCCGACAATCGTGCACGCTTCGTCGCAGTCGCGGCCCCGCCGCCAGCAGCGACCGTTCCCGGCCGGATGGTGCTCAACACCGGCCGCGTCCGCGACCATTGGCACACCATGACGCGGACGGGTAAATCCGCCCGCCTCGCCGCCCATCTCGCCGAGCCCTTTGTCGAGATCCATCCACGCGATGCCGAACGTCTCGGCATCCGCCGGGCAAGCCTCGTGCGGGTCAGCAACCGGCATGGCAGCGCAACGCTCCGCGCTCTCGTTACCGAGCGGCAGCAGCCCGGCCAGTTGTTTGCTCCGATGCACTGGACCGATCAGTTCACGTCCAATGGGCGTGTCGACGCACTTGTCGAGGCTCGCACCGATCCACTGTCCGGCCAGCCGGCGCTCAAGATGGCGCAGGTCGCTATCGAGCCCTGCCGCGTGGCGCTTTATGCTTTTCTCGTCGCGCGCCAGAGGCCAGGTCTCGCGGCAGATTATTGGGCCTTGGCTCCGGCGGAAGAGGGTTGGCGCGCAGAACTCGCCTTCGAGCGCGAGCCACCCGACTGGACAGCCTGGCTCGAGGCTACCTTCGATACTATCGCCCCCTTCGCCACCAGCCTCGACGAGGCGACCGGCCGCCGCGCCTTCGCCCTTGTGCGCGAGGGACGGCTCGTTGCGGCGCTCTTCACCTCACCCGACCCCGTGCTGGTCTCAAGGCAATGGGCGGCGAGCCTGCTGAGGGAAGATGGACTGGTCGCTCCCATGGTTCTTGCCGGGCGACCCGGCGCTGATCGCCCCGATCCGGGTGCCATCGTGTGCGCCTGCAACGGGGTCGGCTCCAATACCATTGCGGATGCCGTCATGCGCAAGGGCTGCGCCACGGTGGACGCGGTCGGCGCCCTCACGCGGGCCGGCACCAGTTGCGGCTCCTGCCG
>CAYPYV010000297.1:0-3255 GCA_964414845.1 uncultured Devosia sp. | reverse complement strand
GCAAGGCCGGCATGAAGTTCTTCCCCTTCGTGTTCTCGCTGTTCATGTTCGTGCTGGTGGCAAACCTGCTCGGCATGATCCCGTTCTTCTTCACCTTCACCAGCCACATCATCGTGACGTTCGCTCTCGCGATGCTGGTCTTCGTGACCGTGATCATCTACGGCTTCTACAAGAACGGCTGGAAGTTCCTGAAGCTGTTCGTCCCCTCGGGCGTGCCCGGATATATCCTGCCGCTCATTGTGCTCATCGAGGTTGTCTCGTTCCTGTCGCGGCCCATTTCGCTGAGCGTACGACTGTTCGCCAACATCCTCGCCGGGCACATCACCCTCAAGGTGTTCTCCGGATTTGTCGTCACCATGGGCTCGCTCGGTTTCCTCGGCTGGCTCGGTGCGCTGCTGCCGCTCACCATGGCGGTTGGCGTGACGGCTCTCGAATTCCTGGTCGCGGTGCTGCAGGCCTATGTGTTCGCGCTGCTGACGTCGATGTACCTCAACGACGCCATCCACCCCGGTCACTAATCCCCCATCGTCGGCGGTCGCGGTGACCGTCCGACAAGTCAACCAGCAGCAAAAAGCTGCCAAGGAGTAGTCAAATGGAAGCTGAAGCCGCAAAGTTCATTGGTGCGGGTATTGCCTGTTTCGGTATGGCCGGCGCCGCAATCGGCGTGGCGAACATCTTCTCCAGCTTCCTGTCGGGCGCCCTGCGCAACCCGGCCGCTGCTGCGAGCCAGTCCGGTAACCTGATTTTCGGTTTCGCCGTGACCGAAGCTCTGGGCATCTTCTCGTTCCTCGTCGCGCTGCTGCTGCTGTTCGTGGTCTGATCGACCGAACGAGCTGGCCTCGGCCGGCGCAATGTGTCCCGCAGGCTCCGGGTGTAGAATCCGGGGCCAGTGTGGCCTAGAAGGGTATTGAGATGGCCGGATTGACCAGCACACCCATTCTGCTTGCCGAGGGCGAGACCAACTCGGGCGATGCTCTCCAGCATGGCGAAGTGATGGCCCCTGCGGACAGCATGGCGGCAGCCGCGATGGCTCCTGCAGCCAAAGCCGCTGAAGCAGCCCATGGCGCGTCCGAAGGAACCCACGCCTCAACCGAGGCGCATGCGAGCACCTTCCCGCCGTTCGACACGTCGACCTTTGGTGGCCAGGTCATCTGGCTCGCCATCACTTTTGCCGCGCTCTACGTGCTGTTGAGCCGCGTGGCATTGCCGCAAATCGGTTCCATCATCGATACGCGCAAGGCCCGCATCGAAGCCGACCTGAAGGAGGCCGAGCGCCTTCGCCAGGAGACCGAGAAGGCTTCGGCGGCATATGAGGCGGCACGGGCGGAAGCCCAGCGCAATGCCCAGAAGATTGCCGAGGATACGCGCGCCTCGATCAAGCAGGACATCGACAATCGCCGTGCCGAGGTTGAAGCCAGCCTGGCGCAGCGCATGTCCGAAGCCGAGTCCCGCATCGCCGGCACCAAGACCGCGGCGCTTGCCAATGTTGCCGACATTGCGGCGGAAACAGCAGAGGCTGTGGTCGCGCGCATCATCGGCACAGGCGTGTCGTCGCAGGATGTGCGCGACGCCGTCGCCGCCGTGAGCAAGGAGTAAGCGCCATGTGGAGCTTCGGATTCGACGCATCGACCGGCGCCTCGATATGGTCGTTCATCGCGCTGCTGATCTTCTTCGGCATCGTGATCTATGTCGGCGGCCACAAGGCAGTCGCAAAGATGCTCGACGCGCGCATCAAGGCCATCGAGACCGAACTGGCCGAAGCGGAGTCCCTCCGCGTCGAGGCCAAGGCGCTGCTCGAGGACTATGCAAAGCGTCGGGAAGAGGCCGAGAAGGAAGCGCAGTCGATTGTCGATGCCGCGCGCGAAGAAGCTTTCCGGCTGACGGCCGAGGCTAAGGAAGCGCTGGAGGCCATGGTCGCCCGTCGCGAGAAGTCGGTGAACGACAAGATCGCGCAGGCCGAGGCCCAGGCGATTGCAGAAGTCCGCGCACGCTCAGCAGATCTCGCCATCGAGGCGGCCCGCATCGTCCTCTCGAAGCAGGTCGCAACGCAGGGGGACGCACTGGTCAACCAGTCGATTGCGGAAGTCTCGAACCGGCTGAACTGATCGCCCCGGTTTGGATATCCACAAGATGCCCGCTTCGGCGGGCATTTTTGTTTTTGTGGGTACCAGTCTCATGCATCAATGCTTGCGGCACCATCTCGACGGGGACGCGATGACTGCATTGCGATGGATTGTCCGTGGGATTGTCGGACTCCTGGTGCTGGTAACGGGGCTCATCGGCCTTGCCCTGTTGGGCACTATAGTACCGTTCCCGTTCGTGGCTTCTACCACCCCCGCCAGCGGCCCAGTCATTCGCATTTACGTCGCCTCAAATCCCATTCACACCGATATCGCCATTCCGGTTGAGAGCCGATCCGTCGCCCAGTTCGCGGAACTGGCGGAAGGCGGGCTGCCAATCACTCATCCAGAGGCCGAGTGGCTGCTCGTGGGATGGGGCGGCCGATCCTTCTACATGGAGACACCCAGCTTCAACGACATCAAGCCGGGCCCGACCTTTCGGGCGCTGACCCTCGATGCGGCCGTGATGCATGTCGATGTCCTTGGGCCCATCGACACCAGCAATCCTGACCTGCTGCCGATAGATCTGGATGTCCAATCCTATCGGGCACTGCTCGAAGCGATGTCGCAAAGCTTTACCCGCAAGGACGGACAAGTCATCCCTATCCCCGGCTATCGGCTCGGACCAAATGACCGCTTCTATGAAGGCGAAGGCTGGTTCAACGCCCTACTGGGCTGCAACACATGGACGGCCCGCATGTTGCGATCGGCGGGCTTGACGACCGGTCTGTGGAACCCGCTGCCCCAATCCCTCACGCTGTCGCTGCGGCTGTTCAATCGCCTCCCGGCGCAATAGCGCGGGGAGACTTTGGACGACATGAAAAAGGCGGGCTCGATGCCCGCCTCTTTCGTTTGGAAGTCGTGGTACTTGAGAGAGGACCTTACTCGGCCGCCTGGGGCAGTTCCTCGCGCGGCGTATAGGTGAGGATAGGCGAGCGGGCCGCGCGCGTCTCGTCGAGGCGGCGGCGCGGGGCACGGCTGGGAGCCGAGGTGAAGCGCTGGGCATTTCCCGCCTTCGCGTCATTGGCGAGATCGAGCATCACTTCGCAGAAATGATCGAGCGTCGCCTTGCTCTCGCTCTCGGTCGGCTCGATCAGCATGGCGCCATGCACCACCAGCGGGAAGTACATGGTCA
>CAYPYV010000296.1:0-3276 GCA_964414845.1 uncultured Devosia sp. | reverse complement strand
GCCCATCGGGATGGCGGTGCCGGAGGGGTCGAACAGGTACCAGCGGTCGCCGAGGTAGGCCTCCACATAGGCATGGAAGTCCGGCGGGCCCAGCGCCGGGTCGGCGCCGTAGTCTGTCGCGGTCACGAAGCGGGCCGGGATGTTCAGCGCGCGGCACAGCGCGATCATCAGGTGCGCAAAGTCGCGGCAGACGCCGACCCGCGATTGCAGCGTGTCGAGCGCCGAAGTCGCCGAATTCGAGGTGTTCGGCGTGAAGCACATGTGCTGCTGCACCCAGGCCTGGATGGCCTGCACCCGACCGTGCCCCTGCCAGTGCCCGCCGAAGAGCTGGCAGGCCATGGCCGTGAGCTGATCGGACTGGCAGTAGCGGCTGGGGTAGAGGTAGGGGATGGCTTCGGCCGGCAGGCGGCAGACGGTCACCTCGCCGACCAAGGTCGGATCCATGCGGTGGTGCTCGATGTCGACGCTGGCCGTGTAGTGCAGCAGCAGCTCGCCGGGCAGCGCGCGCAGGCGCAGGCTGCGGTTGCCGGTGGCCGGGTCCAGGGCCATGCGTGGTGCGATCGGCTGGCTGAGCCGCAGGCTTTCCGACAGCACCGTCTGGCAGGCCGTGTTGGCCGCGTGGATGTGGAAGATGAAGTCGGCGCCCTGCGCATCGATCTCGTAGCGCAGATCGACGCGCAGGTCCATGCGCACGACCGTCCGGACGGCGCCGGAGCCGCCCGAAAGCGGGCTGGGGGAGAGGAGGATCAAGGTATCCAGTCGGCCGGCCCGGTGCACGGGCGGCTCAGCAAGCACACCGGCGAGCCGGTGGGGCGGCGGCCGGACCTGCCGTCGGCCTGAGGGGACCGGCCGGCGGCCTCGGCCCTCGGAAGACGGGTCCTTCGGGGCCGGCACACAGCCAGACTCTGCGAGAGACGCGCTTCAAATGTAGTCCCTGACGCCGCCGAGCCCCGCGACGGGGCGTGCGGTGGCCGCAGGGGCAACCTTGCGGCCTTCAGCCCGCCGGGTCGTCCCGCTTGCGCAACACGTCCTGGCCGGCGTGGCGCGTGCCCAGCAAGCGGGCGACCAGCATTTCCCACATGCCCATGGCCTGCCGGTGCTCCTCATCACTGTCGAAGAGCGCGCGCTCGGGCGGCTGCGGCAGGGTCTGGCGGATCTCGTCGCGGATTTCGTTCCAAAGATTCATCGCGGTTTCCTCACGGCAGTTCTGGAAGCGACTGGATGCCCACAAAAAAGCCCCGTCATGCGGGGCTTTGCTGCTTGTTCGGGCCGGAAGGCGCTGGCCTGTCGAATGGCGGAGAGCGGGATTCACATCATCGCTCGCAAGGCGCATAAATGCTCGCTTGCGAGGTCTTCTCAAGACGATGTTGCCCCCAGATCTGCCCTGAATTCCTTCGGCTGCCGCCGGACTTCTGTGGACGACACCAGCCAGCAAAGTACGTGGCGCAGCTTATGTTGGTGTTGCGGTGAAGTGATGCGACCTGATCACTTGTGTTGCACAAGAGCAACGACAAGTTCAAAGCGATCGTTGCGATCAAGCAGTTCCAGTGCCTTGTTCACTTGGGCCCATGACGAACACCAGGCTCCATCAGAGCGGTGGGTGATGGGTCATGAAGGTGGGCGACTTGCCGATTAGGACAAGCAGGTCGCATTGCAGAGGGACGGCGCCTGCGAGCGAAAGCATGCTGCCAAGCAGCGCTTGGGGGCGTTGATTAACATCAAGTTGACGTCGTCAGTCATGCGACCGAGGCGGCGAAAGAGGTGCATCCAGGGTACGGACCAAGCGCGCTGCTAGGTCTGGACAACCAAGCTCCGCAAGCGCGACGCCGTAGAGGACCGTGTGCAGCAGATGCAGACAGACCGCCACGAAGCCATCCGTCAAGTACACGGACGGGTTCCTGGCTCGCTTGAGGATGCATGGGTTCGCATCGCGCTCAATGGTGAGAAGGAAACGGTGCGATTGATCATCCGCACGACGGCCCTGCGCAATCGGTTTAATGCAAAGCACGACAAGGTCGCAGACCCGGACCGGGAGACTAGTTCGCTGGTGGTTGACCTCATGGCGGTCAAGTAGAAAGCGTATCGAGGAAGGTCATGACTTCGAATCGGCGTGAGACGAACACCAACGCGGAACCGCTGTACTCGCGGGCTGTGTTTGAGCGGCTTCGAGAAACTCTTGTCGTTCAATTCTTGGGGGATGGGGCTGTTGATGAGGATGACAGCTACATCTCACCGAACTACGAACTTCGTGACGATGGCGCATGGCTGGTCACGAACGACATTCAAGATTCGCTCAACTGGACGCCTGCCTGCGACCAAGCAGAATTCCATAACGGTCCAGATCCCCTGACCACACCGGCGCTGCCGTTCCCCTTCACTGCCCGGCAGCTTGCGGCGTTTATGCTTGATGGCTGGGGCTGGTTTCTACACCAACGATTTGTTGGCGACGACGGGCTTCTCGATGTCGAGATGGTGGAAGCTTTGCTAGGACGTGTTCGCGATGCGAAGCCACGCGAGGCAATCAAGGCGGCATTCGACGCTTTGGCGCAGGCGCGCTGTGTCGTCGGCGAGCCGGACGCGGATTTGGCCAAGGCAGAGAATTTCGTAGCGAGGTCGTTAGCCGAACTAAACATCAGTGCAGGGAAGCTGCATGACTGGCGAGCGGAGAACATCAGCGAGCAGGAACGTGATGCACGAGTTCAACGACGCAACGAGCTGACGGAATCCGCGAGGGCGTCTCTGAGGCAAGCTCAAGCTGCCCGCCAGAAAGATCACAACGAGTGGCGCAGCAAGGTGGTGCTATGGCTGCTTAGCGGTGGGCACAGAAGATCCTCTCGTGACGCGTGGACGGCGCCGTTGAAGTTGGAGCAGGTTTCTGCGTTCCTTGCCGGAGTTGCACCCGATGCCTCGTCGAATGAAGCGCGGCGCAGGTTGGTGGACTGGTGCGACGCGAATTTAAATGCCCGCTACTGGTTCGGGCTCACGGACGTCACAGCGGTCGAAGCGGCGCAACTCTTGGCTTGCGATAACCTGCGCGCCCAGAATTCCGCAGGCTGGCTTGAAAGCAAGAATGAGCACTCGACCCTTGCGGAGAAGCACGAGCTGTTGCGCGGCCTTGAGGGCGAAGGCGGAGAAAGACCGCTGGCCGAGTGGTTGCTGCGCGTCAAGAGCCAGGGCTGGCCGTACCACCCTTGGATCGATCGATACATCGATGCGAGGGGTGACTCGCCGCCTTGTCCCACAACAGGGGTTCCAGCAACGCAGACAACGCAAGTG
>CAYPYV010000295.1:0-3296 GCA_964414845.1 uncultured Devosia sp. | reverse complement strand
TCGCGCGTCAGCCGCGAAAAGGCGTTGAACCGCGAAATCGCCATGTCGAGGATGGGCTTGACCCGCTCCTTCTTCAGCCCATCGACGACATAGGCGGAGACACCCGCCTCCACCGCCTTCTCGATCATCGCCCCATCCGATCGGTCGACGAACATGGCGATCGGGCGTTGGATGGCGCGGCTGAGCGAGAAGAAATGTTCGAGTGTATCGCGCTTGGGGTTTTCGAGGTCGATCACCACCACGTCGGGCATGGACTGTTCGATGGAGCGGCCGACTTCGTTCACGTCGTGAATGACGGCGACCCGCATGTGCCCCGCCTCGCGCAGCCCCTCTTCAATGATGGAGGCGCGGATGCGGTTCTCGTCGATGATCAGAATGGAGAGCTGGACCGGCGACATCGCTGGCACATATCGCGATGCCCGCGCAAAACGCAATCGTCATTATTGCACATCATTTGTGCATATTGTGCAGCACTGTCTCTGGCGGAAACTAGACGACCTGGCCGAACAGGAAGCCGACGCCGGATGTGACGGCCATGGCAAGGACACCCCAAAAGACCACCCTTGTTCCCGCCCGGATGACATTGGCTCCACCGGCCCAGCCGCCGAGCGCGCCCAGGACAGCGAGGCCAATTGTGGTGACAATCATCGTCACCCAGAGGATGAGGGCGGGAGGCGTCAGAATGACTGCACCGAGAGGTACAACTGCGCCGATCGCGAATGTGATGGCCGAGGTGACGGCGGCCTGCAGTGGATTGGCAGCGAGGTGGCCGACGACGCCGAGCTCGTCGCGCGCGTGAGCACCCAATGCATCCCTGGCGGTCAGTTCCTCGGCGACCTGCCTCGCAAGCGCCCGGCTCAGCCCCCTTGCTTCATAGATGCCCGTGAGTTCTTCAAGTTCGTCCTCCGGGGTGGCGGCGAGTTCGCGCTTCTCTCGGGCGAGGTCGGCGGCTTCGGTATCGGCCTGCGAGCTGACCGAGACATATTCGCCCGCCGCCATGGACAGCGCACCGGCAACAAGGCCGGCGACCCCGGCGGAGAGTATGGCGGCATGATCGGCAGAGGCTGCGGCCACACCCACGATCAGGCTCGAGGTGGACACGATGCCATCATTTGCCCCCAGGACCGCCGCGCGCAGCCAGCCGATCCGCTCCATTGCATGACGCTCGGCGTGAAGGTGCAGTCGGCTCATGGGGACCTCGCTCTTGACAACGCCAGAGGCGGTATCAGTCTCCAGCCGAGACATTATCGCGCGCCCGCGGCGGAGCGAAATGATCCAGATCAGACGCCTGCTGGTTATCTGCATCAGATGCGGACGACAGTGTGTCGTAAGCATCCCCTGGCTTTGCGATCTGTGCACCTGCCAACAAGAGGCCGAGGAACTGCGCTTGCCGGTGCATGAGAACGATCTGTGCGCTCACGCCGCTGGATCCATCGTGGGAGGGTGGGGAATCGATTCGAAGGAGGCAACGACCGCCATCCAGCCTCTCGACGGAGACGCACCCAGTAGGTCCCGCGCCTGCACCCTTGATCGTGATCATCCTGTCCTCTCCCCCAAGGCACCATAGCAGTCGCGAGCTTACGGCCGCCTGACAGGCCCACCCGACCAGTGAAGCAATTTGCGACGCCGCGACGGGCTAGGCCGCCCGGGTTCCGCCACTGGGCGCAGCGCTCGAGCCATCGGCCGACAGCCACTTTGTGCGGAGGTACAGCCGGCTCGCTAAGTGTGGATCGATTGAACCTCCGGGCCCAGTCAGGAGAAGTTCAGAGGCCTGGTGATCACTGCAGCTCAGTTGCAGCACAGCGCGTGCCTGTCGCCTGAGGCTAGGGATCCTTCGCGATGATGGCCGGCATGTGATTCCCCCAAGTCGGAATCGCCAAGAGGGGAGAGGTTGGGCGACGATGGTTGCGCTTGATGCATTGCCCGGCACATGTAGGGTAGCCGGAACCGAGGGTAGCGGCGAGGCGAACAACCCGACCGCAGTGCCAAGCTTTTCGCACTCCGCAGCGCGCCTCGAGTGACCTTAACGCGGCACCGCCGCCCCGGCAGGATCCGCGCGGGGCGGCGGTGGCACACCTGGAGTATGCCGGATGCCGGTACCTGCACCTACGCCACAACATGATCTCGTGCTCCGGGGTGGGCGCGTCATTGATGAGCGCAACGGATTGGATGGCCTCTACGATGTTGCCATCAAGGCAGGCCGGATAGCGGCTGTGGCCCCCACGATCGATGCCGGCACGTCCCGCACACGCGATGTGTCGGGTTGCATTGTCGCGCCGGGGCTAATCGACATCCATACCCATGTCTACCACAAGGCAACCTCGCTGAGCGTCGACCCTGGTCTCATTGCACGGCGTTCGGCATGTACGACGCTGGTGGATGCCGGAAGCGCCGGCGCGGGGAATTATGACGGGTTCCGCGACTATGTGATGGTCCATTCGCCCTATCGCATCTTCGCTTATCTCAACATTTCCTTCCCCGGCATTTTTGGCTTCGACAAGGATGTGTCGATCGGCGAGGCGACGAGCCGCGCCATGCTGCCTGTTCATCGGTGTGTGGCGAAGATCGAAGCGAACCGCGATCGAATTATCGGGGTAAAGGTTCGGATCGGCGGCATCGTGACGGGTGATCTCGGACTCGGAGCGCTTGACCTCGCGCTCGAGGCGGCAAACGCAGTGGGCCTTCCACTGATGACACATATCGGCCATCCCCCGCCAAGTTACGCCGATGTAGTGGACAGGCTGAGGCCGGGCGACATCCTCACGCATTGCTATCGACCGGAACCGAACTCCGCGATCGGCGACGACGGCAAAGTGCTCGAAGCGGTGTGGCGGGCGCGTGAACGCGGCGTGCTGTTCGATATCGCACACGGCATGGGTGCATTTGGCTACGATTCGGCAGAGGCGGCGCTGCGCGAAGGCTTCAAGCCCGACATGATCTCATCGGACGTGCATGTGATTGCCGTCGAGGGGCCGGGATACGACCTTCTTCACACGATGAGCAAGCTGCTCAATTGCGGGCTGAGCGTTGCGGAGGTGATCGGCATGTCAACGAGCCGCCCGGCCCTCGCCATTCGGCATCCCGAGCTTGGGCAATTGGGAGTGGGCGCGCCGGCGGATATCACCGTGCTGAGGGAATATGCCAGCGACTATGAGTTTTCCGACGTGGTTGGCACCAAGCGCCAGGGCTCACGCCTGCTGCAGCCCGTGGCGGTGTATCTCGACGGCAAGGAGATGGAAGTGAGCCGCCGCCCCTTCGAGGAGAGCTTTCTGAAGGGGCATCACCACAATCACTGA
>CAYPYV010000294.1:0-3298 GCA_964414845.1 uncultured Devosia sp. | reverse complement strand
ACCACCTCAAGATCGTCTCATGTCCGGTGATGGGCTATTCGATGGGCGCGCGGATCACGGCATTTCTGGCGCTGCGCCACAAGGATCGGGTCAGTTGCGCGATTCTGGGTGGAATGGGGGAGAACCTCGTGACCGGACTCGAGGACAGCGAGGAGATCATCACCGCCCTGCTTGCCGAGTCGCTGGAGCAGGTGACGGGCCGTACGGGGCGGATGTTCCGCATTTTTGCCGACCATAACGGCTCGGACCGAGCGGCGCTTGCCGCGTGCATGGTGAACTCCCGCGAGCCGATGGCGGCCGCCGATATCGCCCGGATTCGCGTGCCGGTGCTCGTGGCTGTGGGCGAGGCGGACGAGATGGCGGGCACGGCGCAGGGATTGGCGCGGATGCTGCCCAATGCCGAGGCCTTCACGATCGCGCGGCGCGACCATATGCGGGCAACCGGTGACAAGGAATACAAGCGCGCCGTACTCGAGTTCCTCGCTCGGCAGCCGGTCTAGCACTCAAGGCTCGACTGGCCCGCGATACATGCCAGATGGTAACCATTGCTCCATAGCGGGGCTGTGGCGAAGCGATTGCTGCTTTAAGAGTTGGATTCCGAGGACCAGATGCCTTATATCGGCATTCTGCGATGGAGGTCGACATGACCACGACAGGCATCAAGAGCGCCGGACTGCACGCGATCGACCCTGTATGGGACGCGATCCGGGCAGGGGCGCGCGCGGTGGTTGAAGCGGAACCCGCATTGGGCGGCTTCGTTTATGCCAATGTGCTGAACCACGAGAGTTTCGAGACGGCGCTGGCCTTCCGGCTGGCGGAGCGGCTCGACCATACCGATGTGTCGGCCGACATGATCCGGCAGGCGTTTGACGATGCCCTGGCGTTCCGGCCAGAGATCGGGGCCGAGTCGCGCGCTGACCTCGCGGCGACGCTGGAGCGCGATCCGGCATTGCACCGCGCAGTGGACTGCTTCCTGCACTTCAAGGGTTACCACGCCATCCAGACGCACCGGCTGACGCATGCGCTTTGGGACGCGGGCAGGCGGGATTTCGCCTATTATCTGCAATCGCGTGCAAGTGCGGTGTTCCAGGTGGATATCCACCCGGCGGCCCGAATCGGGCGCGGCATCATGCTCGACCATGCGACGGGCTTCGTGGTGGGCGAGACGGCGACGATCGGCGACAATGTCTCCGTCATGCAGGGGGTCACGCTCGGGGGCACCGGCAAGTCGGACGAGGATCGTCACCCAAGATCGGCAATGGGGTGCTGATCGGCGCGAATGCGACCGTCATCGGCAATATCCGCATCGGCGAATGTGCGCGGGTGGGTGCGGGATCCGTGGTGGTGAAGGAAGTACCGCCGCGCGTGACCGTGGCCGGAGTGCCGGCCAAGGTGATCGGCCAGGCCGCACCGCAGCCGGCCGCAGCGATGGACCAGCTGGTTCCGGTCGATCCGACCGGCTGACATGTGCTCGACACGATTGGATGGAAAACGCGCATCCGGGATTGCCCGGAGGCGCCGAATGCCTATTGTGCGCCCCAACCGAAAACCAAGGAATGTTCCGTGAACCATCCCGAGATCATCAAGCTGCAGAAATTCCTGCAGCAGAAGTTCAACAACCGCAACATCGACGTCCGCCCGCGCAACAAGCAGAACGACAGCGTCGAGGTGTATCTGGGCGACGAGTTCCTCGGGCTGATCTATGTGGACGACGAGGACGGCGACCGCTCGTACAATTTCCAGATGGCGATTCTCGACGTCGACCTCGACGAGGTCAGCTGAGCCTGACGGACGCGATCAGAGCGCCCCGATCCGCTTGAGCATCGGGGCAATCTCGGCGTCGAACCGGCGCCAGCCCGCCAGCGCCGAGGGCGAGAACCCGTAGACGGCCGCCAGGCCGGGCGCGAGATTGACCACACGGAGGCATTGGGCCTCGGTGCCATCTGCGGGCGGGGCCGCGCATTTGGCGACGAATGGGTCGGCGGCCAGCGGATCATACCAGACCGTCTCGTTCTGATAGCCCTCGGCGGCCCTGAGCGGCTTGCCGACCAGGCCGGGAATGCCGGCCAATTCCTCATCCTGAAACTGATGCAGGTAGACGCCATCGAGCAGGCTCGCGCTGGTGCGGACGCGGCTGCGCTGCAGGATGGTGACATCGACGATGGCCGGGCGCCCATCGGCGGCGAGCGGCAGCCTGAGTTCGAGGCGAATATCCTTGGCGAAACCGCTCGCGTGCGCCGCGTCGGGGTCGGCCAGCCACCCGACCGGCACCGTCAGCGCCGTTCCGCCGACGGAAATCGCGACGCGGGTCATGTCGCCCGTGTTGCGGGACGTCTCGGCGCGGAGAGCGCCCTGCAGGAGATAGGCGCCGGCGAGACCGAGCAGAGCGATAGCCGCCGTGATGGCCCCGAGATTGAACCCAAGCGAAGCCGTACCCGTTTCGATCGTTCCCTGGCGCTCGCCCATCGCCGTTAACCAGATTTGTTCAGTAGAGGTGACAGCCGAGATGGCGCCCTCTATGCTTAACAAATCGTTAATGTCGCGTTGCGGATTGCAGGAGGGCGCGGTGAGGGAATTGCTGCTGGTCGGATTTCTGATGGCCATCGGGCTCGCGATCGCCGCTACCGGAACCTATCTGTTCCAGTGGCTGTCCAAGAAAGACGCGGCGTTGCGCTATGACGGCAAGACAATCTGGCACTGCTTCGGCAACTTGCTGGTGAGTTTCCTCTGCGGGCCCTACATCATGTTGCAGATGGGCTGGCGGCAGGAGCAGGGCGGCACCCTGTCGATGACCAATGCGCTGGTGGCGGCATTCGTCGCGTTCGGGTGGTCGTTCATCACCGGGCTGCTGGTCGTGGGCGGGTACTACGCCATCATCGGCTGAACGAGCCACCTAGATCAGCGGCTGGCGACCTGCTGGCCGCGGCCATCGACGAGGTCGACCCATTGGCCGGCATCGGCCTGCGACTGGCGTTTGAGGAAGTGGTAGGGCGTCTCGTTCCAGACGAGGACGCGGCCTTCCTGGTTGTCGAGCACGAGGTCGCCACGATCGGTGCGGACCATCAGCACGGCGTGCCCTTCGCCATTCTGCTGCCTGACGACCGCGATCATGAGGGTGGACGGATTCCAGCCCTCGGCGATCAGCGCCTTGCGCTTGGCGAGGGCGAAATCCTCGCAGTCGCCGGCGCCGTCGGGGTAGGTCCAGAATTCCGAGATGCTGTATTGCTGCTCGTCGGTGACCGGTACGACGGCGGCATTGATGGCATTGTTGATGTCGATGAGCTGATCCCACAGACGC
>CAYPYV010000293.1:0-3302 GCA_964414845.1 uncultured Devosia sp. | reverse complement strand
GTTGGCGCCCAGCACGGGCGCCATCGCTGCGACGACGTTGGTGACGTAGCGGACCGAGAGAGTGAGGGCGATCTGCACCAGCGTCAGCCATTCGCCGCGCTGCCAGAGCCGGCCACCGGGCAGACGCCGGGTGGCATCCCGGGGTTCGAGCGACCAGCCAAGTCCGCTTCCGAGCAACAGACCAACAGTCGCGGCCGCCAGGCACTCGGGGAGGCCCCGATGACACTCGAGATGGCGAGCAGGGCCACCGCGATGGGCAGGATCAGCACGTGCCAGAGCGGCACGCTGCTGTCGCTGGTTCGCTGCAGGCCGAGAAAGAGCAAAGCGACGTAAAGGCCCCAGACCCACAAAGGCGTGTGGGCGATGATGGTGACGATGGTCCCGAGAACGTTTGTCGTGCTGACTCCGAAGGTTCGCGTTGTGAGGATAGGCGTCCTGCGGCGAGGCGGAATGCGCATCAGGTGCAGGGTGTTCGTGCGTGGAACGACAGCTATGCAGCGACCCGGCTGCGGCGGATGCGCCACTCGGCGACAGCAAGGTTGATGCCCCAGGCGAGGCCCATCAGGAGGGCGCGGTTGAGCTCGGTGGGCGGGCCGCCCGTGACGATCTCGGCGGCCATCATGACGAACATCTGCGTTGCTGCGCCAAGACCCAGGGCATAGGCGCGGATCATCCACGCCTTGTGCAGGGTGATCTGGCGCTGGCGGGCGGCCGCGAGGCCCGAGAGAATGGATACCGCCATCGCCGCTGCGATCGTGACGCGGAAGCCGGCCAGAACGAGCCCACCCAGGCTCGTCGTCATATAGACGGTCGTGAGCCAGAGCGAAGAGACGATCACCACCGCCGCTCCGACCAGCGCGACGCGACCGGCAACACGGTGCCAGGTCGGCCACCGGCTTCTGAGCCCCGGGGCGAACTGGATCGCCCCGAGCAAGGTGTAGGCCGCGGCGCCAAGGATATGGGCGACGATGGGAATGGCCGAGACAGCGATGGGCGGCATCAGATCGAGGAGGCCAGCCAGTTGGAGCAGGCGCAGGACGCCGAAGGTCAGCGGTAGGGCACTCAAGAACAGCAGGCCGGCAACTTTCCACGGTAGCGTACCGGTCCGTGCCCGATGGCGAAGGGGCCCGGCGGGGGCGGTTGCGCTGATCATTGGGCCGCACTCCCAACGGTGCTGACGGCAGCCGGACCGAAGGCACGGGCGGACGACTGGCGGGGAAACCAGAGGGCAAAGCCCAGCCAGATGAAGGCCAGACCCACCGGGATGGCAGCATAGCGCTGGAACTCATGGGGCAGCAGGGCGGCTGCGGGCGTGACCAGCGCAGCGACGGCGAGCAGGATGGAGGGACCCTTTGGCAGGACACCGGCGCGCAGTGTACCGATGCCGAGCAGGATGCCGCCGAGCAGGTACAACACGCCGAGGACGCCATAGGCCGGCACGATGGCGCCGATACTCATCGTCCCCGGATGCTGGTTCACCAAGCCGAGGAAGCTGTCGACGAACTGCGGGGCGACCGCGGCAAGCGGCGGCAGGATGAAGAGTTCAGCGAAAATGAAGCCCATCTGCAGCCACCAGGCGAGGCCGAAGAGGACGAAGCCGGTAAACGCAATCCAGCCCGACCGACCGATCTGCCGGACATAGAGGCCGGTGATGGCGATGAGGAAGAACAGCGACATCGCGAGCTTGAGCGACATGAAGATGATCCAGCTCGGGGTGGTGACCGAGGCCAGAACGTCGGGTGGATGGATCGGCTGGATGCCGGCGTAGATCAGCCCCGCAAGGATGGCGAAGGGCCCGGTGGCGCGGATCAGCGTTTCGGGGGTCAGCAGGCGATTGGTGGTCATGATGCTTCCTCGGTTGAATGGTCAGTGGTGGTGGGTGCGGCACGCGGGGACACGGAGAGCAGCGCCACGCCCAGATCGCGGATGCGCTGGAGCAGGCCATGCAGTGCCGCCTGGTCGGCGGTGACACCCCGAAGCAGCGTGGTGCCGTCGGGTTCGTGCAGCAGCTCGGGGACGCCGAGCCGGTCGGCCCAAGCCTGGTCGAGCTGGCCGCTCACACGGATATCGTAGGTCCCGGAGAGGTCGGGTGGCGGGGTCATGGTGGTCCTCGGCGTTTCGGCTGGCGTGATGCAGCGCGGCTGAGGAGGACAATGGGGGCGCACGTGGTGAGCCCGGCTCACCAGATGTGGTGAGCGCGCAGAGTGATTTTGGGTTTTCTGTTGCCTCTAGGAGTGGGCGTTATGGGTGAAGAGCTGCAGCTCGTCGGCGCGGTGCACGGCTGCCCGACGGCTGTTCACACCGAGTTTTTCGAAGATGTTCTTGGTGTGGGTGCGCAGCGTGTTGAGCGACACCGTCAGCTCATCGGCGATTTCGGGGCCGCTGAGATCGGAGCGCAGCAGACGGAGCACGTCGGCCTCCCGGTCGCTCAGCGGCTCGATGAGATCGGGATGGTGACGCGCGGGTGCTGCCGTTTCAGCCCCCGTGGTGAGGCTGCGCAGGAAGGCCGATGCGGCCTCGCGTTTGCTCAAGTGTTTGAATATTGGCGCAAGGGCGGCGGCGTCATCGAGGAATGGACGCCGGATGGCTTCGGGCTCGGCCAGTGCAATCGCGCGCCGGAGGGCATCGAGGGCTTCGGTACTGTCATGGCGCGCCTGATGCGCGAGGGCCGTGAGCAGGTGAATGTCGATGAGGCTACGTTTGCGGCCGCCGCGTTCGGCGGCCTCGGCCAGCCGCACGAGCAGGCGCAAGGCCTGCTCCACTGACTCGCTGTCGCCGCGGGCGATGAAGAGCCGCGCCAGAGTCACATACTCGAACTCGCGAAGGTAGGTCAGGGGATCGTCGGGACCAATCGCCTGTTGCCGCGCCCAGTCGTTGGCCGGGTCGAGTTTTCCGATGCGGATATTGAACTGGGCGATCTGTGCGGGCACCGGCCGCACGTTGGGGAAGAAGTCGCTGACGTAACGGCGCTCGGCGTCCAGAAGGTGCTCGATGGCGGGGGTCGCCCTGCCCTCGGCCATTTCCAGACGCGCCCAAGCGACGCGTGATCGATAGGGGAATTGCGGCAGCCCCCAGACCTCGCCGAGGTCCCGGCACCGGTCGAGATGCTGGCGGGCCATAGCAAGCTCGTGGCGATCGAGGTGCAGGAGGGCGAGGCTGGCGTGCATATCGGCGAGGCCGCGCGCGATCGGCCGCCCCTTGTCGGTAGCGACACTGCGCGCCGCTTCGCAGAGGCGCAGCGCTTCGGCCAGGCGCCCCTGCGTGAGGCGGATGTCGGCGAGGGCGATGGTCGTGCCCTGCAC
>CAYPYV010000292.1:0-3315 GCA_964414845.1 uncultured Devosia sp. | reverse complement strand
GTACTGTTTCTCAGCCATATCACCTCACCTACGGCGCTGCGCTTCCCCATCGAAGCCATCATCAGGCAGGCCAAGGCGCGCGGCATCGCGACTGTGATCGATGGCGCCCATACGCCCGGTCACATCCCGCTCGATCTGACGGCGATGGATGTCGACTATTACTCGGGCAATTGCCACAAGTGGCTGATGAGCCCCAAGGGCTCGGCTTTCCTATATGTTCGGCCCGAGTTGCAGAAGCTGATAAATCCGCTGGTGATCAGCCATGGATGGACCGCGCAATCGAAGGAACCCGATGCAAAGGGCGCTTTCGGCAATTCGCCATTCATCGACGAGATCGAGATGCAGGGTACGCGCGACCCGTCGGCATGGCTGACGGTGCCGGCGGCACTGGAATTTCGCCGCGAGCATGACTGGGCGTCGGTCGCAAGGGCCTGTTCGGCGCTGGCACAGGAGACCGCGCAGCGCGTCAGCCGCATGACAGGCCTCGCCCCCATCTCCAGCCCGGAATTCTGTGCACCGCAAATGGTGGCAATGCCCATTCCCGAATGCGATGCGCCCGAACTGCACAAGATATTGCGCGAGAAACATCGCATCGAAATCCCGGTGTTCAAGTGGCAGGATCGCTGTATCGCGAGAGTTTCCGTGCAGGGCTATAACTCGCGGGGGCAGATGGACAAGTTGATCCACGCGCTCGCGGAAGAACTGGGCCTCAACGCCGGCGGCATATAGGCCTCACGGTTGGGTCAAGACGGCTGACAAAAGTCGCGAACTGTGGTCATAAGGCCTGCGGCCTTGGACCATCGGAGGAGTCTATGCTCGACCAGGATGGAGCGCTGAGCTATCTCGCCCCGCTCGAAAGCCGCAGCCGCGGCGTCGCGGTGCTGGATGCGCTTGCCGAAATGGTCGAGCGGGCGGGCCTCAGGATTGGCGACCGCCTGCCGCCGGAAGTCTCGCTTGCCGCCTCGCTCGGCGTTGGCAGGTCGACTATCCGCGAGGCCCTGAACCGCTGGGAAGGGCTCGGCATCATCCGGCGCCGCCGCGGCGACGGGACCTATCTCGCTGCCCGCGTACAGGCCTCACGCAGCCTTGTACCTACCATGATCCGGCTCGAGGGCGAGGCCCTTCTGCGGCTGGTGGAAGTCCGCCGTGCACTCGAGAATGACGTTGTGCGCCGTGCGACGCTCAATGCGACGCCATCGCAGCGGAGCGAGATTTCCCGTCTGTGCACTTTGCTGCTCATCGAGGTCGACGCGGGGCGGCCATGGCGGCGAGCCGACCATGCCTTCCATGGGGCGATCTATGACGCCTCAGGCAATCCGATGTTCGGGCAGATTCTCGCCAATCTCGACCACGCACTGGAGCGCTCGGCGGAGTCCCCTTTTGGGCGCGACGAGTTCGGCCTTGCATCCTTCCCGCCGCATCGTGACCTCGCCGATGCCATTGCCGCGGGCGACGTGAATGCCGCATGTGGCGCCATCAACCGCATACTCGACCTCGTCGAAGCGGAAATCCGCGTGATCATCACCGCCTGAGGATTTTCGCCGGCTGTCAGGCCGCGTCGGCGAAGCTCTGCCGCGCTTCCCGTATGGCCGGAAAATTGTCGAACGACCATTGCACGAGGCCCTGCAGCGGCACGAGCAGGCTCCTGCCCAATGGACTGAGGCGATACTCGACGCTGGGCGGAGTGGTGGAGAACACCTCGCGTTCGACAAGCCCATCCGCCTGGAGGTCGCGCAGCGTCTGCGTCAGCATCCGCTGGCTGATGTCGCCGATCTCGCGCCGCAATTCTCCGAAGCGATACGGGCGTTCGGCCAGCGCGGACAAGATCAGCACGCTCCACTTGTTGGCGATCTGGTCAAGCACGCCGCGCACGGGACACTGGCTCGCCTCCCCATAGGCATGCCGAGCCTGTTGCATGTTCTCAGAGAAACTCAGGCCGGGCTGCATGTGGGTGGTTCCTCCGAGGTAACTATGGGTCTGGAAACTGCCGTCTTGCACGATCAAGAGCAGTTACTAATCTATACGTACTCTCAAAACGAGACAAGCCTTCAACTTGAATATGGAGTACATGATGTCCCTTCCCACGCTTTTCGTTTCCGGCGCCGGTGGTCAGCTCGGCGGCCTGGTGATCGCCGCGCTGAAGGAGAAAGGCTATGCCGGCAGGGTTGTTGTCGGCACTCGCGATCCGGCGAAGCTCGCTCACCTCACCGGGGTCGAAGTGCGCAGGGCGGACTTTTCCGACAAAGCCGGAATCGAGGCCGCCCTCGCCGGTATCGACCGCTTCCTGATCATCTCTACCGACCAGATCGGCCAGCGCCTTGCGAGCCACATCACCGCGATCGAGGCTGCCAAGGCCGCCGGCGTCAAGGAGATATTCTATACTTCGATGCCGAATCCCGAGGCGCCATCCGAAATCACCTTCGCGCCTGAGCACCTGGGCACAGAAGAGGCAATCAAGGCGAGCGGCCTGCCCTATACCATCCTTCGCATGAACTGGTACGCCGAGAACCTGCTGGGCACGCTTCCCAACAACCTCAAGTCCGGCCAGTGGTTTACCTCCGCCGCCGGCGGCAAGAACAACTACATTGCCCGCCGCGATTGCGCTCGCGCAGCAGCGGGCGCGCTTCTCAAGGGTGCCGAGAACAAGGTGTACACGGTCACCGGGGCGGCGGCGCTGAGCCACGCAGAGATCGCCGCTCTCGCGACTGAAGTGACGGGCAGGCCGCTGGCCGTGATCGAGATCACCGATGAGCAACTTGCAGGCGGCGCGAAGGCCGCTGGCGTTCCAGATTTCGTCGTCGAGCACTTCATCGTGCCCTTCGAGCAATTCGCCCGCTCCGGCAAGGCCGCGTCCGTAACCGACGCCGTCGAGACCCTTTGGGGCGCCAAGCCGCAATCCCTCAAGGAATTCCTCGCCGCCCACAAGGCCGCTTTGGTCGGCTAAGGATAGCTCGCAGCCCTGGCCTCGGGGTTGAGAACCGGAAGGCGGGTCCGTCGGGCCCGCCTTTTGTCATGTGATGGCCGAGGGCGTCAGCCGAACACGACAGTCTTCCTGCCGTTGAGCATCACCCGGTTCTCGAGATGAAGCTTCACGGCGCGGGCCAAGACGCGGCTTTCGATGTCGCGGCCAGCGGCAACGAGATCGTCGGGGCTCAGTGCATGGGTCACCCGCGCTGTCTCCTGCTCGATGATGGGGCCTTCATCGAGTTCAGGCGTCACGTAGTGCGCTGTGGCGCCGATGAGCTTAACACCGCGCTCATGCGCCTGGTGATAGGGCTTGGCGCCCTTGAAGCTCGGCAGGAACGAGTGGTGGAT
>CAYPYV010000291.1:0-3348 GCA_964414845.1 uncultured Devosia sp. | reverse complement strand
TAGGCCGCCTTCACGTCCTCGAGCGCGGCCAGCGGCAGCGAGATTGCGACGGTCGTGCCGAGGCCGGGCCGGCTGTCGATGGCGAGATGGCCGCCAGACTGCTCGGCGATGGCCCGCGAGATCGCGATGCCGAGGCCAGCCCCTTCCCGATCACGCGTCAGGGCGGCGTCACCAAAGACGAAGGGCTGCGAGAGTGTTTCGAGCCGCTCCTGCGACATGCCGATGCCGGTATCGCTGATCTCGAACACCACGCCGTCCTCTGCCGCATAGGCCGCGAGGGTGACGCGTCCGCCGCGCGGCGTGAACCGGATGGCGTTTTCGGCGAGGTTGGAGACCATGCGCTCGAGCGCGAAGCGATCGCCCGAGATCTGCGCGTCGCAGGCCGATCCCAGCCCCAGCAGGAGCCCCGCACGTTGTGCCTGCGCTGAGAAACGCTTCAACACCGAGCGCAGTAGTTCGTCCGCGGTGAACCGGTCGCGCTTCATTTCGCGCCTGCCGCCTTCGAGTTCGGCAAGTTCGAGGATAGAGGCGAAGAAGCCCAGCAACCGCTCGCCTGACCCTTTCACGGCCTCGACATAGTTGAGGTAGCGCGGGTCGCCGAGCGGGCCATATGGCTGCTGCCGCAGCATGTCGGCGAAACCGATAATGTGGTTGAGCGGCGTGCGGATATCGTGGCTGAGATGGGCGAGAAACGAGGTCTTCGACCGGCTGGCCGCCTCGGCGCGCAGCTTCTCCTCGTGGTAGCGGCGGGCAAGCAGCCGCTGCTCCTCGCGCACATTGGTAAGCAATTGCGTCGTGCGACGGCTTTCGGTGACATCCATCACCAGCGTAACGAAGCCGGAAGTGGCGAGCGGGCGCTCCTCGATGAGCAGGGTCGAGCCATCCTCGCGATGCAGTTCGAGCAACCGGTTCTCCCAATCCTCCCGAACCGATTCCATATAGCCGCCCTGCGCCAGCGCCTTCACCACCTCGTGGTAAGCCGCGCCGGGCAGGAGCGTGTCGGCGGTGACCCGCAGCCGTTCGGCAAATCGCTGATTGGCGGCAATAAGCCGGGCATCCGCGCTCCAGCATGCGACGCCGAAGGGCAGGGTTTCGATGAGGGCGCTGTGCCGCGCGCGTTCGACGGACGCATGGTCGCGGCGGCGCCTCCAGCCCAGTGCCGATGCGACGGTTGCGAGCAGGAAGGCCGCGCCGCCACGCATCCACACCGCATCAAGCGACACGAGTTCGGCGCCGTCATCGGCTTCAAGGGCCGCCGTTGCCGTGGCAAGCTCCCGCCAGGTGTCGGTAACCACATAGAGCGTCGCGGCACTGAAAGCTGTGACAATGACGGCGATGGTCATGGGCGCGAGGCCCCTGATCAATCCGGCCACCGGGTCGATGACCACCCGCTGCAACCAGGCGCGATCCACCGCTTCGGGTGCACGGAATCGCTTCGCATCGTCGGCGGATTGCTCCGTCGCCCGCATACCTATCTCCGATCTATATGAACCGGGGGTACCCGAACTTTCAGCCCCGTAGGGCGACATTGAATCTGCTTCGGGGCCCGTGTCCAGAGGGGAGAATCGGGGTGGATGCAACCCGGCGGCGATTTCGTGAGTCAGCCGAGTCACTTAGATATGGTTAAAAAATTATTCCAGAGCGTGGCCGTGTTCAGCCGGCCAATGTGCGCTCCAGAATATCGGCCGTGTTGCGGCTCAGTTTCAACGATTCCTGCAGGTTTTTCATGGCCTTCTCGGCTTCTGCTCGCCGTCCGGGTTCAAAGCTCTGCCAGGTGCGGAAGGCCGTCAGTACCCGTGCGGCGACCTGCGGATTGCGCGGGTCTACATCGCCCACGAAGTCGGCAACGAAGCGGAAACCGGCGCCATCCGACCGCGCGAACTGCGTCGGGTTGTTCATCCCGAACGTGCCCATCAGCGCGCGCAGCCGGTTGGGGTTGTTGCGCGGGAAATCCGGTTCCTCGATCACGTCGCCGATGCGGAGGATAATGCCATCCACCGGAGCGGCGGCGAGGGTCGCGAGCCACTTGTCGAGCACCAGGGGATCGGCGGTGAAGCGTGAGCGGAAATCGGCCAGGACTGTCTCGGCGTCCCCGGTCCAGCTCTGGACGATCATCGAGAGCGCCGCGAGCCGGTCTGTCATGTTCTGGGCATTCTGGTACTGCTCGAGCGCCAGTTGCGCTGCGCCCTCGGCCCCGCCAGCGACCAGAAGTCCGAGCGCGGTGTTCTTCATCGCCCGGCGGCCCGCCTGCTGGAAGTCCGGCGAATAGGCGAGGCGGCTGTCATTGGTGAGGTAGACCCGCTCCAGCGCCGGGCCGATGCGACGAACGAGGTCGGCGATCATCGCGCGACGCACCTTGTGGATGCGATCGGGGTCGACATTCTGACCAAGGGTTCGGGCCAGACTCTGCTCGGTGGGCAGCCCCAGGGCATGCGCCTTGAAGGCCGGGTCGAGCGCCTTCGATGTCAGCGTCTCCTCGATCGCCGCCGCCAGGGCATCGACCTGTGCTGTCGACCAATCCGTACCGCGGACAGCACCGAGCATCAGCGACTGCCCGACATCCTGCAGGGCCTGCCAGCGGTTGAACGGATCGGCGTCGTGTCGGGCGAGGAACAGCTGGTCCTCCTCGCTTGCGGTCGAGTTGATCTTCACAGGCGCCGAGAAACCACGGAACAGCGAGGGCACCGGCCGGTTGGCGATGCCGGTGAAGGTGAGTGTGAGGTTCGCGTCTTCCATCACGATCAGGTCGCCATCGACCTTTGCGCCCGAGACGCCGGTCCAGCTCATGTCGTGCCCGTTGGGGCCGACGAGCCCGAACTTGATCGGCAGCACCATCGGACGCTTTTCGGCCTGGCCCTGGGTTGGCTTGGTCTCCTGCGTGAAGGAGAGCGTGTAGGTCTGTGTCGTCGCCTCGTAACGGTCTGTGACGGTCACCTCGGGCGTGCCTGCCTGAAGATACCAGTGCTGGAACTGGCCGAGATCGCGGCCGGATGCATCCTCGAACACCTTGATGAAGGCTTCGATCGTGGTGGCTTCGCCGTCATGGCGCTCGAAATAGAGGTCCATGCCCTTGCGGAAGGTCGCCTCACCGAGCATCGTCGCCAGCATGCGGCAGATCTCTGCGCCCTTCTCGTACACAGTCGCCGTGTAGAAGTTGTTGATTTCCTTGTAATGGTCCGGCCGCGGAGGATGCGCCAGCGGCGAGCCGTCCTCGGGGAACTGTACCTGCCGCAGCGCCCGCACATCCTCGATGCGCGCAACCGGGCGGCTGCGCTCGTCCATCGAGAATTCCTGGTCGCGATAGACCGTCAGCCCTTCCTTGAGGCAGAGCTGGAACCAGTCGCGGCA
>CAYPYV010000290.1:0-3362 GCA_964414845.1 uncultured Devosia sp. | reverse complement strand
CTCGCCTGCCGCCACAGCACTGGAACAGGAGCTGTCCGGTTCGGCGCGCGTCCTCATCAACGGGCTGGGCACAGGGCATAGGGTGTATTTCACTGAGCCGGCAGAACGGCTGGCCTTGCTCGGCTTCCTGAAAATGTATCATCGGCAAGGCGGACAAGTCCCGGACAACGCCAGCGAGCCGAAGTGAACTTTTGCCAGCTGGGGCCAACTAGCCGAACATGGTCTTGAACAGACCCGGCAGTTGCCCCCGCTTGTAAAGATCGTGCACCACATTATGCGCGGAACTCGGCGCGATCGGAGCAAGCCGAATGCCCTGCATACGGCCGATCCAGGCGGCGACAGTGGCATCTGGCGGGCTACGCCCCCCATACACATAGAAGAGGCTGACTTGCGTGCGCCCAAGCATGCAGTCGCACAAGGGATCGAATGCGTCGAACGGCTGTTTTCGCAGCCTGTTGATGGCCCACAGCGGCATGCCACCGACCGAAATGCCGCGCTCGGCATTGATCAGCGTGGCGATCCGCAGCGCAGGCAGGCCACCAGTGCTCGTGCCATAGCAGATGACGCGGCGATAGCGACCGACCGCGAGATCATCCCGCAGTCGCCGGGCGAGGCCGAGGAGGCCGTCCGCATAGCCCGCGACGCCATCGAAGAAATGCGTATTGCTGCGATCTGCCACGATCGCGACATCGAAGCGGTCCGCCGGCATGGCCTGCAGAAAGTGGGACCAGGACAGCATCAGCCGGTGCGAACGTCCGCATAAGCCAATCACCAGCGTCTTGGTCTCCGGAGTACCCGGTCCGAGATTGAGCGCAACATCGTCATGCAGCCACCGGCGCTCATAGGGTTGCGGCGGACGCCGGACAATTTCCACCAGCACATCGGATTGCATGAGGGCCCTGCCCGCATGTCCCTTCAGCCGATCGAAATCATCAAGGCGGTCGTAGAGCTGAAGCGGCGTCAGGTCGTCTTCAAGTTTCCGCATGGCCTTGATGGCACTTGCCTCCGACCGGGCCTCTGCCAGCGCGGCGAACAGCAAATCCGGCTCAAGCGGCACGCTTCTTCACCAGGAGCGCAGCCACCTCGCCCAGCGTATCGACGGCATTGACCTCGCCAGGATCGAGAACGAGCCCAGTGCGACTTTCGATTTCGACACACCACTCCACGACATCGAGGCTGTCGAGCCCGAGCTCTTCCAGCGCAATTGAGCCATCCCTGCGCCGCAAACGATCCGACACGACCGGATTGTTGAAGGCATTGGCCGTGCTGTTGAGCGCCTCGACAACCATCTCCAGCGCATCTGCCTCGTTCATCTGTCGATCTCCACCATGAATGTGCGGGGTACGGTGAACACATACTCGTCATGTGCCAGCTGATAGTCGATGAGGCGAACCCGCGTATCGAGCGTCTTGAGGCAAGCCCCGATCGCCTGCCACGCATCGACGGAGAGAGGCCGGCCGAGGCAGGCATGCGCCCCCGCGCCGAACAGTCGATGGTGGCTGTCTTCGGGCTCCAGCGTGTAGGCGATCAGTAGCACGCGAAAGCGCGTCCCAGCGGGGTATTCTACCCCGGCGAGAGTAACAGGCGCCTCGGCGATGCGCTCTATGAAGGGGACTGCGGTCCTGTGTGGCGATCTTGGGAACGCGATATCGCGCCAATAGCCACCGTCATGCCGACCGACAAGGTCCCGGAGACTTTCACCGAAGCTGCCGAGCGTTGCGTCCTTGCCCACAACGACCAGCCCTACCCTCAGGCCAAGTTCTTCGTCCGATGCTTCCGGGCCCAGATGGCTGCGCACATGTTCGGTGAGTGTCTCGAGATGAGCCTCAAGGGCCTGGCGTCGTGTCAAGGCGAGGGATTTGTCGAAGACGAGCGAGGCGCTTTCGAGTTCCAACTGCGGTGGCAAGGGCACATCCGCCACCTGCTCGATCAGGGCACGGACCATTGGCTTCAGTACTGCGGAAACGAGGTCTACCTGACCGGGGCGCGAAAGCGGGTCGAGAAACCGGGGAAGCTCCTGCTCCGTCCAGGACGTGAGCGCGGGCTTTCGTGTTGCAAGAAACTCTGCAGCGCGACGCCGGTAGGCGGCATGCTGCCCGCCCTTCATGCTGAGCGGAATGCTCTCGAACACGAAGGCCGTACTGGAAAAATGCGGCGCCAGCTTCGCCGGCATGTCGCGATAGGTTTCCAGCGCGGGCGCCGGATGCACATTGGGAGCGGACAATATTTGCCGGCAATGCTCTGGTTGCGCGACGATGACGGCACGCGTCCGCCGGTCATGAAACGGCGGCATTGCCATGGCAGCACGTACCACCTGCTCCCGATCCTGATCCTTCCAGACAGTGAGGAAGTTGGCACCGGCGAGACCATTCATGATCAGCTCGCCCGCTGCGCCTGCGCTCTCGCCAGGATGGCGTCGAACGTGGGCTCCCAATATCCGAATGCGCGCATCTCCGCTTCGGAAGACAAGAGGATGCGCCCCACCTGCTCCTCGGACAATGCATCGCGCCAGATATCTGACTTGCCGGACCGGAAGAAGGCATCGGCCTCCTTCACCCGTTCCACAAAGCCATCGCGTGCCTCGGCCGCCTGGAGCACTTCGAACTTCGTAGCCTCCACGGCTGCGGCAACCACCGCATCGGAAACGTCCATCCGCAAGTGCCGCACGACGCTGGTAAAGCAATCGATTGGCTTTTCGAGCATATCCTCATAGCGCAGCACCAGAAGGCGGTCATGCCGTCGCTGCGTCCAGGTGCGCACATTCTCGGCCCATGACCCGGCGACATGGTAGGCGGCCTTGCTGGGTTTCGGCAGCACGCGGCAGGTGCGGTTCATTGCCTCAATGGTGGCGTCGAAGTCGCGCGACCGAAAAGCCGAGTAGCTTACAACCACATCAAGCGGATTACGGAGAATATAGATCGCGCCGGCGGTCACGTCGGTCGTGACCGTGGGCGTCCCCAAATGCACCGCCAGGAAGTTATGCGTCTTGAGCAGCACGAAACCGGGCGCAGTGGCCGCCATGGCGCGATGCGCGAATGGCCGGATGCGCGCCAGATCCCGCAATGTTGCATGCTCGATCGGCTTGCTCAGGAAGGATTGATAGAACGGGCCGAAATTGTCGTCTGAGACCACCTGCTCGAGTTGGTTGATATCGACCGCCTTGCCACCACTGATGACTGCGCCAATGAAGGCCCGCATCCATGTATTGCCCGATTTGGGGTATGACGCGATCCAGTAGATATGTCCCATACTGCCCGGTTTGGTTCGTGTGAGCCCAATGCTGGCCGACGCAACAGGTCTACACGCTTCGCCGGGAATGCGAAATCGCAATCCCGCTTCGCCCTGCAAAGGCAGGCCCCGAC
>CAYPYV010000289.1:0-3379 GCA_964414845.1 uncultured Devosia sp. | reverse complement strand
CTCATACACATTTGCGGACTAACCGCGTCGGGGCAAACGCCTCGCCGGCCCGCTTTCCACCACCCGAAACCCGGGGCCCATGGCCGCCGGGCGTTTCGGCGCGCTGCTGCAAAGCTAGGGCCGCACGTGTCGCTGGCTGCTGACGGAATCTGACATCGTTCCTTGCGAAAAGGTCTCGGCAACAAACCAAAGGATCGGCTGATGACTGACACAGCAATCGAGATCGCCACTTTCCGGCTGGCAAGCGGTACGACCGAGGCATTCCTGGCGGCCAATGCCGAAATAGACCTCTGGCTCGGCCGGCAACCGGGCTTCGTGCAGCGGCGCCTCGCGGAGCGCGAGGATGGCGCACTTGTCGACATCGTCACCTGGCGCACGCTCGCCGACGCCAAGGCGGCCGCCGAGCGGTTCCCGCTGGACTTGGCGAACTGCCCCGCTATGAGCATGATCGATCCTGCTCGCATGGAAATGACCCATGGACTCCTCAAGCACGCAATCGGCTAACCTCCTCGGCGATCTCCGCCCAATCCTTCGCGCCTATCCCGAGCCCGTCGCCGAACTGACGCGTGAGGCCGCCATCGCGCTTGTCGAGCTCCGGCCCGATCTCGAGGCCAAGGTCCGGCTCGGCTGGGGCTCGGTCAACTATCGCCACCCGGCGGCCGGCTTCGTCTGCGCGCTCTTTCCGCTCGAGGATCATGTCTCCCTGGTCTTCGAGCATGGCCGCCAGCTCTCCTCGCCGCTGCTCGAGGGCGACGGCAAGCAGGTGCGCTTCATTCGCCTGGTCCCGGGCACGGCCCTGCCGCGCGACGAGATCGGCCTCCTGCTCGCCGAGGCCATTGCGCTCAGGTCCTGAGCCGTGCAGAAAACCCGCAGGATTGGCTTGGGAGCTTGAGAAGAATGGCGCGTATCGGCCTCGTGGCGCATGACGACAAGAAGGATGAACTCGTCGCCTGGGCGCTCGCCAATCGTGACATCCTCGCGAGGCACGAACTCTTTGGCACCGGCACCAGCGGCGGCCGGGTCATGGAGGGCACCGGCCTTACGGTCACGCGGCTGCTGTCGGGCCCGCTGGGTGGCGACGCGCAGCTGGGCGCCATGATTGCCGAGGGCAAGCTCGAGGTGCTGGTGTTCTTTCAGGATCCGCTGACCGCCATGCCGCACGATGTCGACATCAAGTCGCTCACCCGGCTCGCCACGCTTTACGACATCCTGTTCGCGCCCAATCGCCGCACCGCCGACGCCATCCTCGGCGCGATTTGACCATCTGGTCAAATCCCGGACGATCCTTTATGTGCGGGCTCCGATCGTACCGGCGGGCCATCGTTGACCCGCCCCACGCCTTGTGCGCAAGTACGGCAACGAACCGGCACAAAGCCGGACCTAAACAATATCGCATCAGGACGGGGGCACGGTGTCCGTTGACGCAGTCATAGACGTTCAGAACGTCTCCAAGCATTTCGGTGGCGTTTATGCCGTCGACCAATGTTCGCTACAGGTCGCCCGAGGCTCGGTCACCGGGTTGATTGGCCCGAATGGTGCCGGCAAGTCGACCCTCTTCAATCTCGTCGCCGGCAATCTCGTGCCCGATACCGGCCGCATCATCTTCGATGGCAAGGATGTCACGGGGATGAAGCCGCATCAGCTGTTCCATCAGGGCATGCTGCGCACCTTCCAGATCGCGCATGAATTCTCCAACATGACGGCGCTCGAGAACCTGATGATGGTGCCGCCGGGCCAGCCGGGCGAAAGCCTCCTCGCCACCTGGTTCCAGCCTGGAAAGGTCCGCGCCGCCGAAACCGGTGTGCGGCAGAAGGCGCTGGACGTCATCGACTTCCTGAAGCTTGGCCATGTGAAGGACGAACTCGCCGGCAATCTTTCGGGCGGGCAGAAGAAGCTGCTCGAACTGGGCCGCACCATGATGGTCGATGCCAAGGTCGTGCTGCTGGACGAGGTCGGAGCGGGGGTCAACAAGACCCTGCTCAACGATCTGGGCGACAACATCACCCGCATGAACCGCGAACTCGGCTATACCTTCTTCGTCATCGAGCACGACATGGATCTGATCGGCCGCCTATGCGACCCGGTCATCGTCATGGCGCAGGGTACCAAGATCGCCGAGGGGCCGATGACCGAGATTCGTGCCAATCCCGAAATCGTCGAAGCCTATTTCGGCGCCCCGGTGGAGGCTGCGTGATGGCTTTGATCGAACTCAAGTCCGTCATCGGCGGCTACGGCGGCGCCCCGATCCTCAACGGCGTCGATATCGCCATTGAGCAATCCGATATCGGCGTGATCGTCGGGCCGAACGGCGCCGGCAAGTCCACCACTCTCAAGGCCATATTCGGGCTCCTCACCGTTACCGGCGGCACGATCACCTTCGATGGCGCCGACATCACCAATGCGCAGCCCGACCGGCTCGTGCCGCGAGGGCTCAGCTTCGTCCCGCAGGAAAAGAACGTCTTCACCTCGATGAGCGTCGAGGAAAACCTCGAGATGGGCGGCTTCATCCGCCGCGACGACCTGCGTCCCACCATGGAATGGATCTACGAGATGTTCCCCGTGCTGCGCGAGAAGCGCCGCCAGCCGGCGGGCGAGCTCTCGGGCGGTCAGCGCCAGATGGTTGCCATGGGTCGTGCGCTCATGAGCAAGCCGCGCCTCTTGATGCTCGACGAGCCTTCGGCGGGCCTCAGCCCGCGCTATGTCATCGAGATCCTCGAGCAGATCGTGAAGATTAACAAGGCCGGCGTCGGCATCCTCATGGTCGAGCAGAACGCGCGGCAGGCGCTCGCCTTCGCCAGCCGCGGCTTCGTGCTCGCCTCGGGCAAGAACCGCTTCACCGGAACCGGCGCCGAACTCATCGCCGATCCCGAAGTCGCCAAGAGTTTCCTCGGGGGCTGAGGGACATGAACGAACTCATCTTCTTCTTCAACAATGTCGTCGTTGCCGGTGTCGTGCTCGGCTCCATCTACGCGGTTGGTGCCGTCGGCGTGACGCTGATCTTCGGCATCCTGCGCTTCGCGCATTTCGCTCATGGCGACATGATGACCCTGGGCGGCTTCATCGCCTTCATGCTCATGCTGGGCTTCCAGGCCATGGGCATTTCTGTGCCTTTCCTGCCCACCGGCTTTGTGGTGCTGCCCATCGCCATGGTGCTCACGGCCATAGTGGCGCTCGGGCTCGACAAGGGTTTCTACGCCCCGCTCCGCGCTCGGGGCGCCAAGCCTGTCACTTTGCTCATCGCGTCCATCGGCGTCACGCTCATGGTGCAGGGCCTCATCCGCCTCGTATTCGGTTCCGGTACCTGGAGCTTCTTCGAAACCGAGCAGAAGCAGCTGATCCGCATCCCCGTGCCGCTCGAGGGCGTCACCCGCACCATCAA
>CAYPYV010000288.1:0-3408 GCA_964414845.1 uncultured Devosia sp. | reverse complement strand
GCTGATCCTACGCGCAACTTACACGGACCTGAACGAAGTTTCATGTTCGCGTCAGGCTGACGTCAGGTCGGACCGGTTGAAGGGGGCATCAGAATGAGGATGAACGGGTTTGAAGATGAAGAAGATCGTGCTGCTGCTGCTGTCGGCCACCGCGCTCGTGACGCCGAGCCTCGCCTTTGCCCGCGAGGTGACGATCGAGACGCAGCTGATCAACTATTCGGGGCACGCGGCCTATCTCGCCGTGTACCTGACCAAGCAAGACGGCACCTATCAGCAGACGCTCTGGCTTGCGGGCCAGAAGCAGCGCTACTTCGGTGCGCTGCGCGGCTGGGTGAAAGCGATCTCCAATGAAAGCTCGATCTCGATCGACGGCATTACCGGCGCGAGCGTCGGTGGCGGCCAGACGCTGACGGTGAAGGCGGACCTCGCCGACAACCTGATCGACGCAGGCTACGTGATCCATGTCGACACGGCGGTGGAGCGTGGCGGCGAATATGCCGACGACGCGACCATTCCGCTCAATTCAGCGGGCGGCAGCGCCGACGGCACCGGCTATGTGTCGAAGCTGAACCTCAGCCTCTGACTGCTCAGAGACAAGCGGCCGGGCACGTGACCCGGCCGTGATGCGACCATCCCGCCCGGGCTTTTCGCCTGTGGCAGGCGGTGACGGAGTTCTCCCCATGCGCAAAATCCATTCGGTCTTCGGTATCGGGGCCTTCCTGTTCGTCAGCTTCATGGCGATTACCGGGGCCCTGCTGTCGCTGCAGCCGGCGATAGATGCGGTGACGAGCGCGCCTGCGGCAGCGGGGGAGAGCGTGGCAGAACTCGCGGCCAAGGTGAGCGCGAGCCTGCCGGGTGTGGAGCGGGTGACCCGTTCGGCTTCGGGCCAGGTGGTGGCCTATTACAGCGACAATGGCGCGCACCTCGCCGCAGTGGTCGACCCGGGCACGGGCGCGGTGATTGCGCCCTACGAGCCCTCGGGCTTCTTCTCGTTTGTCACCGAACTCCATCGCTCGCTGTTCCTCGGCGCGAACGGGCACATCGTCTCGGGTATCGCGGCGGTGGCCATGGTGCTGCTCGCAATCAGCGGCCTGATGGTGCTGGTGCACCGGATGGGTGGGTGGCGGCACCTGCTGCAGCCGGCGCGCGGCACGGCGAGCCAGCGCTGGCACACGGACCTCGCACGCATCGGCATGGCGGCGCTATGCGTGACCGCGCTCTCGGGCGCCTATCTGTCGGCGGTGAATTTCAGCCTGGTCGGCGACGGCGAGGAGACGGGGTTCAGCCTGCCCGTGTCGGGCTCGGGCGCAACGCCGGCGGCGATCGGGAACCTTCAGGGCCTTGCAGAAAGCTCGATCAGGGACCTGCGCGAACTCGTGTTCCCGGCGGCAGGGGATGCGAGCGACGTGTTCACCCTGACGACGCATCAGGGGCTCGGCTATATCGACCAGGCGACCGGCGAAATCCTGAAATTCACCGCCAATTCGGGCCTGACGCAGCTCTATGAAGCGGTCTATATGCTGCACACGGGCGACGGCATCTGGTGGCTGGGCCTCGTGCTCGGGCTGATGGCGCTCGCCGTGCCGGCGCTGGGGGTGACGGGGCTCGTCATCTGGGCGAAGCGGCGCGCCAACAGCCCGAAGATCCGCGACAATGCAAGAGCGAGCGAAGCCGATACGGTGATGCTCGTCGGCTCGGAGGGCGGCAGCACCTGGGGCTTTGCCGAGACGCTGCACGAGGCGCTGACCGGGGCGGGCCGGAAGGTGCATGTGGCGGCGATGAACGATATCGCGCCACGCTACCAGAAGGCCACGCGCATGCTGGTGCTGACCGCCACCTATGGCGAAGGCACGGCGCCGGCTTCGGCGAGCCGGTTTCTCGCCAAGGTAGCGAAATTCGACCGCGCGCCGGTGGAAGAGATTGCCGTGCTCGGCTTCGGCGACCGCAATTTCCCGCATTTCTGTGGCTTTGCCGAAGATGTCGAGGCGGCGCTGACGGCGATCGGGGCGCGCACCATCGTGCCCTACAGCACCATCGACCGGCAATCGCCGCAGGATTTTGCCCATTGGGGCAGGATGCTGGGCCGCGAGATGCGGCACCCGGTGGAGCTGGCGCATGTGCCCAAGCACCCCAGGACCATCGGGCTCGAGCTGATCGCGCGCGAGGACTATGGCATCGAAGTGCAGGCGCCGACCGTGGTGCTGCGTTTCGCGGTGCCGAAACGCGGGCTCGGCAAGTTCAATGCCGGCGATCTCGTGGGCATCGTGCCGCCGGGCGCGACGCTGCCGCGCTTCTATTCGCTCGCCTCGGGCAGCGGGGACGGCGTGCTCGAAATCTGCGTGCGGAAGCTCACGGGTGGGCTCTGCTCGGAATACCTTCACCGGCTCGAACCGGGACAGACGGTCGAGGCCTTCATCCGGCCGAACCCGGATTTCCGGCCGAGCCACGGTTCGAAGCCGGTGATCCTCGTGGGGGCAGGTGCCGGAGTGGCACCGCTGGTGGGCTTCGTCAGGGCCAACCACCGGCACCGCCCCATGCACCTGCTGCTCGGCGTGCGGGATGCGCAATCGGATTTCCTCTATGGCGAGGAGATGGTGGCGGCGCGCGCCGAGGGCCGGCTCGCCTCGCTGCAGCCGGTGTTCAGCCGGGCGGAAGGCGGCGGTTATGTGCAGGACCGCATCCGCGCCGAGGCCGACGCGGTGCGCGAGCTGATCGGCAATGGCGCGCAGATTCTCGTGTGCGGCAGCCGCGACATGGCCAATGGCGTGCGGGCGGCGATCGACGAATGCCTTGCGCCACTCGGCCTCAGTTCGGATGCGCTGAAGCAGAAGGGGCGTTACCTGGAGGACGCCTATTGAAATGGGCGAGGCGATGAAACGGCATGTGTTCAACGGCCCGACAATGGGCACCCGCTGGTCGGTGACGGCCTATGTCGCTGCCGGGCTCGATATCGAGACGTTGCAGCGGGCATTGCAGGCGGGCGTGGACCAGGTGGACGCGAACATGTCGACCTGGAAGCCGGACAGCGCGCTGATGCGGCTCAACCGCGCGCCTCTGGGCGAATGGGTGGGGGTGCCGGCGGACCTGTTCGAGGTGATCGAAGCCGGGCTCGATATCGGGCGACGTTCGGATGGCGCCTTCGATATCGGCATGGGGCGGACGGTTGCGGCCTGGGGCTTCGGGCCCGATGGCAGCCTTGCGGCGGAGCGGCCGCAGGCGGCAGCGGTGGTGCCCACGGGGGAACTGCTGGACCTCGATACGCAGACCTGTCGCATCCTGAAGCACGGAGAGGTGGCGCTCGACCTTTCGGGCATTGCCAAGGGCTATGGCGTCGACGTGCTGGCGGGGATCGCGGCGGCGGCTGGGATCGGGCATTTTCTCGCGGCCATCGATGGCGAATTACGCGCC
>CAYPYV010000287.1:0-3459 GCA_964414845.1 uncultured Devosia sp. | reverse complement strand
GCGCCTTCCTGCTTGCCGATCTCGATATAGTCGGTGTCCTGCTTGAGCTGGCCGGGGTCGACCACGGGGCCGATCTCGGTTTCCTTGGCGAGCGCATCGCCCACCCGCAGGTTACGCACCCGCTCGGTGAGTGCGGCGACGAACTGGTCGTGGATGCCCTCGGTCACGATCAGGCGCGAGGACGCCGTGCAGCGCTGCCCGGTGGAGAAGAACGCCGATTGCGCCGTGGTTTCCACCGCAACCTTCAGGTCCGCGTCGTCGAGCACGATGGTCGGGTTCTTGCCGCCCATTTCGAGCTGCACCTTGCGCATGTGCTTGATGCTGGCTTCGGCCACGCGGCGACCAGTGCCGACCGAGCCGGTGAAGGTCTGCGCAGCGACATCGGGGCTGTCGAGCATCGCCTGCCCGACGATCGAGCCCTTGCCCATCACCAGGTTCAGCACGCCCTTGGGCAGCCCGTTTCGGTGCAGGATTTCGACGATGGCCCAGGAGCAGCCCGGCACGAGTTCGGCCGGCTTGAACACGATGGTATTGCCGTAGCAAATGGCCGGCGCGATCTTCCAGGCCGGGATCGCGATGGGGAAGTTCCACGGCGTGATGATGCCGACGACGCCCACGGCCTCGCGCGTCATCTCGACGCCGACGCCAGGGCGCACCGACGGCACGGTCTCGCCCGAGAGCCTGAGCGCCTCGCCCGCGAAGAACTCGAAGATCTGCCCGGCGCGGGTGACCTCGCCAATGCCTTCCGGCAGCGTCTTGCCCTCTTCGCGGCTCAGCAGGCGCCCGAGCTCTTCCTTGCGCGCGAAGATTTCATGCGCCGTCTTCGACAGCACCTGCCAGCGCTCGAGAATCCCCGAGCGCGACCATGCGGGGAACGCCGCCTTCGCCGCGGCGATGGCATTGAGCGTGTCCTCCTTGGTGGCGCGCGCATAGACGCCTACCACGTCCGACAGGTTGGAGGGGTTGATGTTCTCACTCCCCTCGTTCCCCACCCATTCGCCATTGATCAGGTTCTGGTGCAGTTCGGTCATGGTTTGCTTCCCGAAATCGCCCATGGTCCGACTGGCTCACCATGGCAGCGCCGAAGACTGAAAGGCCCTCGTCCTGAGCGTGTCGAAGGACGGGAGCCCGGTTTTGAAACTTACAGCAACCCCGCCTTGGCGAGGTCGCGCATCAGGTGGCTTGCACCATAGGTCCATGGCCGGGCCTCGGTCGAAAGCCTTACGGTATTGGAGAGCGTGCCAAGGCCCGGCGTCGAGATCGACACCACGTCGCCGGCCTTGTGGGTGAAGCCCTTGCCCACCCCGCCACGGTCCTTCACCGGCGCGAACATCGTGCCGAGGTAGAGCACGAACCCGTCGGGATACTGGTGATGCCGGCCGATTGCCGCCTGTACCAGCGCCTCGGGCGAGCGCGAAATCTGGCTCATGTTCGAGACGCCTTCGAGCACGAAGCCGTCCTCGCCCTCGACCTTGAGCGCAATATCGGCCGCCTTCACCGCCTCGATGGTGAAGACCCCGTCGAACAACCGGATGAACGGCCCGAGCGAGGCCGAGGCGTTGTTGTCCTTGGCCTTGCCCAGCAGCAGCGCCGAGCGACCTTCGACATCGCGCAGGTTCACGTCATTGCCCAATGTCGCCCCGACGATCCTGCCCGACGAAGCCACCACCATCGCCACTTCCGGCTCCGGGTTATTCCACTCGGAAATCGGCAGAATGCCCACATCGGCGCCATAGCCCACCGACGCCATCGGCTGGCACTTGGTGAAAATCTCCGCGTCGGGCCCGATGCCGACCTCGAGATACTGGCTCCACACGCCGCGGGCGATCAGCGTCTGCTTCACCTCCATCGCGGCGGGCGAGCCCGGCTCGAGCTGGCTGAGGTCCGTCCCCACCAGCGCGAGGATATCCTTGCGCAGTGCATCGGCCCGACTCTTGTCGCCGCGCGCCTGCTCTTCGATCACCCGCTCGAGCAGCGACACGACGAAGGTCACGCCCGCCGCCTTCACCGCCTGCAGGTCGATGGGCGACAGCAGCGCCGGCAGCGCGGCATCGTGCCTTGCCGCCCAGCTATTGGCGAGGATCGCATCCACGGCGCCGATATCGGTGCCCGCCGCTTCAGCCACATATCCTGCGGGATCGCCGAGTTCGCAGATATCGCGCGAGGTCGGCGCAGCCTGCGCCGTTATGTCCAGCAGGCGGCCCCGCCGGACGGTCACCACGCGCGGATACGCAAAACCCGGCACGAAAGCTCGGCCAAGCAATACGCCTTCTGCTGGAACCACCGCACCGCTCATTGCCCGCCTCCGCTCCGTGGGGGTCGATCCGTAGCCGCTGCCTCCGCCCCTGTCCAGCCGCGCGCCTCGCCGCGCCTCTGCAACTTTTTGCTGAGCGGCCCCAAGCTTTCGACATCGCCCGTCGTCAAACCATCAAGTGCCCTGTTCAAACCATGTTCAGGTGCCACACCCTATCGGCACGACAGGCCGATACAACACCAAGAGAGGAGCGCCCCATGCGCCACATCCGTACCATCGCCACCGCCCTTATGCTGGGTACTGTCAGCATCGGCGCCAGCGCCATCACAGCTCCCGCCTATGCCGAGGGCCCGGCGACGCTCTCGCTCACCGGTACCGGCATCGTCTCGGCCAAGCCGGACATGGCCACTGTCACTTCCGGCGTCACCACGCAGGGCGCAACCGCCGCCGAAGCGCTCGCCGCCAATTCCAAGGCGATGGCCGATCTGCTCGCCGCCCTCAAGGAAGCCGGAATTGCCGACAAGGACGTGCAGACCTCCTATTTCTCGGTCAACCCCAACTATGTCTATTCCGATCAGCGCGATGCCGGCGGCTATACCCTGCCGCCCAAGATCGATGGCTATGTGGTCTCGAACACCGTCAACGTCACCATCCGCGACCTGAGCCAGCTCGGGGCCGTACTCGACAAGCAGGTGATCGTCGGCGCCAATACCATCAACGGCATCAGCTTCGGCGTCGATGATCCGAGCGCGCTGCTCGACGAGGCCCGCAAGCACGCCTTCGAGGATGCGAAGCGCAAGGCGGAACTCTACGCCGCCGCTGCCGGCGAGGAGCTTGGCCCCCTGGTCTCCATCGCCGAAATTCAGGGCTATACTCCCCCGCAGCCCTATCTCATGAAGTCCATGGCCGCTGCGGCGGAGGCCGCTCCTGTTCCGGTCGCCACCGGCAGCCTCGACTTCCAGATCGACGTCAACGTCACCTGGAACGTCGCCTACTGACGCAAAAGGGGCCAACGTCGCCGTCTGCGCTCAGTTCTTCCTCACCCTGAGCCTGTCGAAGGGCGAGGAAGAGCATCTCGGCGCCGCCCTACTCCCCAATCACATGCACGACGATCCGGCGGCGATGCGGGCGCAGCCGGTGCTCGAACAGATAGATGCCCTGCCAGGTGCCGAGCATCAGCCGCCCTTCCGCAACGGGCACGCCGA
>CAYPYV010000286.1:0-3464 GCA_964414845.1 uncultured Devosia sp. | reverse complement strand
AGGCGCTCTCGTAGAGATAGGCCGAGCAGCGCGGAAACAGCACGTCGTTGCGCTTCACGGTATCCTTGAGGATGTAGAGCAGGGCGCGTTCGCGCGGCGGCTGGCTCCACAGGAAGGTGCCCTCGGTGGGGTTGAACCCATGCACCGTGCGGGTGCGGCCGCAATGCATGAATTCCTTGTAGTCATGCAGGTTGAAGGCGTTGAAATCGACGCACTGGCCACCTTCGATCTGCTCGATGCGGAGGATCTGCCCGGCGCGAAGTTCGATGGCCTTGCCGGTGCCCGGCTCGAGGCGGATGGTTTCGAGCAACGTTCTCATTTCAGCACCTTGGCGGCCTGCTCGGCAATGGCGAGCCGGACGAGGGCGGCCCTGTCTGCGGCGATACCGGTCGCGACCGTACGATCGACGAGTTCGAGTTGCTGCTGGTTCAGCTTGAGCACGATGGTGCGTTCCGCCATCTCAGCCTCCTGTCTTGTATCCAAAACTGTATACGTGATGAGGCAAATACATGCTGTTTCAGTATACGAAAATCTGCATATCAGGTATGCGAAAATCGTCGAACGGCCTGTGGGCGGGCGGAAATCGGCGGTAAGTCACGGATTTTGTTGGGGATGATCAATCCAGTTGCCAGCATTTCTCGGTCAGGTGGCATACTTGCCGTCACAAATCTTGTATGCATGAATGTTCGCAATAGAGGTTCCCCATGTCCCGTCCGTCACCCCGTACCGAGCTTGCACACGAGGCGCTGAAGCAGGCGATCCTCGAGCAGGCGCTGCAGCCCGGCACCAAGCTGCCGGAAGACGAGATCGGGGCGCATTTCGGCATGAGCCGGACGCTGGTGCGGGCGGTGCTTGCGAGACTCCAGGCGGAAGGACTTGTGGATGCGCGTCCCAAGCGCACGGCGACCGTGGCGCAGCCCACCCTTGCCGAAGCGCGCGAGGTGTTCGAAGTCCGGCGCGCGCTCGAAATCGAGATCGTGCGGCTCGTCATCAAGCGCTGGAAGCCCGCTTTCGGCGCCGAACTCGAGGGCATGCTGCGCGAAGAGGCGGCGGCCCGCGCCCGGGGCGAGCCCAGGGTGGCCGGCCGGCTGGCGGGTGAATTTCATATACGTCTGGCGCGGCTTACCGGCAACCGGCTCATCGCGCGCTATATGGAAGAGCTGGTGACGCGGTGTTCGCTGATCCTTGCCGTCTTCGGGCAGCCGCATGGCGCCGATGCCGGGCATGACGAACATGGCGAACTGGTCGCTGCGCTGCGCGCGGGCGATGCGGAGCGCGCCATCCACATCATGGACCATCACATGGGTGTCGTCGAAAGGCGGGCCCTGGCGGAAGAAACACCCGCCGAGAGCGCTGCGCTCGGCGACGTTCTCGCCCGCTATGCCGGTGCGATCGGGGCGCGGGACAGTGCCGTGCCGCTCGTTCCGACGCAGAGGCGAGGACGCGCGAAATGAGCTTCACGCATTTCGATTTCGCCGCCCTTACCGAGCGCCAGCGCTACAAGATCCTGATCGGCACGGTGGTACCACGGCCGATCGCCTTCGTGACTACCGTCAACGGGGCAGGGCAGCCAAATGCCGGGCCGTTCAGCTTCTTCAACGTGTTGACCCATGACCCGGCGATCGTGGCGCTCGGGGTGGAGAACTATGCCGATCTGCGCTTCAAGGACACCGCGCGCAACATCCGCGAGACCGAGGAGTTCACCGTCCATATCTGCGACGACGCTCTGGTCGAGCAGATGGAGACCTGCGCCATCAAGTTCGGGCCCGAGGTGAACGAACTCGACGTGGCTGGTCTGGACACCTTGCCCGGCCAGATGGTGCGTTCCCCGCGTATTGCATTGGCGCCGGTGGCGCTCGAGTGCCGACGCTACATGACGCTCGAAGTGTCGCGGGCGCGCGAAATCATCCTGGGCGAGGTGCTGGGCGTCTTCATCCGCTCCGACCTCGTCGATGCCGAAACGCACCATGTCGACCAGATCGGTCTCGATGCGGTTGGGCGCATGGGCGGGCATTCCTATGCCCGTACCCGCGACCAGTTCGAGATCAGGACGCTTTCCCTCGCGCAATGGCAGGCGCTCGGTCGACCTGCCATGCGCGAGCCTGAGGCCGGCGCCGCCTGACCGGCGCCAGAGACTGGGCCAGGTCACGTTTGTGTCCAAACGTGAACCGACCCCGGGTTTAAGTGGTCGCGCCTTCGAACCGGAAAAGTCATGCAACTTTTCCTGAAGACGCTCCAGCCGACGACCCGCTGATGGTGCTTTCGGGCACCTTCGCAGCGGAGGACGCATGCCGCGCCCTCCGATCGATGAAACTTGGACAACAGGGGGTGCAAACCGTGTCCATTCTCCATTCTGGCCTGCCCAAACTCACTCGCCGCGGCTTTCTGGGTTCTGCCGCTGCGAGTTCGCTGCTGCTCGCCTCCGGCCTTCGTGTCCAGGCGGCCGAACCGCTCACCATCGGCATGATCTATGTCGGCCCGGTTTCCGATTTCGGCTGGAACCAGGCCCATGCGGTCGGTGCCGCCGCGCTCAAGGCGCTGCCGGATGTGACGGTGGTCGAAGAAGAAAACGTGCCCGAGACGGACGCTGTCTCCAAGTCCATGGAGTCGATGATCCAGATCGACGGGGCGAAGCTGCTCTTCCCCACCTCATTCGGCTATTTCGACCCCTTCATGGTCGACATGGCCAAGAAATACCCGGACGTCGAGTTCCGTCACCCGACCTCGCTGTGGAACGCGGAAAAGCACCCGATGAATCTCGGCGGCTATTTCTGCTATCTCGACCAGGCCCATTACGTGAACGGCATCGCGGCCGGGCTTTCCACCAAGTCGAACAAGATCGGCTTCATCGCGGCCAAGCCGATCGCGCTGGTGCTGCGCAACATCAACGCCTTCACCATCGGGGCGAAGAAGGTCAATCCCAATGTCGAGGTGCGCCTGATCATCACCGGCGAGTGGAGCCTGCCGGTGCGTGAGGCCGAGGCGACCAATGCATTGGTCGATGCCGGCTGCGACGTCATCGCTTGCCATGTCGATAGCCCGAAGGTGATCGTCGAGACGGCGGAACAGCGCGGTGTGAAAAGCTGCGGCCACAATGCCGATCAGTCGACGCTGGCGCCCAAGGGCTTCATCACCGGCGCCGAGCTCAAGTGGGGCACGGTCTATACCGAATATGCCAAGCTGATCGCTGCGGGCGAGAAGCTGCCCAACGTCAACGAAGGCGGCTATGACAAGGACATGGTTGGCTCCACCGCCTTCGGCGCGGGTGCGACCGAGGAAGCCAAGGCGGCGGCTGAGAAAGCCATTGCCGAGGTGAAGGGCGGCGCGCCGATCTTTGTCGGCCCGCTCAAGGACAATACGGGCAAGCAGGTGATCGACGGCACGCTCGGGCTCTATGACGGCTCGCTCTGGGGCACCGACTATCTCATCGAGGGCGTGGTGGGCTCGTTGACCTGACGGGGTCG
>CAYPYV010000285.1:0-3480 GCA_964414845.1 uncultured Devosia sp. | reverse complement strand
AAAGCCGGCCACCTTGCAGGCGGCGATCACGTCGGGCAGGGCTTTTGAAATCTCGTCGCGAAGCGGCTGGGGCTCGACTACGAGACCCTCAGCGCGCTCAATCCGCGCCTCGTCTATGTCTCCATGTCGGGCTATGGCGAAACCGGCCCCTATCGCGATCGCCCGGGGCAGGATCTGGTGCTCCAGGGCCTGTCGGGCGCCATGCTGTCGGCCGGCCGCGAGGGCGAAGCGCCCACCCCCGCCGGGCAATATCTCGTCGATGCCGTCACCGCCTATACCGCCTTCGAGGGCGCGCTCGCGGCGCTGCTGCATCGCGAGCGGACAGGCGAAGGCCAGCTCGTCGAGGTCAACATGCTCGATGCCATCACCACGCTGCAGATGCAGGAGCTCTCGGTCTTCACCGTCGCCGGCAAGCCGCAGCAGCGCTCCGCCGAGCCGCACGCGCATGTCTATATCCGCGCGCCCTATGGCGCCTTCGCCACCGCTGACGGCTTCATCATCGTTGCCTTTCCCAAGCTGAAGATATTGGGCGAGGTGATCGGTGAGCCGAGCTTTCTCGCAATGGACGACGAAACCGACACCTGGACCCGGCGCGACGAAATCTTCGCAAAGACCCGCGAGCGGCTCAAGACCCGCACCAGCGCCGAATGGCTCGAGGCGCTCCGTGCCGCCGATATCTGGTGCGGCCCGGTCTATGGCTACGCCGATCTCGTCGATGATCCGCAGATCAGGCACAACGGCACCTTCGTCGAGTACGACCACCCGACCGAAGGCCATGTGAAGACACCGGGCTTCCCCATCCGCTTCTCGAAGACGCCGAGCCGCGTCGAACGCGGCGCGCCGGTCGTCGGCCAGCACAGCCGCGAAATCCTCGCCGAGGCGGGTCTGTCCGAGGCACAGATCGAAGCGCTCATCGCCGCCGGCACCGTGGTGGAGACCGCGCCATGAGCGACAATATCCTCACGAGCCGCGATGGCGCGGTGGGCATCATCACCATCAACCGGCCGGAAAAGCTCAACGCCATGACGCCGGAAATGGCCGAGGCGCTGGTCGCTGCCGTTAATGCCTTCAACCGCGACGACGCCATCCGCTGCGTCGTCTTGACCGGCGCGGGCGAAAAGGCATTCTGCGCCGGCTCCGACATCCGCACGCTCGACGCCTATGACACCGCCTGGAACTTCCGCAACCGGCCGGACTATTGCGACGCCATCCGCGCGCTGTTGAAGCCCTCGATCGCCGCGGTCAATGGCTATGCCTTCGGCGGCGGCCTCGAAACCGCCATGGCCTGCGATATCCGCATCGCCGCGGACACTGCCAGCTTTGCCGCCCCCGAGATCAAGCTCGGTTGGATCGGTGGCGGCGGCATGGCCGCCAACCTCGCCCATGCCGTCGGCCCCTCCAACGCAGCACTGATGATCATGACAGGCGACCCCGTGGATGCCGCAGCCGCCGAGCGCTGGGGCCTCGTCTCGCGCGTCGTGCCGCGCGACAGCCTCATGGCCGAGGCGTTGAAGCTCGCACACACCATCGCAAGCCGCGCGCCCATCGCAGCCGAAACCGCCAAGCTCAATCTCCGCGCCGCGTGGGAACTCTCCATCGCCAACGCCATCGCCTATGAGCGCGACCTGCAGGCCATCTGCTTTGCCACGGAAGATGCCGCCGAAGGCCGTGCCGCCTTCAAGGAAAAGCGGGTGCCCGTCTTCCATCGCCGGTAAAGCGCCGGAACTCCCCTCTGCTGACCGTTCGTCGAGCGACGGACGTTGCACTTCGCGGCCTGTCTCTCTATGTTATCGGTATCACAAGCCCTGCTGTTGCGCAGCGGTGCGACTAACGCCATGTCTTGCTTGTGCTTTTTGCATCCGTACCCTGTTGTGGCAGGTGATGAGCGGCAGCCGCCAAAGGCGAGGACACAGTGTCAGAGAACAGTTCCGACCGACCCGTCGACGCTCAGCAGCCTACCATGGCCGATGTTGCCCGCCGGGCCGGCGTCTCCAAGATGACGGTATCGCGCGCCCTCCGCCATGATGGCGCGGTGAGCGCCGAAACCCGTCGACGCATTCACGTCGCCATCGAGGAGCTTGGCTATGTGCTCGACCAGTCGGCCGGCAGCCTGTCCTCGAAGCGCACCGGTTTTGTTGCCGCCATCATCCCATCGATCAACAATTCCAACTTCTCGGACACCGCCCGGGGCATCACCGACGCGCTCGAAGGAACTGGCCTGCAATTGCTCCTGGGCTATACCGATTATGCCGCCGAGCGCGAGGAAAAGCTGGTGGAATCCATGCTGCGCCGCCGGCCCGAAGGCGTCATCCTCACGGGTGGAAGCCACACCGCTCGCACCCGCAAGCTCCTCATCAGCGCCGGCATTCCGGTCGTCGAAACCTGGGACATGCCACCAGACCCGATCGACCAGGTGGTCGGCTTTTCCAATGAAGACGCCATGGCACTCCTTGTCCGCCGGCTTGCAGAAAAGGGCTATCGCCGCTTCGGCTATATCGGCGGCACCACCGAACGCGATACCCGCGGCAGCCAGCGCCGCAATGGCTTCCAGCGCGTCTTGAACGAGCTTGGCCTGCCCGCCGACCGCTTGATCAGCTTCGGCGCCCCACCCATCTCCATCGAACAGGGCGGGCAGGCAGTCGTCTCGATGCTCGCCCGTTGGCCCGATACCGAAATGGTGATCTGCGTGTCTGATCTCTCGGCCTTCGGCGCCTTGATGGAGTGCCACCGCCGCGGGCTGCGGGTGCCGGAGGATGTCGCCATTGCCGGCTTCGGCAACTTCGAGGTGGCGGCCTATTCGCATCCGCGCATCACCACAGTCGATGTCGAATGCTACGAAATCGGCCGACGCGCCGCGCTTCGCCTGCGCGATGCCATCGCCGGCAAGCGCGACCCCTCGCTCGGCAGCATCGAGCTCATCCGCATTCGCGTCGTCGAGCGCGAGAGCGCCTGATCGGGCACCTTCAGAACGTGAGCTGCACCTTCATCGAATGCGCACGGTCCGAAGCGCGCTCGAACGCCTTGACCGCATCTTCCACGCCATAGGTGTCGCTCAGCAGCAGTTTCACGTCCACGCGGCGCTGGTTGATCAGGTCCACCGCCAGCGCAAACTCCTCGTGGAAGCGGAACGAGCCCTTGATCTCGATTTCCTTGCCCACCACCACGTTCTGCGGCAGGGCGATATCGCCGCCGAGCCCGAGCTGCACCAAGGTGCTGCGGGGCCTGAGCGCCTGAAGCCCCGTGGCGAGCGCCGCCGCATTCCCCGAAGCCTCGAACATCACGTCCATCGTGCCCTTGCCCTGAGCCAGCGCCGCGAGCGCGTCGGGGTCCTGTGCGATATTGATGGTGCGGTCGGCGCCTGCCTTTTCCGCGTAGGCAAGCGGTCCGTCGAGCACGTCCGTCACCACGATCTCGCGCGCGCCATGCACCCGCGCCGCCAGCGCCGCAAGCGCGCCGATCGGCCCGCTGCCGGTGATCAGC
>CAYPYV010000284.1:0-3486 GCA_964414845.1 uncultured Devosia sp. | reverse complement strand
GGGTCGGTGGCCGGGAACGCGGCGAGCGGGGCTGAGGACTGCATGGCGGGCGCAGACGAGTGCTGCGGCCATGCTGGCGCGAAAGGCGGGGGCGCGAACGGCGAAAGGAGCGGTCTGGTCGCGGGCTATCGAGGTCAGCAGCGCGGGGTACTCCGGTATCGCACCTCTGCGCGCCAGCGAAATCATGACCGCTAACATCGGAACGCGTCCTCGACCAATCGAGTCATGGACGGGGCTACGAAGACGGTGACATCTGGCTATGGCTACTGAGCGCAAAGCAATCTTCATTTCGCATGCCACACCCGAGGACAACCACTTTGTGCGGTGGCTCGGCGCCAAGCTCACGGCAATGGGCTACGAAGTTTGGGCCGACGTCATGCGATTGCACGGGGGCGTTGACTGGGCACGTGAACTGGAGGGTGCACTTCGGAAGCGCGCTGCCAAGATGCTCCTCGTGTGCACCCCCACCGGGCTTGAGAAGCAAGGCGTTCGGAATGAGATTCAGATTGGGTCAGACTTAGCCCGACAGCTGAATGACAAGGCCTTCATCATTCCGCTTCGGCTTGAGACCCCCTACGAAGCTCCATTTCTGGTCGCCCAAGCGCAGTACATTGACTTCAAGGCAGGCTGGGCCAGAGGGCTGACGGAGCTGGCCGACTTGCTCCGCGACATCGGTCTCCCTCGTGAAGCACCCGACGCGATGACATCCTGGCTGAACAGCCATGCGCTGGGTGCCGACCAACTGCTGGCCAAGTCGGAGCCACTGGCGTCCAACTGGCTGCAGGTTCAGAGGCAGCCCAAGCGCATCCACTTCTGCGAGTCCGTTGTTGGGGCACCGCTGGAGCCCTTCCTCAACCGGCAGCACCACTCGTTCGCCGCAGTGCCACACCGCGCAGGCGTCATCACGTTTGCGGTTCCCGATGCCGATGGCAACCTGGGCACTGGCCTGCCGGGAAAGGATGTCGCGTCGATTTCGACGCGCAGGTTTCTGGAGGGAGGATGGCCAGACTACGGGATTGAGCCGTACCAGGCCAAGCGCATGTACTCCGACCTGGGCGCACAGGCGTTCGACAAGTTCTGCAGAGACCGAGGTCTGAAGGGGTTCTCCGGCTCAGGAAGGCGAGTCAGTTGGTGGGGGGACATCAAGACGGCGCCGTCGGGCCAGGTGCGCTTTGATTGGAGCTACCGCCGTGGCTCCCGTCAGGTCATAGGCCAGTCGGGCAAGCGTGGCGTGCATTGGCACTATGCGATGAACGCGCAACTCCGGGCCTCACCGTTATGGCACCTCCGCGTATCGCCGAGGCTGGTCTTCAGCGAAAACGGCATGGACGCTATCGAGGACGCGAAGCGGTCACACGTGCTGCGGCGTTCCTTCGCAAAGGGCTGGCGCAATGCCCGCTGGCGCGACATGCTCTGCGCCTACCTATGGTGGCTCGCCGACCGGAAGTCGGAACTCCACCTCCCCGTAGCCGCAGGCGAGGTCATCGCGCTGGCCGTGCCGCCTATGCAGTTCAGTTGCCCGGTGACCGTGCTCGAAGGAGACGAACTTCCGCCGGACGATGACGACCCAGACATTCCCGCCGACGTTTGGGCCGACGAAATGCCCGAGGAGGACGAAGAGTGAGCCGCCCGCCTCGCCCTCAGTTGGTCCACGTCGAAGAGCCCAAGCTTGAGTTCCGGTACGGCCAGGAGCTCGAGTACTCGCGCGATGGCCTGTACTTGTACGGGCCGGTGGATGCAACTGTGAACCCCAGGCCAATTCGCTACGGCTTCATAGGCACAAAGGCAGGGTTGGAGCGTTTCGGACGCTGGGCCGAGCAAGTCTCGTCGTTCATCGCGACGCCACCGCCGCGACGCGGCGCGAAGCTGCTCGAGCCTCACCATGTCCCGTTTCCAGGCTTCTCGGAGGCCTTCAATGCGATATGGAACACAAGACCGACGCATGTCATCGACGACCTTGACGAGGCGGACCTGCATCGACGCATCCACATCGCGAATCGACATGAGGCCATCAAGGCCGTGGTCGATGTATTTGTGGAACGCTTGGTCGAGGCTCACCGCCGGGACGAAGACCCGCCGAGCTTCTGGTACGTGGTCATCCCAGAGTTCGTGTACGAACTCGGTCGGCCACAGTCCGTTGTCCCCAAGGCGGAACGAGTCGAGGGTAAGGTCACGCTGAAGGAGCGTGACGCGCTCAGGCTGGCAAAGCAGCCGACGCTGTTCGGCGACGCTGAGGAGGAAGCCGAGGTCTACAAGTACGAGAAGAACTTTCGTCGACAGCTCAAGGCCAGGCTTCTCGACCAGAAAGTGGTGACGCAACTCGTGCGGGAGAGCACGCTCGCTCCTTGGGACTTCCTGAAGTCGAACGGGCAGCCGAAGCGCCAGTTGGAGGACCCGGCGACGCTGGCCTGGAAGCTTTGCTCAGGGTCGTACTACAAGAGCGGCGGGCGCCCTTGGCAGATTGCCTCAATGCGGCCTGGAGTCTGCTACGTTGGATTGGTCTACAAGCGGCAGAACGAAGACGACGAGGCGAGCCACTCCGTTTGCGCGGCGCAGATGTTCCTGTCCGACGGCGAAGGCGTCGTGTTTCGCGGTGCACTCGGGCCGTGGTTCCACCCCGACACGAAGCAGTTCCATCTTGATGCGTCGGCGGCCGCGCGCCTGGTCGGAACTGTGCTCAATGAGTACAAGAGCAAGCATGGCAAGGAGCCGGCCGAACTCTTCATCCATGCGAAGTCTTCTTTCAACGACGACGAGTGGGCAGGGTTCAAGGCTGCCTGCGAAGGGACGACCACCAATGTCGTTGGCGTTCAGATCTCGGACGCATGGGACCAGCTGAAACTGTTCCGGTCTGGCGAGTACCCGGTCATCCGTGGGACGGCTATGGTCATCGGCGAGCGGTCCGGCTTCCTGTGGACGTCCGGCTTTGTTCCGAGGCTTGGCACGTACATGGGGCCCGACACGCCGAATCCTTTGGAGGTGCGCATTCGCCGTGGTGAGGCATCACTCTCGACAGTCATGCGAGACGTACTCGCCCTGTCGAAGATCAACTTCAACACCTGTCTCTTCAACGACCGTTCACCGGTGACTATCCGCTTTGCGGATGCCATTGGCGACATCCTCGTCGCCGCACCGCGGAACAATGAGCCGATGCTTCCATTCAAGTTCTACATTTGATCGCCGCGCGCGGTCGATCCTCAGGCCGATGGAGCCAGCGAGCGAACTGGACTGAACGTGGCGGCACCGGACGTTCGCAGTCCGTTGTTGGATGTCAGCAACCGCTGTATTGCCAGCCATGGGCCAGCGGCAGAGTGTCGGCAGGTTTGGACGTGAGGCTCATGGCCCACGCTGTCCTCCCATGGGTGCAGCAAGGTGCACGTTTGAAGGGCCGGCTTGCACCTGCAGTAGGACGAGCATCCCAAGCTGCTCCGCACTCGGCGCAACTAAAGGCTGCACCGGAAACGCCCCCTGCACCCGCGGGTCCGT
>CAYPYV010000283.1:0-3501 GCA_964414845.1 uncultured Devosia sp. | reverse complement strand
GGCCGTCACCCGGGGCCCAGCCGGCGCTGCCGGGCACGAATTGCGAAATGCCGAACAGCTTCCAGAAGGACTGGAACGGCAGGTATTCGCCGAAGGGCACGAGATGCGACTTGTCATAGCTGGCAACGATTTCGCCGGAATGGTCGATGGCGAGGATGGAATTGTAGCCCGGGTTGTCGGGCACCGGCAGGCCGTCGTCGCCGAGCGCCTGGCGCGGCGCGCCGGTGAGCAGCAGCCCGTTTTCGGGCAGCATGCGGCCGATCTGCGCGATACCGACCGGATAGTCGGAGAGGAAAAACGGGAAGACCGATTCCGGCCAGACCAGTTGCGTGACCTTGTCGAGCCCCTGCCCCGCCGGGCCGAGCTTTGCGGCCGAAAGCCCGGTGAGCTTGCCGACGATCTCGGCCGGGTTCACGACCCCGAAGGACTGATGATCGAGGATCATCGGCTGCACCATGCGCACCACCATGTCAGTGCGCGGGGCAACCGGCGTGGTTGAAAGCCGGAACTGGCCGTAGCCGTATTGAATGGCCACGGCCGCAATGGCGAGGAAGAACGGCAACAGCCGCGCTGTCAGCGGGCGGCGCGTGGCCGGCCAGATCAGCGCAGGCGTCGCCGCCACCAGAATTCCGAGCACGGTAAGCCCGTAGATGCCGATCAGCGACGACGCCTGCATCATCGGCTCATTGGCAGTGAAGGCATAGCCGACAAGATCGAAGGGGAAGCCAGAAAACAAATGGCCGCGGGCCCATTCGCCCAGCGCGAGAGCGCCGGCGAACGCAAACAGCCGGAACACGCCGCCCGACCAGAAGCGATGGGCCAATGCGCTCGCAAGCCCCCAGAAGATCGACAGGATGGCGGCGAGCCCGACAATGGCGAAGGGCATCAGCAACAGGAAGATGCCGCCCTGCTGCAGAAATGCGGCGCCGAGCCAGTTGAGCGCGACGGTGAAATAACCGATTCCGAAGGCGAAACCGATCTGAAAGGCGGGCCCGAAGACGCGGCCGAGGCGCGGCATGGTTTCGGCGCCATCCAGCGCCCAGACCCAGACCGGAAGGCCGATGAACAGCGCGGGGAGGATGAAGAGCGGCGGCACGGAGAGGGCCGAGACGGCCCCCGCCGCAATCAGGATGAGGAGGCGCCGCCAGCCTTCGGCAAGGATCAGGGTTTCGGCGAGCCGGTTCATCGAGCGCTCGAATCAGAGGGTGGCTGCAAGGTCGCGGCGCAATGGAGCGAGGTCAAGCGGCAGGGCCGTGCATGGGATCTCGCCAGGTGGCGCAGTCGCCTTGGATGAGGCGGCCCGGCGCATCGGGCAGCGGCAGGCGCCGCGATTGCGCGCGATGGAGATAGATGAACGCGCTGCCACCGAGAGCGAGCGGCACCGCTTCCCGGTCGTAGTCGATGCCGGCGCGCTCGAAGCGATCGAGCTCTGCCAAGAGCTCGGGGCCCACGGCGAAGAGCTCGCCGCCAATGCGCCATGGTCCATCGGGGGACACTGCCGGCGTGACGCGCCCGGGTGTCGATACGGATCCATAGACAGCAAGGTTGAACCGCGCCTCGGCCGTCTCCGCATGGCCGAGGCTCCGGGCCCCCGCCATGAGGTGATGGTTGCGCTGCCCCTGCTGCAGCGTGCCGTAGACGAGCAGATGCGCGAGATTTGCGGCCCCGATCACGGCGCGGCCGGGGTCGTGTCCTCGGGCGCCTTCGTGGTGGCGGGCACGCTTGCTGGCGGCGCTGCGCCTTCAACCGGCTTGTCCTTGCCGAGCTTGTCCACGATCGGAAGCTTCGGGCGCGGCGCGCGCTGCTTCAACCGCTTGATCTTGACGCGCTTCACCTGCCGGCTGTCGGATTGCAGGATCTCGAACTCGAAGCCCTTTATGCCGGTGACAATCTCGCCCTTGGCAGGCACGTGACCTGCCAGCTCGAAGACGAGGCCGCCAAGCGTATCGACTTCATCGGCATGGGCACCGGGGTCGAATTCAGGGCCGAGCATTTCGCGTAGCTCGGCAAGCTCGGCACGGGCAGAGGCGATGTAGAGATTGGAATTCACCTTGCGGATGAGCGCCACATCGTCGTCGTGCTCGTCTTCGATTTCGCCGACCACCGCCTCGAGCAGATCCTCGATGGTGACGAGGCCGTCGGTGCCGCCATATTCGTCGATGACGACCGCCATGTGGACGCGCTTCGCCTGCATCTGCTGCAGCAGATCGCCCACCGGCATCAGCGGCGGCACGAACAGAACCTGCCGCAAGAGGTCGAACTTTTCGAGCTTCGAGCGGAGCGGGGGCGAGACCAGCTTGACCGGCGAAGCCGCGTCCGGGTCGGCCACAACCTCGGTGATGCGACGCAGCGCGTCCTTCACGTGGATGAAGCCGATGATGTCGTCGAGGCTTTCCTTGAAGACCGGCATGCGGGAATGGCCGACCTGACGGAAGCGCGCGACGAGATCGCCCAGGGTATGGGTGACCTCGATGGCCTCGATATCGGCGCGCGGGATCATCACGTCCTCGACCCGCTTGTCGGCAAGGTCGAGCACGTTTTTCAGGATGACACGCTCGGATTGGGTGAAGTCGGCGGTTTCGCTGCTCGCGTCGCTTTCGAGAGCGACTTCGAGATCGTCGCGCAGCGACACAGTGCGCAGGGCCAGCAGCCCCTTGATGCGCGACCAGAACCCTGGCCCCCGCGCCGGCGCGGAGGCGGGACTAGAGGAAGGCTCGGCCGCCGGCTTGCCGTTCGGCTTTTTCGGCGGTGTCGTCGAATCTATGTCGTTCATTGCCCGGGCCGCGATAGCAGCCTCATGTTGATCGGAAGGTGAAGATTACCCGTCGGCGTAGGGATCGGCAATGCCGAGACCGGCCAGTATCTGGGTTTCGAGGCCCTCCATTTGAAGAGCCTCGTCGTCCTCGATGTGATCATAGCCCAGCAGATGCAGGAATCCATGCACAACGAGGTGGGTGAAATGCGCCTCGAAGCTGATGCCCATCTCCTCGGCCTCGCGACGGAGAGTCTCCTCGGCGAGGATGATGTCGCCGACAATGCCTTCGAGCGGCGTGAAAGGCTCGAGCTGCGGAAAGCTCAGCACGTTGGTGGACTTGTCGATCCCCCGCCATTCCTTGTTGAGTTCGCGCTGCTCCGCATCATCGGTGAGCACCACCGAAACTTCGGAGACGGAGCGGACCTTGGCCTTCGAGGCCTTGAGGGCGGCGGCGATAGCGATCTCGGCGCGCTCCTCGAGCCCATCGGGCCAATTGCCGGCATTGACGGCAAAGGCAATTTCCAGCGGTGCTTTCGCCATCAGGGCTTCGGCGCCTCGCGAGCGGCCTCGGCCGCCTCGAGCCGGCGCTGGTTGTCGGCCTCGTAGGCGCGGACGATACGCCCGACAAGCGCGTGGCGCACCACGTCCTTGTCGTTGAAGCGCGAGACATGCACGCCCTCGATGCCGTCGAGCAGTTTCACCGCCTCGACAAGACCGGATTTTTCACCGCGCGGCAGATCGACCTG
>CAYPYV010000282.1:0-3541 GCA_964414845.1 uncultured Devosia sp. | reverse complement strand
AGCTGGAACTGGTTATCGAAGGCGTTGGAGATCTGCCATTCTTCCTTGGGCCAGCCGCGACGATCGGTGGCGATGGCATCGGGCCGGATCTTGCCCTTGAGCACCATGGGGACACGGACCGAGCCCAGATAGAAGACGAGGCCAAGGGCGAGCGCGCCCTGCAGCAGCATGGCGGTGACGAGCCAGAGGGCATTGGCGGTCAGGGTCATGGGTCGGATCTCTGAAAAGAGGAAGGCGCGGAGTATCCCGCGCCTTCGGCTTCGGGTCAGCGAAGCAACGTCTCAAGCCCCGCGATAGTTTGGGCTCTCGCGCGTGATCGAGACATCGTGCACATGGCTTTCGGCGAGCGCAGCGCCGGAGATCTTCACGAAGGTGGCGTTGGCGCGGAAGGCTTCGAGGTCCGGCGCGCCGGTATAGCCCATGGCGGCGCGGAGACCGCCGGTGAGCTGATGCAGCACATTGCCGGCCGGGCCCTTGTAGGGCACCTGGCCCTCGATGCCCTCGGGCACGAGCTTGAGGCTGTCGTTGACTTCCTGCTGGAAATAGCGATCGGCCGAGCCGCGCGCCATGGCGCCGACCGAGCCCATGCCGCGGTAGGATTTGTAGGAGCGGCCCTGGTACAAATAGACCTCGCCCGGGCTTTCGTCGGTGCCGGCGAGCAACGAGCCGATCATGACGCAGCTGGCGCCGCCAGCGAGGGCCTTGGCCAGGTCGCCCGAGAACTTGATGCCGCCATCGGCGATGACCGGCACGCCCTGCTTGTCGGCCTCTTCGGCGCAGGACATGACGGCGGCAAGCTGCGGCACGCCCACGCCCGCGACGATACGGGTGGTGCAGATGGAGCCCGGGCCAATTCCGACCTTCACCGTATCGGCGCCCGCGTCGATGAGGGCCTTGGTGGCCTCGCGCGTTGCGACATTGCCGGCGACGATGCGGGTGGAGTTGCTCTCGCGCTTGACCCGTTCGACTGCGTTGAGCACGCCCTGCGAATGGCCATGCGCGGTGTCGACAACGAGCAGATCGACGCCCGCATCGATGAGCGCCATGGCGCGTTCGTAGCCGGCGTCGCCGACACCGGTCGCTGCGGCGACGCGAAGGCGGCCCTGCGCATCCTTCACCGCGTTGGGGTGGAGCTGGGCCTTCTCGATATCCTTGACGGTGATCAGGCCGACACAACGACCTTCGTCATCGACCACCAGCAGCTTTTCGATGCGGTGGGCGTGCAGCAGCCGCTTGGCATCGGCCTTGCTCACACCGTCGCGCACGGTGATGAGGCCCTCGCGGGTCATCAGCTCGGAGATCGGCTGATTGGGGTTGGAGGCAAAGCGCACGTCGCGATTGGTGAGGATGCCGACAAGCTTGCCGAGGCGCCGGCCGCCGGAGCCGCCGTTTTCCACGACCGGAATGCCGGAGATGCGGTTCATCTGCATGAGCGAAAGCGCATCGGCGAGGGTGGCTTCGGGCCCGATGGTGATGGGGTTGACCACCATGCCGCTTTCAAAGCTCTTCACGGCGCGGACATGCTCGGCCTGAACGGCCACATCGAGGTTCTTGTGGATCACGCCGAGGCCGCCGGCCTGAGCCATGGCGATGGCCATGTTGCTCTCGGTGACCGTATCCATGGCGGCGCTGATGACCGGAATGTTCAGCGAGATATCGCGGGTAACGCGGGTGCGGATGTCGACATTTGCCGGCAGCACCTCGGAATGCGCCGGCTGCAGCAGCACGTCGTCAAAGGTCAGGGCGCTCTCGCCGGTGATGGAGGTAACGATCTTCGCCAAGGGGGTGCCCTTCCCATTCTCACGGTCAGAAAAACGGAAGCCCGTGAGGCGGGTGCGACTCGTCGCCGGCTCACGGGTTGGCAAGGGTCAATAGCAGCGCGCCCGGAAATTGCAAAGCCTTTCGCCGCAGGGCACCGGAGCGGCGAAAGCATGGCTGGCTGCGAGACTGCAGTCAGGCGTCGATGGCGGCAGTGATGCCCATCTCGCGTTCGATGCGCGCGACCAGCGGCTCGATGCGCGAGATCATCTCGGTGTTGCGCGCTTCCATGGTGAAGTTGAGCGTCATGTATTCGCGCCCGGGGCAGAAGGTGCAGATGTTGGCCATGGGATGATAGGCCCCGCAATAGATGGGCTCCATCATCCACTCGGTGACAGGCCCGAAGCTGCGGTGGGGTGGCACGAGGGTCAGCACGCCGTCGGCGCGGCCGCCAAGCCGCCAGAATCGGGGCCCGTACATGAATGGGAAAAGCTTGTTCAGCCGGCGGTGCATGGAAAAGAGCGCAAGGATCTGGCGCTGGAACTTCGAGATATCCTGGTTCTCCAGTTCGCCCACTACCCTGTCGACACTGCGCACATAGGCGACGAAATCGTCCAAGTAGGGAAACTTGGCCATGAGCGTGCGGACGCGGAAGAAATCATCGTCGGCAGCGGTGCGTCTGGTATCCAGCATGGTGTAGGCAGCCGAGATCAGCTCCTTGTTGAAACGCCGATCCGTCTCGGAATGGAGCGCGTGGGTGACAATTGCGAAGTAGAGCGAGCGCTGCCGGACGCCCAGCTTCGATGCCAGCCGGCGCATGCGATCGCGCCGCAGGGCGAGCGTTGTGAACAAAGTCGGTTTGTCGGCAGGCGACAGGAGGTGCGCAAAGAACAGATGGATGGCCGCGCCGAGACCCGCCTCGAGCCGCGCCTTGAGCAACTGTCCGAAGGGCACCTTGTTGGCCTTGTTGGACTGGATGCCGTGGCTCGCCGATTGCGAGCGGGAGAGCAGCGCGGAATCCGAGCCCTCGAGCACGCAATGGGCGGCGCGGATCTGGATGATCGACGCCCTGCCCTGTTCGTCCGGACCGTTTCGAAGTGTCGCAGCCATGAAGCGGAATAGCGGCAGGTCGGGGTGATCGAAGATATCCGCGCTGCGCGAGAGCCACTTGTCCGGGTAACCATCGAAGCTATCGACGCTTTCGACCGAGGTGATGGCATCGAGCTGGGTTTCGGTGAGCGGATGCCCCGGGCGGGCGCCGACGAAACCATGGGTCAGCTGTGGCGCGAGGCCGACGACCTTGGCGACAAGATCCTTCAGCATCTCCCTGTCGAACGGCGTCTTCGAGAAGGCGGTGAAGAAGATGGTGTCCTTGCCGGCATAAAGGAACCACTGGAAATCAGTGAAGAGTGCCTGGGGGTCGCGTTGCACGGCTGCAAAGGCAAGATCGAGCGCTTCAGTCTGACCGGACGCGAAACTCGATGACGAAAAGCTCTTCATGGCTTTGTCTCCCTCAGCCGATCCCCTTCGGCTTTGGAGGGATTAGGCCACGCGATGCGCCGAAAGGTCAACGAAAAGACGATGATCCGCCGGTTGCGTGAACGCGTAGCGAAGGCTATCTATCATCATAGTTTTGATCCTAACGAATTAGGACAAGTGCCGTGCGCATCGTACCGCTCGTGTTGGCCGTCGCCTTGTTCATGGAAAACATGGACTCGACGGTGATCGCGACGTCGCTGCCGGCGATCGCCGCCGATATCGGGGCGGAGCCGATCTCGCTGAA
>CAYPYV010000281.1:0-3566 GCA_964414845.1 uncultured Devosia sp. | reverse complement strand
GGCAACCAAATCCGCGCTGCCGATCTGCTTGGACTCAACCGCAATACGCTGCGCAAGAAAATCCGCACCCACAGTATCGAGATCGTGAAGCAATCCCGACGCCAGTAGGTTCACGCTGCGTCAATCGGCTGTTGCAAAAATATCGCAATGGGCGTAGTCACTCGCCTTGAGTAGCGCCCGTGCTGCGGGCGTTGGTGTCACATTTTGGCAACAATCGTTCGGAACCATGGCACTTTCGGTGCCGCCAGCGGTTCGGAACAGAGTGTGGGAATGCACGACGCAACGCTACCGGCCACCGACCTGAAAAAGGCGACACCCCCTCCAACGGCCAGACCGCGCTCCCTGAGTTTCGGTGACACCGGTCGCCAGGCCGTGCGCATGGTCGGCCTGATCATCGTGTTGCTGTCGGTGTTCATCTCTTCCGGTTCATTCCTGGTGATGACCGGCACTACGGATATCTCTCCGACTCCCGAGATCTGGACCATAATCTGGATCGTCAACGGCATGCTCGTGCTGGCAGTGGTGGCTCTGGTGATCACCGAGGCATTGCTGCTGCTACAGTCGAAGACACGTGGCGAGGCCGGCGCGACGCTCCAGATCCGCATGGTCACCATGTTCGCCGTCGTGGCTGCGGTACCAGCATTGCTCGTGGCAGTCGTGGCGATGATCTCGCTCAACCAGGGTCTCGACCAATGGTTCTCCGAGCGTACGCGCACCATGGTGGAAAGCTCACGCCTCGTGGCGCGTTCCTATATGCTCGAGCATGCGCAGGTCCTTCGCGACGACATCATCTGGGTCGCCAACGAGATCGAGCAGGCGCGCGACACGTTCGAGACAGACCGCGAGAAATTCCAGCGCATCTTCACCGCCTTGGCCGTTACGCGCTCCTTGCCCTTCAGCTCGCTGATTTCCACGGATGGCGACACGCTGATGAAGGCGCAGATCAATGCACCCGGCACCGCGCCGCGCGTCCCTGACGGCCTGACGGAAGGTGTGGGGGAGGGCGCTCCTACCCTCATTGCGCCGGGACGCACCAACCTCGTGGGCGCCGTGGTGAAACTCAGGGGATACGACAATATCTTCCTGTTCGTGGCGCGCCAGGTTGACCCCGAGGTGCTCGAGTTCATGCGCCTCACCGACGACAACATAACCGAGTACCGAAGTTACGAGAGCAACCGTCTCGTCCTGCAGATCACCTTCACGCTCATGTATGTGGGTTTGGCGCTTGTCATCCTGCTTGCCGCCGTGTGGATCGGCATCGCTCTCGCCAACCGCTTTGTCGATCCGATCCGTAACCTGATGATCGCCTCTTCGCGCGTATCGGAGGGCGATCTCGATGTCCGAGTGCCGGTGCAGGAGGGCAGGGGCGACCTTCGGGACCTGATCAATCGCTTCAATACCATGACGCAGCAGCTCAAATCCCAGCGGCTGGCGATCGTGGAAGCAAGCGAAACCAACGAAAAGCGCCGCCAGTTCACCGAAGCCGTGGTTGAAGGCGTGTCCGCCGGCATAGTTGGCCTCGATCCGTTCGGGGCCATCACGCTGGTGAATGCGCGGGCCTCCGAAATGATCGGACGCGACGAGATCTCATTGGTCGGTGAGCGGATCGACGAGGTAATTCCCGCTCTTGCTCCAATCATCGAGCGCGCCAAGGCTGCACGCCGCGGCAAGATTCGGGATCAGATCGAAATCGGTTCAGGTCCCGACTATCGCACCTATCAGGTACAGCTGACACGCGAGGGCACTGTGGCGGAGAGCAAGGGTTTCGTGGTCACGCTGGATGACATTACCGACTTGCTGTCTGCGCAACGCACCGGTGCGTGGGCCGATGTCGCACGTCGTATCGCACACGAAATCAAGAATCCGCTGACCCCGATCCAGTTGTCGGCCGAGCGCCTCCGCCGTCGCTATGCCAGCAAGCTGGCGGACGATTTTGACATCTTCGACAAGTGTATCAACACGATCGTACGGCAGGTGGGCGATATCGGCCGAATGGTGGACGAGTTCTCCTCCTTCGCCCGTATGCCGCAAGCCAAGCCCGAGAAGGGCAATCTCACCGAGGCCATTCGGCAGGCCGTATTCCTCGAAAGCGTGCGGTTGCCGGAGGTGACAATACGGATGGACATGCCTGAGGTACCCATCACGGCCTGGTTCGATGGTCGCTTGATGAGTCAGGTGCTTACTAACCTCATCAAGAACGCCGTCGAGGCGATCGAGGGTGCCGGCATCGAGGCGATCCGTAACCCGGTGATTTCCGTCAGGGCAGAAGAAGAGGGCGAGCATATCCGCGTCTCCGTCTCCGATAATGGCAAGGGATGGCCCAAGGAGAACCGGCACCGTCTGCTGGAACCCTATGTGACAACGCGTGAGAAGGGCACCGGCCTTGGGCTCGCCATTGTCGCCAAGATCATCGAGCAGCACGGGGGCAAGGTCGACCTCGTGGACGCCGAGCCGGACGAGTCCGGGCGGATCGGCGCCTGCTTCACTTTCACTCTTCCTCGGGGACAGGTGGATGAGGGCGATGGCGAGACCGTCGACCCTCCCGTCAGCCCGGGCTCTGGCATTTCGGCAGCCGAGCAGGCTGCCGCAGCGGCGCGAGCGGAGATGGCTGGTGCCGTCGCTTCGCTACCCGCCGCTTCGACGAACGCGGGTGGGGCATCACCAGAAAACGAAAACCAAGAGGAGCCGCGCGTGCAAGCGGTCAATATGAGCTGATGGCCCTCGATATCCTTATCATTGACGACGAAGACGATATCCGCGACCTGATCGCCGGTATCCTCGAAGACGAAGGCTACGAAACCCGGCAGGCTCACGACGCGGATTCCGGTCTCAACGAGATCGCAAGACGCCGGCCGAGCCTCGTGTTTCTCGATATCTGGATGCAGGGCAGCCGCCTGGACGGGCTGCAGCTTCTTGACGTTTTCCAGAGCCAGCATCCTGACATGCCGGTGGTCATGATCTCAGGCCACGGCAATGTTGAAACTGCGGTCAGCGCGATCCGACGTGGCGCGTATGACTATATCGAGAAACCGTTCAAGGTAGATCGGCTGCTGCTCATCACGCAGCGTGCCATGGAAGCCGCACGGCTGAAGAATGAGGTCGCCGACCTTCGCGAGCGTTCGAGCAACATCGCCGAAATGATCGGCAATTCGCAGGTGCTGCAGCAGGTTCGCGGCCTTATCGACAAGTCGGCGCCCACCAATTCCCGCGTCTTCGTCTCTGGTGCTTCGGGGTCGGGCAAGGGGCTGTGTGCGCGGCTCATCCACCAGAGGAGCCTCCGTGCCGAGGCGCCGTTCGTCGAAATCAACTGTTCGCTCTACTCGCCAGAGGAAGTGCATACGGTGCTGTTCGGCAAAGAGTTGCGCGAGAAGACCGGCGTGCTGCGCACCGAAGTCGGCGCCTTGGAGCGCGCCCATGGCGGTACGCTCTACCTCTCAGAAGTGGCGGCGTTGCCCGCCTCCGCGCAACAGGCACTGCTACGCACGCTTGTCGAGAGCAAGTTCCATCGCGTGGGGGGCAGCGTCCCGGTACCCATTGATGTCAGAATCATCTCGTCGAGCTCGCAG
>CAYPYV010000280.1:0-3589 GCA_964414845.1 uncultured Devosia sp. | reverse complement strand
GTACCTGATGCCGGACAAGGGCCTCGTCGTCTATCGCGCCGGGGAGGGCATGCCACTGCTCCATTCGACGCTCTATGGGGCGTGGAATTCCAGCGGTTAGGCCGCCCGCTCCACCACCCGCACCTCGACCTCAACATGCTGATCGAGCTTCGACAGTACGCCCATCAACCGGTCGATGGTGAACCGGTCAAGCTTCGCCCGACGGATACGGGAGAAATCGGCAGCGGCTGTGCCGGTCAGTGCTTCTGCGGCGCGCACCGTGAGCCCGCGAGCATCGAGCACCCGGATGATCTCGGCAGCGAGTGTGGACCGCAACTGCTCCACGGTTGCATTGGGATGGCTGAAATCGGCGAACACGTTGCCACTTCCGCGCACCAGTTCGAAATCATCGCTCATTGAGCATCTCCTTCAATCTCCTGAGACGATCCCGAACGAGGTCGATCTCATGGGCGGGTGTCGATATTCCGCTCGTCGATTTCTTCTGGAAGGCGTGAACCACCCAGAGATCATCGCCGATTTGTACGGCATAGACGACACGCCAGGCAGCGCCGCGATGCCGCAGAACCAGTTCCAGAACACCGGAACCTAGTCCTTGCGGGGGCTTGGCGATGTCCGGCTTCTCGCCCGCAGCGGCTACAGTCAGCGCGCGCAAACCGTCGAGTTGCACGTCCTTTGGGAACTGCTCGAACGCCTTTCGCGCCGCCTTGATCCAGGAAATTGCCCTTGGGTCGCGCAGCATGCAACTATGTAGTCACATTTGACAACATCTGCAAGCCCCACACTCGCTCCATCGCAAACTGCAACGTTGCAACGTTCTCATGTTGCCGCGCGCGAGAATCCCCGCTAGCCATGCGGCCAACACAAGAATCTGCCCGAGGGAGCGCCGCACATGACCCTGTCCAATTCCACCCCATGGCTTGGCCGGCCCACGCACCGGCAGTGGTTGAAGGACCAGGCCGAAGAGCTGTTCTCGTTTTTTGCGAGCCGCAGCATCAACCCCAAGGGCGGCTTCCATAACCTCGGCGCCGATGGCAAGCCGCTCGAACAGGGGAACTCGATCCGTGGCATCCATTCCACCGCGCGCATGGTGCATTGCTTTGTGATCGGCAGCCTGCTCGGCCGGCCCGGCTCGGATGCGTTGGTCGACCACGGCATGCAATACCTGTGGAACGTGCATCGCGACCACGAGCGCGGCGGTTATTTCTGGGCAGTGGACGACAATGGCGCGGCCGACAAGGGGCGGAAGCAGGGCTATGGCCACGCCTTCGTGCTGCTCGCGGCATCGAGTGCCAAGCTGCTCGGGCACCCGCTCGCCGACAAGGTGATCGCCGACGTGACCGAAGTACTCGGAACGCGCTTCTGGGAAGAGCAGCACGGCGCCATCGCCGAGGAGTTCAACGCCGACTGGTCGGTGATTGCGCCCTATCATGGGCAGAATTCCAACATGCACCTGACCGAGGCGCTGATGGCCGCCTTCGAGGCGACCGGCAACCGCGAATATCTCGTGAAGGCCGAGCGGATCGCCGACCTGATCATCAATCGCCGCGCGCGGGAGAATGGCTGGCGCGTGGCCGAGCATTTCGATGCGAACTGGGCTGTCGACAAGGCCTATGACGGCGACCCGATGTTCCGCCCGCAAGGCACGACGCCGGGCCATTGGCTCGAATGGTCGCGCCTCGTGCTGCAGCTCTGGGCGCTGGGCGGCAAGAAGCACGCCTGGATGCCGGAAGCGTCGGAGGCGCTGTTCCGCCAGTCGGTCACCATCGGCTGGGACCAGAAGTTCGGCGGCTTCTTCTACAATCTCGACTGGAACGACGTACCCGACCAGCCGCACAAGCTTTGGTGGCCGGCATCGGAAGCCGCGGGCGCCGCAGCGTTCCTCATTGCCCACAAGCCGAGCGAGTTCCACGAAACATGGTACCGGAAGATCTGGGACCTCATCGCGCTCCACTATCTCGATATCGAGCGTGGCGGCTGGCACGAGCAGCTGACGACCGACATGAAGCCAGCCTACACGCTGTTCGCCGGCAAGGGAGACATCTATCACGCATTGCAGGCCTGTCTCATCCCGCTCTATCCGGCCGAGGGCAGCCTCACCAAGGGCATCATCGAAACCGGCGGCAAGGCCTGACCCCGATCCAATCGCCCGCTCCATACGTATATTGCGCATATCAAACGAGGGGTGAGTCATGCGTATGGTGATCGCAGTTCTCGCCGCGCTGGCTTTGACCGGCGCGGCAAACGCGGTGTCAGTATGGGATCTGCAGGCAAAATGCGGCGTTGACGCCAAGCAGTTCTGCAAGGGGGTCGGCTATGGCGACGCCATGCAGGAGTGCCTGAACAAGTACAAGAAGCAGATATCTGCGCCGTGCAAGGTACTGGTCGACCGCATCAATGGCGGAGAAAAGGTCAGCCTGTTCTGATCAGCCTTCGGCGATTTCGGCGAGCTTCGCCAAAACGAGGTCGCGTTCGAGGGTGAGACCCTTATAGGCGACCTGCTCGGAGCTGAGCGCAGCAATATGGTCGTGGAGGGCGCGGGCGCGGATAGCGCCATCGTCGAGCCCCGCCAGCGCATCGAGCGGATCGACATGAATGCCGATCGAAAAGACGATGTCGCGGCTTCCGGGCAGGCGCGTCAGCGTCTGGCGCTCCACGCGCAGGAAGGCGTGGCTGGCCCTGGTACCGTCGCCGAAGCGTGGGCGTTCGGGGTGGCCGCCCTCGGGGTGATGCAATCGATCGTCACCAAACAGCGACCAGTTCCAGCGGATCATCGGCGTTTCAGGCCTGAGATTGTCGAACATCCGCGTGATGAGTTCGGCATTGCGGGTGCCGGCGGAAAATCCGGGCACCGGGGCGTGCACCTCGTGCATCGGCTTGCCGAATTTCTCCTTGAGGGACCACGCTGACGGGAAGCTCAGCGAGGCCGCGACCAACCGCCAGCCGTCTTCTTGGCGGCGCATCAGCACCAGATCGTCGGGTACGAGGAACGCGGCGCGGAGCAGCGCCGGCAGGCTCTCGTCAGTGACATCGACCGCGGACGCGCCGGTTGGCTTGACCAGATTGCCCGCGCGTAGCCAGGTGCCGGAATGGTCTTGAATGAGATGCGCGACCAGTTGGCCCAGCAGTTCGGCCTGCGCCGCCTCAGTGCCCGGCTCCGCCATGAACACCGTCTCCGGGACTTCGCGCCAGAGCCGATGCTTCTCATTGAGATAAGCTGCAAGGTCGCGTGGTGGTGCGATCCATTGCTCGGGCGGCAGTGGCTTCAGTCCGATCTGGAACGGCTTCGCGCTGACATCGAGTGCGGAGGATATTTTCATCGCCCCGATGTTGCACCGTGACCTCGTGGTTCGACAAGCTCACCATGAGGTCACCTATACCACCGTCATATCGGCAGCACGCGGGAATACTTGATCTGCGCCAGCGAGAAGCTCGATTCGATCGAGCCGACGCCTTCGAGCTGCGTGAGTTTTTCCCTGAGGAACGCCTCGTAGGCGGCGAGGTCGGCGCAGACGACGCGAAGCAGGAAATCGAACTGCCCGGTCATCAGATAGCACTCCATCACTTCGGGCCAGGCGCGGATGGCATCGGC
>CAYPYV010000279.1:0-3609 GCA_964414845.1 uncultured Devosia sp. | reverse complement strand
CTGGTCGAACGCTTCTTCCTGGACCGGCTCGACAGCCTGGACGAGGAACTGGAGCTGGAGTTCGACGACCGCGACACCGGCCGCAGCGCGGAAAGCCGCGAAGCCCGTCGCCTCTACTTCCAGGAGCTTTTCCGCTTGCAGGGCGAGTTGGTCAAGCTGCAGGACTGGGTGCAGCACACGCGGCACAAGGTCGTCATCCTCTTCGAGGGCCGCGACGCGGCCGGCAAGGGCGGCGTGATCAAGCGCATCACCCAGCGCCTGAACCCGCGCGTCTGCCGCGTGGCGGCGCTGCCCGCGCCCAACGACCGCGAGCGCACGCAGTGGTACTTCCAGCGCTATGCCGCCCACCTGCCGGCTGCGGGCGAGATCGTGCTTTTCGACCGCAGTTGGTACAACCGGGCCGGCGTCGAGCGGGTGATGGGTTTCTGCAGCGAGGCCGAGGTGGAGGAGTTCTTCCGCTCGGTGCCGGAGTTCGAACGCATGCTGGTCCGCTCCGGCATCCAGCTCATCAAGTACTGGTTCTCGATCACCGACGAGGAGCAGGAAGCCCGCTTCCTGGCCCGCATCCAGGACCCGCTGAAGCAGTGGAAGCTCAGCCCCATGGACCTCGAAAGCCGCCGCCGCTGGGAGGAGTACACCGTAGCCAAGGAGGCGATGCTGGAGCGCACCCACATCGCCGAAGCGCCGTGGTGGGTGGTGCAGGCCGTCGACAAGAAGAAGGCCCGCCTGAACTGCATCGCCCACCTGCTGGAGCAGATGCCCTATGCCGAGGTGGAACGGCCCGCCGTGCATCTGCCTCAGCGCGTGAGGCATGCCGACTACCTGCGGCATCCGGTGCCGCAGGATCTGATCGTGCCTGAGCGTTACTGAACTGCCGAGCCGCGCGGCCTGCCGAGCGGCTGCCTCGCCGATGCCGGACGAGCCGGGGCGGATCGAGCCCGGCCGCGCAAGTGCTCAGACTGGCAGCGGACCGCGACGCAACCAGCAACGCAGGATGGCCGCGGCCATCGGCGCCGCCACTTCGGCCAGGTAGCGCAGGAAGTCGCCATGGGCGGCATCGTCGGCCCGGTCGGAGATGCTGCGGATCACGGCATAGGGCACATCGCAGTCGTGGCAGACCTGGGCGACGGCGGCGCCCTCCATCTCGACGGCCAGGGCATCGGGAAGCTCGTGGCGCAAGGCCTGGCTTTCTGCCGCGGTGGCGACGAAGCGGTCGCCGCTGACGATCAGTCCCTCGTGCAGGCGCGGATGCGAGATGCCCAAGGCCTCCAGCGAGGCGGCCAGCGCGAGACGCTCGACCGCCAAGGCCTCGGCCGCGGCGGCCTGCAAGCCGTCACTCAACTCGGCATCGGTCGGGAAGCGAGAGCGTCCGGTCAGCGGCACCTCATGCCGCGGATACAGGGGGGAGACATCCAGATCGTGCTGCAGCAACTCGCGGGCGATGACGATGTCGCCCACCCGAGCTTGCGGATGCAGCCCGCCCGCCACGCCAGTGAAGACGATCGCCCGCGCCTTGAAACGCTCGATCAGCAAGGTGGCCGTGGTTGCGGCTGCGACCTTGCCGATGCGCGAAAGCACCAGCACCACGTCCTGTCCTTCGAGACGACCTGCGTGAAAGGCACGGCCGGCATGGTGATGCACGGTCGGCGAGTCCAACTGGGCCAGAAGCGCGGCAAGCTCCTCGGGCATGGCCGCCATCAGGGCCAGGGTCATGACAATCCTTGAACAGGGCGACGGCGACGGAAGCGCGTGAATCAGCGCAGCTCGCGTCGAAGGATCTTGCCGACTGGGGTCTTGGGCAAGTCGGCCCGGAACTCGATCTGGCGCGGACGCTTGTAGCCGGTCAGATTGGCATGGCAGTAGGCGCGCACTTGCTCCTCGGTGAGGGAGGGGTCCTGACGCACGATGACCAAGCGCACAGCTTCGCCAGATTTCTCGTCGGGCACCCCAACAGCCGCGCACTCAAGCACGCCAGGCATGCGCGACATCACATCCTCGATCTCGTTTGGATACACGTTGAAGCCGCTGACGAGAATCATGTCCTTCTTGCGGTCGACGATCTTGAAGTAGCCGCGCTCATCGGCCACGCCAATGTCGCCGGTCCGCAGGAAACCATCTGCAGTCATCACGGCTGCCGTCTCGTCCGGCCGCTGCCAGTAGCCCTGCATCACTTGCGGGCCGCGGATCGCGATCTCGCCGGGTTCGCCCAGCGCCACCTCCCGCCCGGCATCGTCAAGCAGCTTGAACTCCGTCGACGGCAGGGGCAAGCCGATCGTGCCGGTGTAGCTCTTGGCATCGACCGGATTGCAACTGGCGGTCGGGCTGGTTTCCGACAGGCCATAGCCTTCACAGATCGAACAGCCGGTCTTTTCTAGCCAAAGCTGCGCGACACCCGCGGTCACCGCCATGCCACCCCCGACGCTCAAACGTAGGCTCGACCAATCGACGGTGTTGAATTCAGGATGCCGCGCCAAGGCACCGAACAAGGTATTGACCGCAGGAAAACTGTGGAATCGATGCGGCTTGAGCGCCTTGAACACCGCAGGCAGGTCTCGGGGATTGGGAATCAGAATGTTGGCGCCACCGACTCGGAGGCTCAACATCATGTTCACGGTAAACGCAAAGATGTGATAAAGCGGCAGTGCACAAACCGTCAGCAAGGGCTCGTTGGCAGGCAACCCACCAAGGACCGGTCGATACCAAGCCTCGCATTGCAGAACATTTGCGATGATGTTCCGGTGGCTGAGAACCGCTCCTTTGCTGACTCCAGTGGTTCCCCCGGTGTATTGGAGCAAGGCCACATCTTCAGCATCAACCTCAGGTCGCTGGTACGGATGTGCCGCTCCTCGCTGCAAGGCCGTACCAAATCGAACAAAACCCGTCGAGTCGAAAGCCGGCACGAGCTTCTTGACGTGCCGCACCACCGCATTGACCACAGCGCCCTTGGCAACTCCCAGCATATCGCCCATGGCGGCAAGAACCACTCGGTTCGGCGGAATGGCATGCTTGGCAGCGCGCAAAGTCGCTGCGAAATTCTCAAGAATGACGATCGCTGACGATCCGGAATCGCGGAGCTGATGCTCAAGCTCGCGCGGGGTGTAGAGCGGGTTGACGTTCACCAGCACGCAACCGGCTCGCAGGATGCCTGCAACGACCACAGGATACTGCGGAACATTGGGCATCATCACGGCAACGCGATCACCCGCCTGCAAACCCAGCGACTGAAGGTATGCCGCAAAAGCGCGCGATCGAACATCAAGATCGTGGAAGCTGAAACTGCGCCCAAGAAAGTGACAGGCCGGACGGCCTGAGAACTTTGCAAAGCTCTCGTCAATCAGTGTCAGCAGTGAGCCGTAGGCACCAGGATCAATGGTAGCCGGAACACCTTGGGGATAGTGCTTGAGCCAGGCAGCGGTCATGATCGTCTCCATTCAACAGGACTATTGTCTCCAGCCCGAGTCATCCCGTCATCAGGTGAAACCGCAGCGCCTTCACTGCATTCGCAAATGGAAATGAGAAAACCCCCGACCTCATGGAGGACGGGGGTTTCAATGTATTAGCCTGACAATGTCCTACTTTCACACGGGCATCCGCACTATCATCGGCGCT
>CAYPYV010000278.1:0-3662 GCA_964414845.1 uncultured Devosia sp. | reverse complement strand
CTCCCCATCCGCCCGATCTCTCCCCGCCGAACCGTTCGTCGCGACCCCGCCTCCATACGAGAAGATGAGGGCAATATACGGCGGGACTCGCGGACGGGGATAAGTTTGGTCGAACTCTCAAACGGCCTCACCATGAGGTCGTACCGTGACTTACGCAGCCACCGCGCGACCGAGGAGATATCTGAGGATGGGTCCCAGAGCATTTCACGTTTCAAATGAATCGACGAACTGCTCTAAGTCTTTGTTTTGGTGCGCTTTCGAACCGGAAAAATCGTGCAACTTTTCCTGAAAGCGCTCTGGCCGTTCGAGCACAGCTCTCCTGGCCTTCGTGTGTCCCAAGGCTTCACAGAAGCCTTTCGCCGGCTTCGCCGGCCAACTGCGAAGTGCCGGGATGACAACGAGTCCGCTGCGCGAACCAACGCCATCCATCGGATGCGGCGACGGCAAAGGCCCAGCTCGAAATGCCACAAGGGGCGCGGCAGCCGGGCGCATACATCCGATGAGGCTCCGCGCAGGAAGCCTCAACCCGGAAAGTCCGCCCTGCCTTCATCCCACCTTGCTGGCGGGAACGGCTGCCCAGCCGCGCTCGACCTGCGCGATATCGCAGACATTGGCGAACATCCAAGCCATGCCGAACAGTGCATAGTGGTTTCGCTCGGGCAGGAACTCGGCCACAGCATCCCTGACCACATAGGTGCCATAATCGCGCTGGCCAGCGTCGCGCACGGTGGTTTCGACGCAGATATTGGTGGTGACGCCGCAGACCACGAGATTGCGAATACCTAGACCGGTGAGCACCGGCTCGAGCCGCGTGCCGTAGAAGGCGCTCGGGCGCGATTTGTCGATGACGATATCATCGGGTCGGGCGTCAAGCTCCGGGATAAGCTCGATCTCGTCGGTGCCATGACCAAGGGAATTCGACTGCTTCCGGTACTCGGGCGCCACGCCGACCATACAGCCGAAATCGACCATGCCGGGCATATAGACATAGCGTGTGAAGATCACCGGCACGCCGGAGGCCCGCGCGAGATTGACCAGCCTCACCGTGCCTGGGATCGCGGCGCGCAGCGGGCTCATGTCGATACCAGCGCGACCAAGGGAGTCGGTATCAGAGAAGAATGCCCGCTGCATATCGATGACCAGCAGCGCAGTATCATGCCTTGGTACGGTGCCGGAAAAGGGCAGGATCGGATGGAGCTCGGCCATTGCTTTTATCGCACTTTCAATTGTTGAAATTGCAAACATAAGAGCGGAAATGACCGGCCCGCGCAAGACGCTCTGCGCCCCGCAGCGCAGAGGATCATGAAGGGCGGGTCAGCGTCCGAGGCGCGGAAACAGCATTCCGGTACGGCTGCGATACTCCGCGTAGCTGCCCGATAGATCGGAGCGGGCGAACTTCGCCTCTTCGCCCCGCGCGGCAACGATGTAGATGGCGTAGATCAGCAGCAGCGAGGGCACGCTCCACCAGCTCCACGAAGCCAAAGCCCATCCGGTCCAGAAGACCAGATAGGAGACGTAGAACGGGTGCCGCACAAAGCGATAGGGCCCCTGCTGCACGAGGGAATGCGGCAGCTCCTTATCGAAGGCGAGCCGCAGGGCTGCCGCCTTGGACGCAACCAGCGTTTCGCGGAACAGCCACAGGCTGGCAAGCTGGATGGCGAGGCCCAGAAGCACTGGGAGTTCCGGTTGTTCGACCGTCCAGGTCAGCGCGGTATAGACGATTGCCGTCACCGAAACAGCGACGGAGATGACCTTGGTGCCAGTGGGCACTTCGGTGGAACGAAAATGGGCCCGCAAGGCCCAGGCATAGGCGCCCACCGTCACCCAGCCAACAATAGTCTGCAAAACATCGAGGATCATACCGCAATACCCCATCCTTACGACGCCCCAATCTGCAGAAACCCGCATTCGGAAACAAGCAATGAATTGTTCACCGATGTTTCCAACCGAACCTTAGGTTTTGTGTCGCAGGATGCCGCGTCCAGCACCCGCCCGAGGCGCGAAATGCAGCCAGTCCGCACCATTGCTACGCGACACGGCGCCCTGTCGGTGATCGACAGCGGCGGAACGGGCTTCCCTTTCGTGCTGCTGCACGGCTCGGGCAGCCGGAAGGAAATCTTCGGGCCGCTGTTTGTCGAGCGGATCACCGCGCGGTTCCGCCTCATCGCCATCGACCTGCCGGGCCACGGGGCATCCGCCGACGCGGAGGATCCCGAGGCGAGCTACGGCATTACCGGCCTTGCCGAAGCCGTGAGCAATGTCGTCGATGCGCTGTCGTTGCCATCCTATGGCGTACTCGGCTGGTCGCTCGGCGGACATCTGGGCATGGAACTGCTTGGGCGCGACAGCCGCGTGAAGGGACTGATGGTTGTCGGTGCGCCGCCGGTATCGCCGGGCCCGCTCGGCATGCTGCGGGCATTCCAGACAAATTTCGACCTGCTGCTCGCCTCCAAGGAACGCTTTACCGCACGGGATATGCAGCGCTTTTTCGATCTGTGCTTTCACGGCACGGGCCGCGACGAGGATATGGCCGCCATCGCCCGTGCCGACGGAAGGCTGCGGCCAGTTTTCGTCCGCTCGATGATGCGGGGCGACGGCGTAGACCAGCGTCGGGTAGTGGAGGAGGCGACCGTACCGCTCGCTATCGTCAATGGCGCAGACGAGCCGTTCGCTCGGCTATCCTATGTGCGGTCGCTGCTCTATCGCCGGCTGTGGGATGGCTATTGCTACGAGATGGAGGCGGCGGGGCATGCGCCGTTCCTCGATCTGCCGGGGGCCTTCGGCGACCTGTTCCTGCGCTTTGCCGGCGACGTCGCCGCCGAAGCCGCAGCGCCCGCGAGAGTGTTTCGCCGTGCGGGGTGAAACGAAAGGCCCCGCGGCGTCTGCCACGGGGCCAGTCAAATCTTCGACGTGTCCACCAGCGCGCCGGCCTTGAGCTTCTTTGTTCAAGAAGGGATCAAGGCCGGACGAGACTCTGGCTTAGTTCTTCGACTTGTCGACCAGCGCGCCGGCCTTGATCCAGGGCATCATGCCGCGGAGCTTTTCGCCGACCTGCTCGATCGGATGCTCGTCGGCGAGGCGACGGGTCGCCTTGAAGCGCGATGCGCCGGCGCGATATTCCTGCATCCACTCGGAGGTGAACTTGCCGGTCTGGATGTCGGTGAGCACGCGCTTCATCTCGGCCTTGGTTTCGGACGTGATGATGCGCGGGCCCGAGACGTACTCGCCCCACTCGGCAGTGTTGGAAATCGAGTAATTCATGTTGGCGATGCCGCCCTGGTAGATCAGGTCGACGATCAGCTTCACTTCGTGCAGGCACTCGAAATAGGCCATTTCCGGAGCGTAGCCGGCTTCGACCAGCGTCTCGAAACCGCCGCGGATGAGCTCGACGAGACCGCCGCAGAGCACGACCTGCTCACCGAATAGGTCCGTCTCGCATTCCTCGCGGAAATTGGTTTCGATGATGCCCGAGCGGCCGCCGCCGATGGCGGAAGCATAGGCGAGCGCGATGTCCTGGGCGTTGCCCGAAGCATCCTGGTGCACGGCGATGAGGCACGGCACGCCGCCACCCTTCTGGTATTCGCCGCGGACGGTATGGCCCGGGCCCTTCGGCGCGATCATGATCACGTCGACCGACTTCTTGGGCTCGATGAGGTTGAAGT
>CAYPYV010000277.1:3069-3675 GCA_964414845.1 uncultured Devosia sp. | reverse complement strand
GGTCAGCGGATGGAACCAGGGCAGGTAATCGCGAACCTGATCCTCGAACCCGATCTTGCCGCGTGCGATCATCGCGAGTGCGGCGGCGGCCACGAAGGGCTTGGTCACAGAAGCGAGCCGAAAGATCGTGTCGGCCCGGACGGGAATGCGTGCCTCGCGATCGGCAAACCCTGCAGCGCGCGCATAAATTTCCTCGCCGTTCTGCCGGACGAGGACGACGGCCCCGACGATGGTTTGCCGGCCAGTGGCCTCGTCGATGACGGCGTCGAGGCGGGCGGTAAGAGACACGTGATTCTCCGGGATGCACTTGGGCTTGGGTGCAAGCGGAGCATGCGGAGGGAAGTGGGGCAAGGTGGCCGGAGGTTTTGGTCTGTCACCAGACCTGCATCAAACACGGTGTCATGCCGGCGAAGGCCGGGGCCCAGCCTGAGATGGAGCCGCAACCGCTAGGTGGAAGGTGCAAAATCTCAGGATGGGCCCCGGCCTTCGCCGGGAGGTCACCGCGCGCGGGGAGAGATCACGCCAAAATACAAATCAGTCTCAAATAACAAAAGGCGCCCGGGAGGGGCGCCCATGTTGGCAGAGCAGGATGTTCTGCGTTTGTCG
>CAYPYV010000277.1:0-2969 GCA_964414845.1 uncultured Devosia sp. | reverse complement strand
CTTAGAGCACGGCGGCCTTGGCAACAGTCTTGATGTCCGCCGCGTCGATGCCGAGGTCACGCAGCTGCGTGTTGCTGAGCTGCTTTAGCTCGCGCACGGTGCGGTTGTAGGCGGCATACTGAGCGATTTTCTGACGGATGTTCATTTTGCGGTCCCCTTCTGTTTGATGAGCTGAATATAGGTCTGGTCACGCGAAACGAGCAGATGGCCTTTGCTCAACCAAGCCATGCACCAAGCGCATGCAGGATTAACCGATGTTAAGTTTCCGTTCAGCATTCGGGTTAGGTTCTGAGGCGAGAACACTGAAAGCCGGGCATCCGCTGAGGCGCGTTGGCTGATATGAGGATGGAATGAGATGGTGCCACCAGCGAATCTCGTACCGGCGAAGGCCGGCACCGAGCTTCAGGTTGAACAGCAGCAGTCCGTTGGACAACGCGACGTCTCGGACACTCCGGCACCGGCGGGCCTGAACCAGTCAGCGTGAAGAGGCATAAGCTGGCAATAGACACAAAACAAAAGGCGCCCGCGAGGGGCGCCCATGTTGGCAGATCAGTATGTTCTGCGTTTGTCGCTTAGAGCACGGCGGCCTTGGCAACAGTCTTGATGTCCGCCGCGTCGATGCCGAGATCGCGCAACTGCGTGTTGCTGAGCTGCTTCAGCTCGCGTACGGTGCGGTTGTAGGCGGCATACTGAGCGATTTTCTGACGGATGTTCATTTGGTGGTCCCCTTCTGTTTGATGAGCCGAATATAGGTCTGGTCACGGGAAACGAGCAGATGGCCTTTGCTCAACCAAGCCATGCACTGGATGCATGCAGGATTAACCGGCGTTAAGTTTCCGTTCAGCATGTCGCGGGTGCACCCGCAGAGCCGAGGGCAAGACTCAGATGATGCAGTGCCCATCGGCGCTTGCGGGAGGAGGCAGGGTCGGCCATGTTGCCGGCGCTGGCGACATCTTGGTTCAGCTATGGTATGATTAGGGTCGACATAATCAGGATGCTCTCCAGTGCCGACGCGTGACAATGCATTTCAGCTGCGCGAGATGACGCGTGATCTGCTCCTGTCCGGGCGGCTCTGGCGGAAGATTGCGCGCGCGGCAGCGGCACGGCACGGCATGTCTGAGGCCGCGAGTTCGCCACTGACCTGGATCGAGCGGCTTGGCGACAATGTCCGGCAGAACGTACTTGCGGAAGCCTGTGGCATCGAAGGTGCGTCACTGGTGCGGCTGATCGACGAACTCGAAGGGCTGAGCCTTGTGCGGCGCGAGCCCGACCCGACCGACCGCCGCGCCAACATCGTGTCGCTGACGGCCTATGGCATCGAAGTCGTTCGCGCGGTGGCCGAGGATCTGCGCGGCATCCGCGCCGAAGTCTTTGCGGGTCTCGATGACCGGGACATCGAAGGCGCGATGAAAGTGTTCCAGGCGATAAAGGCGGCGGCGGCGGAGCGCGACGCAGCGATTCCCGCGTGACAAAGCCCGGGCCCTGAGCTACACACACCACCCATGAACCTCCGCGCCACCTACTTCTATTGGTACTTTAGCAACGGAAGCCGCTGGCAGCCGGAGGGAAACGTTTGATCTGACAGACCAAGCGATAAGTTACCCGAAAAGCCGCCAGCCACCTGGCGGCTTTTTCGTCGCCGGTGCCCCAAAATCCGAGGAGCCGACGACATGCTGAAATCCACCGACGACCTGCGCATCACCGAAATCCGCGAATTGCGGACACCCGAGGAGGTGATCCGCGAGTTCCCCCGCACGGATGTGGCCACCCGCACGGTGCTGACCTCGCGCCATGCCATCCACAACATCATCAGCGGCAACGACGACCGACTGGTGGTGGTGGTCGGCCCCTGCTCCATCCACGACCCACAGGCGGCAATCGAATACGCCAGGCGGCTCGCGGTGCTGCGTGACGAGCTCATGGGCGAGCTCGAGATCGTCATGCGGGTATATTTCGAGAAGCCGCGCACCACGGTGGGCTGGAAGGGACTGATCAACGATCCCGATCTCGATGGCAGCTTCCACATCGACCAGGGTCTCAGGCTCGCGCGCTCGCTGCTGCTCGAGGTGAACAATCTCGGCCTGCCGGCGGGCTGCGAGTTCCTCGACATGACCACGCCGCAATATTTCGCCGACCTCGTCTCCTGGGGGGCGATCGGCGCCCGGACGACCGAGAGCCAGGTGCATCGCGAGCTGGCCTCGGGGCTCTCCTGCCCGGTGGGCTTCAAGAACGGCACGGACGGCAATGTGCGCATCGCGCTCGATGCGGTGAAATCGGCGAGCCAGCCGCACCATTTCCTCGCGGTGACGAAATCCGGGCGATCGGCGATCGCCGCGACGACAGGCAACGAGGACTGCCACATCATCCTCCGCGGCGGCTCGAAAGCCACCAACTACGACGCGGCGAGCGTCGACGCAGCCTGCAAGGAAGCTGAGAAGTCGGCACAGCGGCCGATCGTGATGATCGACGCAAGCCACGCGAACTCGTCGAAGAAGCCGGAGAACCAGCCCATGGTGCTGGCCGACGTCGCCGCCCAGCTCGCGGCCGGCGACCGCCGGATCATTGGGGTGATGGCGGAATCGAACCTCGTGGCCGGGCGGCAGGACCTCGTGCCGGGCAAGGAACTGGTCTATGGCCAGTCGATCACCGATGGCTGCATCGACTGGGATACGACAGTGGAAACACTGCGCAATTTGGCGGGCGCCGTGGCGACGCGGCGCGCGGTGACCGGGCAGAAGGTGGCGTGAGCCACGCTCGGCCGCCCTCGTGGTTCGACAGGCTCACCATGAGGGCGGAAGGACGGGCAGAACTTCAAATGAGAAAACGCGGCCTTACAGCAGCCTCATGGGGAGCCTGTCGAACCACGAGGCTGCAGGCACCCAAGACCGATCCCCTCGCCCTTCGACAGGCTCAGGATGAGGGGATCGTTCGTCGGGTTCAGGGCGAGCCTGCCTCACGTCACGTAATGT
>CAYPYV010000276.1:0-3678 GCA_964414845.1 uncultured Devosia sp. | reverse complement strand
GCCCCCCTACCGATACCACCCGAACGCGTTGGGGAGCGTCGGCATCGGCGCGGAGGCGCGCATCAGGCAGAGTAGCGCCATCGACAACCCCATCAGCAATGGGCACTCATTTACCTTCAGCGCCCAAGCGGAAAAGATGAACATGTCCGAAGACGAAGCCCTAGCCCGCCATGCCCTCGAGGCATTCAATTCCGGGCTTGCCGCGCGGGACGGCACGGTGGCGGCGGAATTCGCCGCAGACGCGATTTTCGTCGGTTCGGAGCCGGGCGAATCGGCGCGCGGCACCGAGGAAATCCGGGCCTTGCTCGAAGGCATCGGGCGCTCGCCCAACGACGTGGTCTTCGAATGGGTGAAGGTAGAGGCGCAGGGCGCAGGCGGCCTGGTCTGGTTCTTCGCCGATGGCCATGTGGTGATCTCGGGCCCCGGGGGCACGGTGCGGCGGCCATATGGCTTATCGGGCGTGCTGGAACGGCGGGGCTCGGACTATCGCTGGCGGCTGTTCCACGGCAGCGAACCCTGGATTGCGCCCCCGGCGTGAGCGCAACCATCGCCCAACTGGCAGCAGCCATTCGCCTTTCGCGGTTGACTGAGAGGCAAGGTCGGGCCCAAGTCGGAACGAGATCGGATGCAGGCGCCGGCTTCGCCTACCCGAGCGAAACCACACAGGATTGTGCCGATGCCCGAGACCCCTGCCCCATCGCCCAAGCGCAAGCTCCCCGAATGGCTCACGGGGCTGAGGCCCGACACATTCACTTTGCTGCTGTTGGGAACGGTGGTGCTTGCATCGCTGCTGCCGGCGAGGGGCCCGATGGTGGAGGTGTCCGACTGGGCGACCGACATCGCCGTGTTCCTGCTGTTTTTCCTTTATGGCGCGCGGCTTTCGCGCGAGGCGGTGATCGGCGGACTGGTGCAATGGCGCCTGCACCTCGCGGTACTGGCGGCGACCTTCGTGCTGTTTCCAATGCTCGGGCTTGCCATGCGTCCGCTGGTAGATTTCGGCGTGCTGACGCCGGATCTCTATCTCGGTGTGCTGTTCCTCACCCTGCTGCCCTCGACGGTGCAGAGTTCGATCGCGTTCACCTCGATGGCCGGGGGCAATGTTGCTGCCGCCATCTGCAGTGCATCGGCGAGCAATCTGCTCGGCATGGTGCTGACGCCCGTGCTGGTGGGGCTGCTGCTGACCAGCGCGACGGGTGGATTCTCGCTGGACGCGCTGATTTCGGTACTCGTGCAGTTGCTGTTGCCCTTCGCGCTCGGGCAATTGCTCAGGCCGAAGATCGGAGCATGGGTGGCAAAGCACAAGAAGGTACTGGGGCCGGTGGATCGGGCCTCGATCCTGCTTGTGGTCTATAGCGCGTTCTCCAAGGCGGTGAGCGAAGGCATCTGGACCGAACTCGACGCGGGTAGCCTCGCCATGCTGATGCTCGTCTGCGTCGCTCTCCTGAGCGTGGTTCTGGTGCTCACCACGTTTGCAGCGCGACGGCTTGGCTTCAAGCGCGCCGATGAGATCGTCATGGTGTTCTGCGGATCGAAGAAGAGCCTCGTCAGCGGGATTCCCATGGCGAACGTGCTGTTCGCCGGACACGCCGTCGGCCTCGTGGTGCTGCCGCTGATGCTGTTCCACCAGATTCAGCTGATCACCTGCGCGGCGCTGGCGCGGCGCTACGCGCGCACGGCGCCCATCGACTCCCCGGCCGAGTGATTTTCCCGAGAGTCTGTCGATTCGCCCGCGGCCCGTTCGTCGTATCAGTATCGAGGGGCACGGGTTGCCCTGAACGCGAGGGAGACAGACGATGGGCCGCTACCTGGTCAGCATCTACCGGCCACAGGGCTATGATGGCAGCACCGAGAGCGCCGAAATGCGCGAGGAGATCGGCGCGCTCAACCGCCAGATGGTCGCGGCGGGCGTGCGGGTGCTGGTGGGCGGGCTGCATGTGCCGGAGCGCGGCAAAGCTATCCGGCGGGATGACGAGGGCTATGTCTTGGTGACCGACGGGCCCTATGTCGAAAGCCGCGAATTCGTCAGCGGGCTGTGGGTACTGGAACTCGATAGCCTCGATGCGGCGGTCGAATGGGGTCGGAAGGCCGCAGCGGCCTGTCGCTGCCCGGTCGAGGTGCGGCCGTTCCATTGAGACGCCCTCCGACCCCGCTTGCGCTTCGGCGCGACTGGCGTAGGATCACCTCACGACTTGCGGACATCGATGATGCTCTTGATGTGCTCTCGGGAGGGGGACGCAATGTCGGATGCCATGATGACGGTGCCGCGGGCGCCGAAGCTGCGCGCGGTGCAACTGGGCGATATCGGCAAGGCGCTGAGGCGCGGAGCGGGCGATTTCCTTGCCGCGCCACTCTACGGGCTGTTCTTCGGCGGGGTCTATGCCCTGGGCGGACTTGCCATATTCTGGTTTCTCAGCATGGCCGACATGGGCTGGATGATCATCCCCATCGGCATCGGTTTTCCGCTGATCGGGCCGTTTGTCGCGGCCGGGCTCTACGAGGTCAGCCGGCGGCGCGCGGCCGGGCTGCCGCTCGGCTGGAAGGCCGTGCTGATTACCGTGTTTCGGCAACGCGAACGGCAGATGGGCTGGATGGCCTTCGTGGTGCTGTTCATCCTCTGGGTCTGGCTCTACCAGGTGCGCCTGCTGCTGGCGCTGTTCCTGGGATTTTCGGCACCCTCTACCCTCACCAGATTCGTCGAGGTGGTCCTGACGACGCCGAGCGGGCTCGCTTTCCTCGCCATCGGATCGGCGATCGGGCTGGTGCTGGCGCTGGTGCTGTTTTCGACCACGGTATTCGCCATGCCGATGCTGCTCGACACGGAGCTTGATTTCGTCACGGCGATGCTGACGTCAATCAAGGCAGTGACATCGAGCCCGGTCACGATGATCGGCTGGGGCATCACCGTGACCGTGCTGACCGTGTTGGCGCTGGCGCCTGCATTCCTGGGGCTCTTGGTGATCCTGCCGGTGCTGGGGCACGCGACCTGGCATCTCTACGCGCTGGCGAAGGCGGATTAGGGTTCCGCTGTACCTCGCGAGTGCCCGAACTCCGTTCCTCGTGGTTCGACAGGCTCACCATGAGGAACGAAGTCTTCGGGCAGGCAGGATCAGGCGGCTTCCGCCTGATCCTCGGGTGCAAGCGGCACGAGAATCAGCCCGGCATCGCCGGCGTCGAGGCGGACCGAACCGCCATCGACGACCCGGCCCGCGAGGATTTCCTCGGCCAGCCTGTCCTGCACTTCGCGCTGGATGACGCGCTTCAAGGGCCGCGCGCCATAGGCGGGGTCGTAACCGGCATCCGCCAGCCACTCGCGCGCCTTCTCGGTGAGTTCGAGCCCGATATCGCGCTCCTTGAGCAGCCCGCGCAGGCGGCCGAGCTGGATCTCGACGATCTGGCCCATATGCGCCCGGGCGAGCCGGTGGAAGACGATGATGTCGTCGACACGGTTGAGGAATTCCGGCCGGAAGGCCGCCTTCACCGCGTCGAGCACCTTGCCGCGCACCAGTTCCACCGATTCGTCGTCCCTGAGCGCCACGAGATATTCGGCACCGAGATTGGACGTCATGATGATGATGGTGTTGCGGAAATCGACCGTGCGGCCCTGCCCGTCAGTGAGCCGACCATCGTCGAGCACCTGCAGGAGGACGTTGAACACGTCCGGATGCGCCTTCTCGATCT
>CAYPYV010000275.1:0-3733 GCA_964414845.1 uncultured Devosia sp. | reverse complement strand
GTGCGAATGGCGAAACCGGCCCGACGGGCCCGATCGGAGACGCGGGGTCTGTCGGCGAAACCGGCGCGACCGGGTCCTCAGGCCCAGTCGGCGATCAGGGCCCGACGGGCGATCAGGGCCCGCAGGGGGATAAGGGGCCGGACGGGCCCCAGGGCCCGCCGGGCCCGTCCAGCCCGGCTTGACGCGGGCTATCGGCAAGACTGCGGAACGGGCGCTCCTCTGGGGGCGCCCGTTTCTGTTGAAGGACGATCCGACGACAGAATTCTCGTCCCAACTTATCCCCGCGTGACGGGGCCGTGCTATAGATTGGCTATGGTCGAGAAATTGGGTCCCGGCGGTGGTGCCGCGGTTCTCTCAAGGCCAGACAACTCAATCAGATTTGACGGAGGCCACATGGCCATCGACGCAGCTGAACTTCAGCAGCGCGAGGTTGCGCGCGGCTATTTCGAGCGCTCGGACCTGACGCTCATGCAGATCGCCCGGATCTCCGGGCTGCCTGCAGACCAGATCCGGCGCCTTGCCGACAATAACCGCTGGAGCAATGCGGACCGCGAGGACCGGCATTTTGACACGCGCCTCATGCTCGCCCGGCTGTTCGAGGCGATGGAGGGCGAAATCATGAGGCTGGAGGCGCGCATGCGCGACGACAACAAGACGAGCGAGATCGCGACCCTGGGGCGGCTCGCAACAGTGATGGACAAGCTGCTCGCGCTGGACGGCGCGCTCTCCAAACGCAAGACGCCGGCGCGCGAAAGCCTCGAGATGGTCGAGCTGCGCAAGCGCATCATCCGCAGGATGACCGAACTGGAGGTGAAGTGACAACGGGACGCCAGCTGTCGCGACTTTCGATCGAGACGCTCGTCAGCCTTCTCGCGCCGCATGAGCTGGAGAACATCGGCTTCGACTGGGAGCTGTTCGGCCGCAAGGCGCAGAAGCCGCCGAGAGGCGACTGGCTCACCTGGCTGTTGATCGGCGGGCGGGGTTCGGGAAAGACGCGGGCAGGGGCCGAATGGGTGCGCCGCATCGCTGCCGAGGGTGTGAGCCCGATCGCGCTGGTCGGCGAGACGATCATCGAGGCCAAGGCCGTGATGATCCACGGGCCCTCGGGAATCCTGCGGGTGACGCCACGCGACGAGAAGCCCCTGGTCAAGGGGCACATGTTGTTCTGGAAGAACGGCGTCGAGGCGCAGGTACTGGGCGCCGCCGACCCCGAGCGGTTCCGGGGACCTCAATTCGCCGCCGCCTGGTGCGACGAGCTGGGCAAGTGGTCGCGTGCGGAGGAGAGCTGGGACAATTTGATGCTGTCGCTGCGGCTCGGCACGAGGCCACGCACGCTGGTGACAACGACGCCCCGGCCGACGCGGCTGATGCGGCGGCTGCTCGCCGACAAGGCGGCAGCAGTGTCCCGCATGACCACCAAGGAGAATGGCGAGCTGGCGCGCAGCTTCCTCGAGGCGATCATCGCGCGATACGAAGGCACGGTGCTGGGGCGGCAGGAACTCGATGGCGACCTGATCGACGACAAGCCCGATGCCCTTTGGACGAGGCGCAGCTTCATTGCCCATGATGGCGCCCAGCCCGAACGGATCGTTGTCGCACTCGACCCGCCTGCGACAGCGGGACGGACATCGGATGCGGCGGGGATCGTGGTGGCTGGGCGGATCGGCGACGATGCGGTGGTGCTGGCGGATATGAGCTTCGCACCGGCGCCGCCGCTCGCGTGGGCCGAGCGGGCGGTGGCCGCCTATCGCGAATACTCGGCCGATTGCATCGTGGCCGAGGTGAACCAGGGTGGCGACATGGTGTCGGCAGTGCTGCGGCAGGTGGACCCGGACGTGCCGGTGCGCGCGGCACGGGCGCGGCGCGGCAAATGGCTGAGGGCCGAGCCGGTAGCGGCGCTTTATGCGCGGCGGCGGGTGCGACACGCGCCGGGGCTCACCGCGCTCGAGGACGAAATGTGCGCCTTTGGCGCGGACGGACATGCGGATGGCCACTCGCCGGACCGAGTGGATGCGCTGGTCTGGGCGCTGACGGAGTTGTTGCTCGGGGACGCCGAGCCGCGCCTCCGTTTCGTGTGACGGCGGATCGAGAACAGGACATGGAAATGGTCAACTGGCTGAACCGGCTCGTTCCGAAGGCGGGCGAGCGGAAGATGACGGGCGCAGTAACGACGCTGGCGCCGCTTGCGGGCCCGCACTGGAGCCGCAGGGGATACCAGAGCCTCGTGCAGCTGGGCTTCATGCGCAACCCGGTGGCCTATCGGGCCATCCGGCTCGTGGCGGAGAGTGCGGCAAGCGTGCCGCTGGCCGTAGAAGAGCGGGGCGGCGGGCGGCTGAGCCGGCATCCACTGCTCGAAAGGCTTGCGCGGCCCAACGCCCGGCAATCGGGCGGAGAATGGCTCGAGACGCTGTTCTCTCACCTGCTGACTTCCGGCAATGCCTATGCAAGGGCCAGCCTCCTGGGCGACGGGGTGGGAGAGCTGCAGGTTCTGCGCCCCGACCGTATGCGGGTGCTGCCGGATGCACTGGGCTACCCCCGGGCCTATGAGTATTCCGCCGGGGGCCGGGCGCTGGAACTCCGGCTCGACACGCGGCCGGTGGCGGAAGTGCTGCATCTTGGGCTCTTCCATCCGCTCGACGACCAGTATGGGTTCGCCCCGCTGGAGGCCGCGGCCGAAGCGCTCGATATCCACAATGCCGCATCGGGCTGGAACAAGGCGCTGCTCGACAATGCCGCGCGGCCATCCGGTGCGCTGATCGCCGGAGGCGGGCAGCCGCTGACCGATAGTCAGTTCCGGCGGCTGAAGGGCGAGCTCGAAAGCAATTTCCAGGGGGCGCAGAATGCCGGACGGCCCCTCGTGCTCGATGGCGGGCTCGAATGGAAGCCCATGGCGCTGACCCCGGCGGAGATGGACTTCCTGGGCCTGAAGGAGGCCGCGGCGCGCGATATCGCGCTCGCCTTCGGCGTGCCGCCGCAACTGCTCGGCATTCCCGGCGACAATACCTATGCGTCGCTGGCCGAGGCCAACAAGGCGCTCTGGCGCCACACCATCGTGCCCTTGGTGAAGCGCGTGGTGGACGATCTGAGCTTCTGGCTGTCGCCGGCTTTCGAGGGCGCGCGGCTCGTGCCGGATTTCGAGCAGGTCGATGCGCTAAGCGAGGACCGTGCGGCGCTCTGGGCGCGGGTCGGCGCGGCCGACTTCCTCACTGACGACGAGAAGCGGGCGATGCTGGGGGTCTGAGGCCCGCTGAGAAATACGCCTGACCGGGGCGGTAGCAGCGTCAAAAGACCGGGCAATACCTGAATAGAGGGAAGACCTCGAATGGACGAGCTGACCAAGACGGTCATTTCGCGCGGCGATCTCGCGCACCTGGCGCTGTTTCTCTGGGCGAGCGCGGCGAGCTGTGCCGCCGCATTTGCGCTCAGGGAACTGGTGGCGGCGAACCGGCGCTTCGACGCCTTCGTCAAGGAGATCGCGAGCCTCAACCAGCTGTTCCACAAGCGGGAGTAGGAGATGAGCAAATTGACGGGCAAGCGCCGGCCGAAGGGGCGTGGCGGGCGAAAGTCAACGGCCCGGGAAACGATAGGGCGCGAGCCGGACCAGGTGTTCCGCGAGTTCGCCTGGAACCTCGCCGGCACGCTGGCGAAACCGGCGGGCCGCGCCGGGGCAGGGGAGACGAAGCCGTGACGGCGCCCCTCCCCATAGACCAAGACGGACGGTTCTCGGGCTATG
>CAYPYV010000274.1:0-3738 GCA_964414845.1 uncultured Devosia sp. | reverse complement strand
AATGGCAAATGTGATCGTCGTCGGCAGCCAGTGGGGTGACGAAGGCAAGGGCAAGATCGTCGACTGGCTGAGCGAGCGCGCCGATGTGGTGGTGCGCTACCAGGGCGGCCACAATGCCGGGCACACACTTGTGATCGACGGCGTGAGCTACAAGCTGGCGCTGCTGCCTTCGGGCGTGGTGCGCGGCAAGCTGTCGGTGATCGGCAATGGCGTGGTCGTCGACCCGCATCATTTCGTGGCCGAGGTAGAAAAGCTGGCCGGGCAGGGCGTCAAGGTGACGCCCGAGATCCTGAAGATCGCCGACAATGCGCCGCTGATCCTCAGCCTCCACCGCGAGCTCGATGCCGTGCGCGAGAGCGGCAATTCCGGCCTCAAGATCGGCACGACCAAGCGCGGCATCGGCCCAGCCTATGAGGACAAGGTGGGCCGACGCGCCATCCGCGTCTGCGACCTTGCCGAGCCAGAGACACTGCTGCCCAAGATCGAGCGGCTGCTGGCGCACCACAATGCGCTGCGCCGCGGCATGGGGATGGCGGAGCTTTCGGCCGAAGCGCTCGAAACCGAGCTGCTCGAAGTCGCCGACAAGATTGCGCCCTACGTGGACCAGGTCTGGCGGCTGCTCGACGAGAAGCGCAAGGCCGGCGACCGCATCCTGTTCGAAGGGGCGCAGGGCGCGCTGCTCGACAATGACCACGGCACCTACCCCTTCGTCACGTCGTCGAATACGGTGGCGGGGCAGGCCTCGGCGGGCTCGGGCCTCGGGCCGACGGCTATCGGCTATGTGCTCGGCATCACCAAGGCCTACACGACTCGTGTCGGCGAGGGCCCGTTCCCCTGCGAGCTGTTCGACGATATCGGCCGGCACCTGTCGACGGTGGGTCGCGAGGTGGGCGTCAATACCGGCCGGCCGCGGCGTTGCGGCTGGTTCGACGCCGTGCTGGTGCGCCAGACGGTGAGAACCTCGGGGATAAACGGCATCGCGCTTACGAAACTGGATGTTCTCGACGGGCTGAAAGAGATCAAGGTATGTGTCGGCTACGAGCTCGACGGTCAAAAAATTGACTACTTGCCCGCCTCAATGGGGGCACAAGCGCGTGTTACGCCGATCTACGAAACGCTCGAGGGTTGGTCTGAAACTACGGCGGGGGCGAGGAGCTGGGCGGAGTTGCCGGCACAGGCGATCAAATATGTTCGCTATATCGAGGAACTGATCGGCGCGCCGGTGGCGATGCTGTCGACGAGCCCGGAGCGACTCGATACGATCCTCGTGCAGGACCCGTTCCAAGACTGAGTGAATTTGGCTACAAAGCTCCCCACACAGCGGGTGTCGAATAAGGAATGGCGGATTACAAAGAGCTGTTACGCAGGGCGGTAGAAGCACTGCCCGAGAACAACGGCGCCGCGCGACGTGCGGTCTACGAGAAGGCGCGAGCCGCTCTCGTCGGGCAGTTGCGCGCCATCAATCCGCCCCTAGCCGCGCGAGACATCACCGCGCATCGCCTGCAGCTCGAGGACTGCATCCGGCAGGTCGAGCAGGAAGCGAGCGAAGCGGTGATCGCCGGGCTCGGCTCCTCGCGCGAGGAAAGCCCACCGCCGCCGCCCGTCTATTTCGAGCCGCCGGCGAAAAAGGCCCCGACAGGCGTTGCGAAGCCGGTAGCGAAGCCGCCCCTTGCCGCGGCTCCGACGAAAGAGCCGCCAAAGCCCCTGCCGCAGGGCGCCTCGATTGAGGAAATCATCGCGGCGGCCAATGCCGAACATGTTGACGCACCCGACCAGACGCGGAGCGTCACCCGCCCGGAGGCCAAGCCCGCCGGCAAGCCCGTACCCAAGCTGGTACAGGCGCAACCCGCCCGCGCTGCCGAGCCCAAGGTGGCAAAGCGGCAGGAGCCGCCCAAGCCCGAGCCTGAGCCCGAATATTTCGAGCCGGTGGACGAAGAGCCCGAGGCCGTTGCCGAGGATGAACCCATCGAGATCGCGCCGCGCGCCGCGCCGGAGCGTGTGTCGCAGCCGGCCGTCCGCGGGCCTATGAAGCCGGTGCCTCCGACGGCGCCGACGGGGCGACCGCTGCCATCGATCGTGGCACGGGCGGAGGCAGCCAAACGCGGCGGCGCGGCCGCGCCGGTCGTGGGCGCGCCGATAGACGGTGCCCGCCGTGGCCCCAGCATCGAGCCGAGGCGTGATGTCGCCGCAGCGCGGATCGAAAGCGGTCCGCGCTCGGGCCCGGCGTTCCAGCCGCGATCTGTGGCGCAGACAGCCGAGGAATATGACGAGGATGTGCTGACCGCGATGAGCGCGGTCCGTGAGGTGGATGTCGAGGCGGAGCCCGTCGCGCTCGACCCGCAGGGCGCTATCGACCGTGCGATCGCCACGCTGGACCGCGAAGCGCGTGCCGATATCGAGCCGGAAGCGGCTCCGCCAAACGGGCGAGATATCGAGGCGGCGCTTTCGGCACCGCTCGACGAGAAATCCGTGCTGAAGAAGCCGGCGCGCAAGCGTGTCGAGCTTGATGAAGACGAGCCCCGTCCGCGGCGCGCCGACGCGCCGAAGGTCGGACGGACCGGCCGCGACGAGAAGCCCTCAAAGCCGGCCAAGGCCGCCGCCTTCGCGCCTTCGGCCAAGGCGCGGCCGCAGGGCAAGCGCAACCTGGCGCTCGAGGCCGATAGCGGCTTCCCGCGGGGCCGGGAGGACCGGCGCGGCATTTCTGCCGTCACGATCTTCCTGATGGTGTTCGCGGTGCTGCTGGCGGGCGCCGGTGGCGCGGGCTTCTGGGCCTGGCGCGAAGGCTTCATCGACCTCGACCAGATGTTCGGACGTGGCGCGACCACGGAGACCGCCGCAGCCGCGACGGCCGCTCCGGCAGCGACGGCCAGTGCCGATGCGCCTGCGACCGGCCCCGGAAACACGGCGGCGCCGGCCGAGCCGACCCAATCGAATGTGGAACTGAAGCAGGAAGAGCGGCTGGGTGCGGACCCGACCGTTGCAGCGAGCCAGACCGTGGCGCTGCCGCTGCAGGACCCATCGAAGACCGATGCGCGCCTTGCTTCGGTGGGCGACAATCCCGCTGCCGGTGCCGCGGCTACCGCAGCGATCGACCCGGCCGCGGCCGCCGGCAGCCAGTCGCTGCTGCTCGAGGCACAGGCCAATGGCACGACCGGCGCGGTGCCCTATTCGGGTACGGTGGAGTGGAGCCAGGGCAAGGATGAAATGGGCCTGCCGACGCTGATTGCGAAGGCCAACATCCCGGCACGCAACCTCGCCGTGGATGTGCTCATTCGCAAGAACTCGGACCCGAGCCTTCCGGCCAGCCACCTGATGGAAGTGAATTTCCGCGTGAACGACAGCTTTGTCGGCGGCTCGATCGCCGGGCTGCCGGGCGTGCTGCTGAAGAACGAGGAACTGGTGCAGGGTACGCCGCTGGTGGGCGCTTCGGCGCGCGTGGTCGGCAACTCGTTCCTGTTCGCGCTCAGCGCCAGGCCGGAGGATATCGCGGCGAACGCCAAGCTGTTGACGGACCGCAAGTGGATGGACCTGGCGCTGATCTACGCCACCGGGCAGCGGGCGATCATCACGCTCGAAAAGGATGACCAGGCCACTTCGCTGTTCAACGAAGTTGTGGCCGAATGGGGCAGCCAGGCCACCGCGTCGCAGTGACGGCGCAGTGACGGCGTGAGGGGTGTTTGCAGTCGGCGTCCCTCTCCCTCGCGAGGGAGAGGGTGGCGCGTAGCGCCGGGTGAGGGG
>CAYPYV010000273.1:0-3751 GCA_964414845.1 uncultured Devosia sp. | reverse complement strand
CAACGCTCGCCACCGCTTATGTCACGCTCGCCAAGGCGCTGGGCGGCGGCTGGGCCGTGGGCACGACGACAAGTGTGGCGAGCAGGTAGGCGCAGCCAAGCCAAAATAAGGAGGCGGCCTCGGACCATTTCACGTTTCAAATGAAACGCTGAAATGGTCCGGGTCTTTATGGTGTCGCGCTTCCGAACCGGAAAACCGTGACCACTTTTCCTGGAAGCGCTCCGGGGCCGCCTCTCTCGTCTACAGGATGTGGTTTCGAGCCGGATCAGATCGTATCGGGATGGGCGAAGACCAAAGTCGCGTTGGTGCCGCCAAAGCCGAAGCTGTTGGAGAGCGCAATGCCGATATCGACATTGTCGCGCCGCTGCCGAAGGATCGGCATATCGGCAAAGAGCGGATCCAGCTCCTCGATATTGGCGCTTTCGCAGAGGAAGCGCTCCTTCATCATCAGCAGGCAGTAGATCGATTCCTGCACGCCGGTGGCCCCGAGTGAGTGGCCGGTGAGGGACTTGGTGGCCGAGAGCGGCGGGCAGGCATCGCCTGTGCCGAAAACGGTGCGGATAGCCTCCATCTCCTTGGCGTCGCCGACCGGCGTCGATGTGGCATGCGGGTTGATGTAATCGACCTTGCCCTTCACCGTCGCCAGCGCCTGCTGCATGCAGCGAATGGCGCCCTCGCCGGAAGGAGCAACCATGTCATAGCCGTCCGACGTGGCACCATAGCCGACAAGCTCGGCATGGATGGTGGCGCCGCGGGCCTTCGCGTGTTCAAGCTCTTCGAGAACGACGACGCCAGCCCCGCCAGCGATGACGAAGCCGTCGCGCTTGGCGTCATAGGCGCGGGAGGACTTTTCAGGCGTCGCGTTGAAATCGGTAGACATGGCGCCCATGGCGTCGAACAGGTTCGACAGCGACCAGTCGAGATCCACGTGACCGCCGGCAAAGACGATATCCTGCTTGCCCCACTGGATCTGCTCATAGGCAGCGCCGATGCAGTGCTTCGAGGTCGCGCAGGCGGAGCTGATGGTATAGTTGACGCCCTTGATGCCAAAGGGCGTGGCAAGGGTCGCCGAGGCAGTGGAGCTCATCGCCTTGGGCACGGCCAGCGGCCCGATGCGCTTCGGGCCCTTCTCGCGCGTGATGTCGGCGGCTTCGACCACGGTCCGGGTCGATGGGCCGCCAGAGCCCATGATGATGCCGGTGCGCGGGTTCTGGATATCCTTCTCCTCGAGCCCGGCGAGCTTGATCGCCTCCTGCATGGCGACGTAGTTCCACGCCGCGCCCTTGCCCATGAAGCGGGTGGTGCGGCGGTCGAGCACCGCGAACGGGTCGAGCTTGGGTGCGCCATGCACCTGGCAGCGGAAGCCGAGATCGGCATATTCCTGTGCGAACACGATGCCTGAGCGCGCGTGGCGCAGGCTTTCGGTGACCTCGGCGAGATCATTGCCAATGGAGGACACAATCCCCATGCCGGTGATCACAACGCGTCTCATGTGAGGACCCTCCGCAGGCCGGTCAGTTGAAGAGCCCGACCCTGAGGCCGGACATTTCATATATGGTGTTGCCGTCGGCCTTTACCCAGCCATCAGCGATGCCGAGCACCAGTTTCGACTTCATCACGCGCTTCAGATCGATGCCGTACTCGACCAGCTTCACATCATTGGTGATCTGGCCGGAAAACTTCACCTCGCCGCAGCCGAGCGCGCGGCCCTTGCCGGGCGAACCATCCCAGCAGAGGAAGAAGCCGAGCATCTGCCACACGGCATCGACGCCGAGGCAGCCGGGCATGACCGGATCGCCGATGAAATGGCAGTTGAAGAACCACAGGTCCGGGTTCACGTCGAGCTCGGCACGCACCTGGCCCTTGCCATAGGCACCGCCCTCGCGGTCGATCTGCGTGATGCGGTTGAACATCAGCATCGGCGGCGCCGGCAACTGGGCATAGCCCGGCCCGAAGAGTTCACCCTTGCCGCTCAGGATGAGTTCGTCATAGCCATAGGCATTCTTGCGTTCCGTCATGGACCGATCGGCCTCCGCACTGGTCGGGGTGAGTTAGTAGTGATCGGGCCGGTGGGGGTCAAGCGCAGCGGCACGGCTCACCAAGGGTTTCGAAGCGGGCAAAGTGTGCCTCGTTCCGATGTGAAGGCCGGCGCGACCGCGCCCCGCTTGTGCAGCGGCCCCCACAAAGTTATATGATCGCAGTCAAGTTTTTGCATTCTCACCAGTGGCATCCCGACGACATGGCGGATCGCAGCCTATCGCCCAGATCGATTCCTTCCCGCAGGCCCTGCCTGACGGCGGTGCTGCGCATGGCGGGCCTCAGGCCAACGCGACAGCGCGTCGCGCTCGCCGAGCTGCTGTTTTCGGGTGAGCACCGGCATGTGAGTGCCGAGCAGCTGCACGCGGAGGCGAGCGCGGCGCGCGTTAACGTTTCGCTAGCGACAATCTACAACAGCCTGCATCAGTTCCGCGAAGCCGGGCTGTTGCGCGAGGTAGCCGTGGATGCGGCGCGGAGCTATTTCGACACCGATACCTCTGACCACCATCACTTTTATCTCGAGGACGAGCAGCGGGTGATCGACATCCCGTCATCATCCATCGTGATCCAGAACCTGCCCGAGCCCCCTCAGGGTACTGCGATCACGCATGTGGATGTGGTCGTGCGGGTGCGGAAGTCGGTCTGAGGCTGGGGCCTCAATCGAACGTCTCGTCCTTGTAGACGCCCCAGAGCACATCCTGCTTCACATAGCCGTCATAGCTGCGCGAACCGCCGGACTTGGGATGAATTGTCGCGGTGGCCCTGCACCACGTGCCGTCGCATTCCTTGAGGTCGACCCGGAATTTCGGCGCAAGCCAGGCCCGCACACCCGAAGTTTCGTCAGGCGATGAAAAGAGCGCGACATTGGCGTCATCGGCGGGCTTGACGATAGCGGCGCGCTTGCCCTGCAGCAGGTTCTGCTGGAGCCAGCCTTCGGCGCCATCCACATCGCGAATCTTTCGCCAGATATCGAATTCCTGGATGATTTCGACCGGCATGCCGCTTTTGAGATAAACCCAGGCAATGCCGTACCTCGTACCCGGACCGAGGCGGACATTGATGGGATTGGAGCGGGTTGTAACCCAGCGCGGGACCGGCAAACCGCTGGGGTTCTCGGCGGCGGCAAATGCCTGGAGCGGCCCCGTCGCCAAGAGGACGACAGCGAGGACGAAGCTCAGGACAGCTCGGGAAACGCGCGAAACAGGCAACAAGGGACCGACCGGGCCAAACATGACTTTGCAGATGCGGGGCGATTCCCTACACTTAGGATCAAACAGCTTAATGGTCGCTGAAAGGCGCTCCGCTTGACGCTTTCGAGGCCCAGGATCTTCGTGACGGAACGCCTGCCCGAGCAGATCGAGCAGCGCATGCAGACGCTGTTCGATGCTCAATTTGCCGCGGGTCACGGGCCGATCAGCCCGGATGCGCTGGTCAGGGGCGCGGAGGGGGCCGATGCGATCGTGCCCTCGATCAACGACCGCATCGATGCCGACCTGATCTCCCGACTGCCGAAAGGCGTGCGCCTCATCGCGCAGTTCGGCAATGGCGTCGACAATATCGACATCGAGGCAGCCTATGCAGCGGGCCTGACCGTCACCAATACGCCGAGCGTCCTCACCGAGGACACGGCCGACATGGCTGTGATGCTGATGCTCGCGCTGCCCCGGCGGCTCGTGGAAGGCGCGATGGTGCTGCCGGGCGCCGGAACCTGGCC
>CAYPYV010000272.1:0-3812 GCA_964414845.1 uncultured Devosia sp. | reverse complement strand
GCCGGCAACGCGCTCGAAGTGCGCAACGCCGTGGATTTTCTCACCGGCCGGCACCGCGATCCGCGCCTCCTTGAGGTAACGCTGGCGCTTTGCGCCGAGGCGCTCATGCTGTCGGGCTTCGACGGCGATGCCGGCGCCGCGTGTGAGCAGGCTTTGGCCTCGGGTGCCGCAACCGAACGCTTCTCCAAAATGGTGACCGAGCTTGGCGGTCCGGCCGATTTCGTCGAGGCGATGGACCGTCACCTCGAGCCCGCGCCCATCATTCGCGACGTGTTTGCGCAAGCCTCCGGCGTCGTCACCGATATCGATACCCGTGGTGTCGGCATGGCGGTCGTCGCGCTTGGGGGTGGCCGCCGCCTGCCCACTGACCGTATCGATTTCGCCGTCGGTTTCGACCGGCTGGCCGGGCTTGGGGCGCGGCTCGATGCTGCGACCCCCATCGCGCGCATCCATGCCCGAACGGAAGGCTCGGCCGAGGATGCCGCTGCTCGCCTCCGCGCCGCCTATCGCTTCGGCGACACGGCGCCGTCACATCGCCTCATTGCCGACCGCGTTGCGCCGTTCTCGGCCTGACCACGCGCCACAGCCAAAGGAACCGCAATGCCCCGCGCCATCCTTGCCATTCTCGACAGCGTCGGCATTGGCGGCGCACCCGACGCTGCCGACTATGGCGATACGGGCGCCGATACGCTCGGCCATATTGCCGCCAACTATGCCCTGAGCCTGCCCAATCTCGATGCCCTCGGCCTGGGCGCGGCCGCGAAGCTTTCGACCGGCACAGTGCCGCGCGGGCTCACCGATACCCCGCGTGGCGGTCGCCATGGCGTCGGCCGCGAGGTCTCGAAGGGAAAGGACACGCCCTCCGGCCATTGGGAGATCGCCGGTGTCCCTGTACCCTTCGACTGGGGCTACTTCCCGACGACGATACCCGCCTTTCCCGAAGCCCTCACCAACGCCATCATCGCCGAGGCTGGCCTCCCGGGCATCCTCGGCAACAAGCATGCCTCGGGCACCACCGTGATCGCTGAACTGGGCGAGGAGTCGATCCGTACCGGCAAGCCCATCTGCTACACCTCCGCGGACTCGGTCTTTCAGATCGCGGCGCATGAGAGTTATTTCGGGCTCGATCGGCTCTACAAGCTTTGCGAAGTCACCTTCCGCCACACCGCGCCGATGCGGATCGGGCGGGTCATCGCGCGGCCCTTCGTCGGGGATACGCCGGAAACCTTCAGGCGCACCGCGAACCGGCGCGACTTCGCCATTGCCCCGCCCGAGCCGACCCTGCTCGACCGCGCCAAGGCAGCCGGGCGCGAAGTCTTTGCCGTGGGCAAGATCTCCGACATCTTCGCGGCGCAGGGTGTCACCCACAAGCTCAAGGCTGCCGGCAACATGGTGCTGTTCGACCGCACGCTTGAGGCCCTTGCCATGGCGCATGATGGAGCGCTCATCGTCTCAAACTTTGTCGATTTCGACCAGGAATATGGCCATAGGCGCGATGTGCCGGGCTATGCCGAGGCGTTGATGGCGTTCGATCGTCGCCTGCCGGAACTCGTGGCGGCCATGAAGCATGACGACCTGCTGGTGCTGACCGCCGACCATGGCAACGACCCGACATGGCGCGGTACGGACCACACGCGCGAGCAGGTGCCGATTCTGGCGTTTTCCCCAGCCCTCCGCCCGGGCGCCATTGGCATCCGACCCAGCTTCGCGGATATAGGAGAAAGCATAGCCCACTGGCTGGGGCTCGAGCCTGGCCCGCACGGGCGCTCTTTCCTCTAGCGCGCGAGGCTCGCATGCGTGGTGTAACTGTCGTCGACCATCCCCTGATCCAGCACAAGCTGACGATCATGCGCGACAAGGACACCTCGATTGCCGGGTTCCGGCGGCTCCTGCGCGAGATTGCCCACCTTATGTGCTACGAGGTGACGCGCGATCTCGAACTGGAGATGATCCCTATCGAGACGCCGATGGTGCAGATGGAAGCCCCCACCATCAAGGGAAAGAAGCTGGTCTTTGCCTCAATCCTGCGCGCCGGCAATGGCCTGCTCGACGGGATGCTCGATCTTGTTCCGGCAGCACGCGTGGCTCATATCGGCATCTATCGCGACCATGAGACCCTCGAGCCGGTCGAATACTATTTCAAGGCGCCGTCGGAACTCGAGAACAGACTGATCATCGTCGTCGATCCGATGCTGGCGACCGCGAATTCCTCCATTGCAGCGGTCACCCAGTTGAAGAAGCGGGGCGCCAACAATCTGCGGTTCCTGTGCCTGCTTGCCGCGCCCGAGGGCATCGAGAAATTCTCGGCTGCCCATCCGGACGTGCCGATCTTTACCGCTGCAATCGACAGCCATCTGAACGAGAAGGGCTATATCATTCCGGGCCTCGGCGATGCCGGCGACCGTATGTATGGCACAAGGTAGTCTGTCTACCGACGCCTTTGGCGAGGGGAGCCTATGCTCCCCTTCTGATTATTCCGGTCGGCTCAGCCGAAGCTGACGTTCTGCGAGAACACCCGGATCATCGCCGGAGAGATGATCACGATGAACAACACCGGCAGGAAGAACACGATCAGGGGCACGGTGAGCTTCGGGGGCAGGGCTGCGGCTTTCTTCTCGGCCTCGTTCATGCGGGCCTCGCGACCTTCCTCGGCCATGACGCGCAGCGACGTACCAACCGAGGTGCCGTAGCGATCTGCCTGGATCAGCGCCTGCATCACCGACTTGACGTTGTCGAGACCGGTGCGCTTGCCGAGGTTCTCGTAGGCACGGGTGCGATCTTCGAGAAACGCGAGCTCGGCAGTGGTGAGCGTCAGTTCCTCGGCCAGCTCCACCGATTGCCCGGCTATCTCTTTCGCCACACGCTTGAAGGCGTGTTCTACCGACATGCCCGCTTCCACGCAGAGCAGTACGAGGTCAAGCGCATCCGGCCAGGCCCGCTTGATCGAGGTCTGCCGCTTCTGTTCCTGGTTCTTCAGGAGCACGTTCGGCAGGTAGGCGCCGAGCAGTCCGAGGAAGAGTGCATAGATGGCGTTCATCCACAGCGGCTTGTCGGCAAACACCGTCAGGCTGAGATAGGCGAAGCCGAGGACGAAGAGCGCGAAGGGCGTCACGAAACGCAGGAACAGGAAGGTCGTCATCGCAGCGGGGCCGCGATAGCCAGCGCGCGCCAGCTGGTCGGCAGTGTTCTCGTCGGCAAACGCCTTCTCGAGTGAGAACTTCTGCACGACGTTCTTCATGTAGTCGCGACCTGCGACCTGCCGGATGGTCCGCGGCTGCTCGCCGCCCCCGGACTTGAGGCCGCGAAGCCGAGCCATTTCCTCTGCGCGCATCTTCTCGCGCTCGAGCGCCACCCTGCGGATGCGCTGCTTTATCTTGTTGCCGCCGCCGAGGAACGTGGCGCCGATCGAGAATACCACAGCCGCGGCCGCAACCGCGGCAAGCACGGCCGCGAGAAACTTCGGATCGTTGAGGGTACGGATCAGTTCGTTCATTCAAAGCGCCTCAAACGTCGAACTGGACCATCTTGTTCATGATGAAGCCGCCCATGAACATCAGCACGGCCGCAATCCCGAGGCAGATCTTGCCGATATCGGTCTCGATGAGCGGCAGCAAGTAGCTCGGCGTTGTCAGCGAGACGAGTATGGCGACGATGATCGGCAGTGAGCCGATGATGCCGGCGGATGCCTTGGCTTCCGACGACATCGCCTTCACCTTCGCCTTCATCTTCTTGCGGTTGCGCAGCACGCGGGCGAGGTTGCCCAGGGCTTCGGACAGGTTGCCGCCGGACTGGCTCTGCACCGTGATCACTAC
>CAYPYV010000271.1:0-3875 GCA_964414845.1 uncultured Devosia sp. | reverse complement strand
TCAGTTGGCAGCAGCCACCGCGTCGGCCGCCGGCAGCGTGCCCACGGGCGCCCAGGCGGGGCGCGGGCGCGGCAGGGGTACGGTGACCAGCCTGCCCAGGTCGATTGCCTCGTACTCCAGCCCGTCGATCTCGTCGGTGAGATAGCTGGGCTTGCCCTTGAGCCCCATGGGGAACGCCTTCTGGCGCTCGGCAGCATAGGTCTTGGCCTTCTTCCCGCAGATCTGCGGGCGCATGTCGACCGGCGGCTGGTCGAGATTGGCGAGCGCCACGACGCTCTTGCCCTCCCCGGGATAGGCACCCGACAGCCCGCGCAGGAACATTTCTGCTGCCATCTCGTTGCGCTCGCGCGCCGAGGAGCCACCCAGCACCACGGCCAGAAGCGAGCGACCACTGCGCTCCACGGTGGCAACGATATTGAGGCCGGAGGCGCAGATATAGCCAGTCTTCATTCCGGTGGTGCCGGCGAAATGCTCCAGCAGCCCATTATTCGATTCGAGGACCGAAGCGCCGATGCGTACCTTCTCGGTCTGGAAGATCGGCAGATATTGCGGGAAGTCGCGCCGGATATAGAGCCCCAGCATGGCGAGGTCGCGTGCCGTGCTGATCTGGCCTTCGGCATGCAGGCCGTGTGGGTTGACGAAATGCGTGGCGGTGAGGCCCATGGCATCCGCCATCTTGTTCATCTCGCCGACGAATTCCTTGGTGTTTCCCGACACCGTCTCGGCGATGGCGATGGACATGTCATTGGCCGACTTGACCAGCATGATGTAGAGCGCGTCCTTCATGGTCACCGTCGCGCCGACGTCCAGCCCGGACTTGGCAGGCGCCTGGTTCCAGGCATTGCGTGAGATCTTCACCGGAGTCTCGAGTGTCACGCGGCCAGCCTGGATGGCGGCGAAGGCGACATAGGCCGTCATCATCTTGGTGAGGGAGGCGGGATGCCAGGGCACGCCTGCATCCTCGTCATACAGAACTTCGCCCGTCTGGGTGTCGATGAGCAGGCGCGGAATGGCGTAGGCCTGCTGTACCATGAGCGCGAGCGTCAGAAGCGCCCCCACGATACCGCGAATCGATTTGAACACGACGCCTCCGATGGCTGCGTTTCGGCCGGGCGCTTTTAGCAATCGCGCCTGCCCTGCTCAACGGCAGGGACGAGCCGGTACCCGGAATACCGGCGCTGTTGAAGGGCCCAATTGGGCCATTTGAGGGCGGTCGCGCCGCCCTCGCGGCATGGTGAAATCACACGGGCAGCAAGAGGCGCGTGGTACGGCTGATCTCGTGCGTGTAGCCGGGTTCGGCGGCATTCTTTGCCACCGAGACGATGAAGCGGCCGGGCTCAACCACCCAGTGCTTTGCCTCCTCGGAGAAGAACGCGAAGGCGCGCTCGTCGAGCTCGAGCGTTACGCGCTGGCTCTCGCCAGGCTCCAGGTACACTTTGGCGAAAGCCTTGAGCTCGCGCTTCGGGCGCGGCAGCGAGGATTCGGGGTCGGCGACATAGACCTGAACCACTTCCGAGCCGGCGCGCGCGCCGACATTATGTACAGTCATCGATACCGCGACGGTGCCATCGCTTTCGAACTGATGTGCGTCGACCGAGAAATCCGTGACACGGAAGCTCGTGTAGCTGAGCCCGAAGCCGAACGGGAAGAGCGGAGTGATGCCGTGCTTGTCGTAATGGCGATAGCCGATGAACACGCCTTCCTCGTAACGGACCTTGCCGTCATGGCCGGGATAGACCTCGCGGTCCTGGCTCTGGGTCGGGTTATCGGCCCAGCGCTGCGGGAATGTCTGCGGCAGGCGCCCGCCGGGCTCGGCAGCGCCGGTCAGCACGTCGGCGATGGCATTGCCCGCCTCCTGGCCCGGATACCAGGCCTCGATGACTGCGGCGACCTCGCCGAGCCAGGGCATTTCCACCGGCCCGCCGGTCTGGAGCACCACGACCGTGCGCGGATTGGCCTTGGCGATGGCTGAGACGAGCTCGTTCTGCCGGCCCGGCAGCACGATGCTCGCCAGGTCCGAGCCCTCGGTGTCCCATTCCCCGCTGCGGCCGACGAAGACCAGCGCCACTTCGGAGGATTTGGCGAGCGCCACGGCTTCGGCGATCGCCTCGTCGCCGAGCGGCTTGCCGATGCCCACCGAGAAGGCGGCGAGCCCGAGCGTTGCGAAGGGCTTGGTGGCGAACTCGATGCGGATCTCGTAATCACGCCCTGCCTCGAAGGCCACTTCGCCGATCACCTCGTCGCAGCCTTCCTCGAAGAAGGTGCGGCCACGGGTCCAGTTGCGCCAGGCATCGGCGACGAGCCTGCCATCGACATAGACCTTGGCGAGGCCGGCCGCATAGACGCCGATCCGATGGATGCCGGATGCTTCGGCCCGATAGGTGCCGGTGAGGCGGGCCGAAAAATGCAACGGATCGACCTTGCCGCCGCCCACGGCGCCAATCCAGAAAGCCGTCGCCGCATCCTGCGTCTCGGTATGGACGGGCGTGCCGATGAGCGCCGCATTGTCGAAATACTCGACCTTGAGCACCGTCTTCAGCACCGGCTCGAAGCGGTGGTTGGTGGTGCCCACGGCAAAGCCCAGGCGGTCGGCGCCAAGGGCCGCCGACAACCCCTCGAAGGGCGAGACGCTATAGTGCGGGTTGAGTTGCGCCGAACCACCGCCCATGATCTGCGCGGCCTTGGCATTGGGCCCGATGACGGCGACCTTGCCTGTGCCCGAAAGCGGCAGGATGCCGTCGTTCTTGAGGAGCACGGCAGCCTCGGCTCCGGCGCGGCGGATCAGTGCGCGATGCTCGGGGCGGTCGTCGGCGCGCTCCTGCCATTCACCGTGGTCGTCGATGGCGCCGGTGCGCTCCATGAGGCGCAGGATATTGAGAACGCGGGTCCGGATGGTGTCGCGGCTGACCTCTCCAGCCTCGACAGCGGCGACGAGCAACGCACCGCGATCACGCGAGGGGCCGGGCATTTCGAGATCGAGCCCTGCATTCACCGTGGGCGCGGTCGAGTGCGAGCCGAACCAGTCGCTCATCACGATGCCGGAATAGTTCCACTCCTTGCGCAGCACCTGATCGAGCAACCAGGAATGCTCGGACGTATAGGTTCCGTTGAGACGGTTGTAGGAGCTCATGATGCCCCAGGTGCCCGCCTTCTTCACCGCCCATTCGAAGGGGACGAGGTAGAGCTCGCGCAGCGCCCGCTCGGAGATTTCCGAGCTCATCGTGGTGCGCTCGATCTCGCTCTCATTGCCGACGAAATGCTTGATGGTGGCGGAGACGCGCTTGTCCTGCAGGCCGGTGATATAGCCCACCGCGAGCTCGGCGGTGAGGATCGGGTCTTCGGAATAGCACTCGAAATTGCGGCCATTGGCGACGGATCGGTGGAGGTTCACCGTCGGCGCGAGGCTGACATGGGCGCCCTTCGACTTCACTTCGTCGGCCAGCGCCGAACCGATTTCGCGGGCAAGCACGACGTTCCAGCTGGCGCCGAGCGCGATGCCCACGGGGAAGGCCGCGGACTTCACCCCGCCGATGAGGGAGCCGCCGCCGCGCGCGCCGTTGGGCCCGTCGGTGACTCGGAGCTTGGGCAGGTTGAGCCGTGCGATGGCCGGCAGCGACCAGAAGTCCTCGCCGGACAACAGGCTCACCTGCTCGGCAAGCGTCATCCCGTCGACTAGGGTCTCAATGCGGCTGGACATGTGGGGGGCTCCGAAAGTCGTAGATCGTGGCGGTGATCTACAGCCTCGGAACGGAAAAGGAAACGGCCCGATTTGGACATCGGGCCGGTGCGTAGCTGATGGCGGTCAACCGCGAGGAGCGATCGGCGCCTTTCGGGTGCGGCCCCATGCGACAAACGCTGCGAGCCCGAGCAGCACG
>CAYPYV010000270.1:0-3880 GCA_964414845.1 uncultured Devosia sp. | reverse complement strand
CGCTGTTCGGCGATGTGTTCGACCGCATCCGTGCCGAGTATGTCGAGGCGCCGGATGAGAAGAAGCTCATCCACGCCGCGCTGCAGGGCATGCTGACCTCGCTCGATCCGCACTCGAACTATATCGAGCCGGCCGATTATGCCGACGTGCAGGAAGATACTTCCGGTGAGTTCGGCGGCCTCGGCATCGAGGTGCAGATGGAGGATGGCGCCATCAAGGTCGTCTCTCCAATCGATGAGACTCCTGCAGCCCGGGCTGGCATTCTCGCCAACGACCTTATCGTCGAACTCGATGGCGTCTCCATCCAGGGCCTGTCCCTCGACGATGCCGTTGCCAAGATGCGCGGCCCGGTCGGCACCAAGATCAAGATCACGGTCGTACGCGAGGGCGTGCAGGAGCCGATCGATTTCGAGCTGACGCGAGATATCATCGCCACCCGCGTGGTCCGCTCCTCCATGGAAGGCGACATCGGCGTACTCCGCCTGACCCGCTTCTCCGAGCAGGCCTATGTCGGCATCCAGAAGGCCATCGACCAGATGTTCAAGGATCGCAACGGTGTTGCGCCCAAGGGCATTATCCTCGATCTGCGCAACAATCCGGGCGGCCTTGTCGATCAGGCCGTGCTTGTTTCCGACGCCTTCCTGAAGCAGGGCGCCGTGGTATTGACCCGTGGGCGTGTCGCCTCGGAAAGCTCGCGCTACGACGCCAATCCCGATCCGCTGGACGCCAGGATCGCCAATGTGCCTGTTGTCGTGCTGGTGAATGGTGGCTCGGCCTCCGCTGCCGAGATCGTCGCCGGTGCTTTGCAGGATCACAAGCGGGCCACCATTGTGGGCACCCGTTCGTTCGGTAAGGGCTCCGTGCAGTCGCTCATCCCGCTTGGGGCTGATGGCGCCATGCGGCTGACGACGGCACGCTACTACACCCCCAATAACCGCTCCATCCAGGCAGCCGGCATCCAGCCCGACATCACCATTACCCAGAACGTGCCCGAAGAGCTCAAGGGCCGTGACGAAATCCTGGGTGAGGCGGCGCTGCCCGGCCAGATCGGCGGCGGCACCGAGACGCAGGCGACAGTCGGTTCCTCGGTCTATGTGCCGCCCGAGAAAAAGGACGACACGCAGCTGCAATATGCCATCAAGCTGATCAATGGCGAGGAGACTAACCCGGCCTATCCGCCCAAGACGGACACCGCCAACGCCGGTTAACGCTTCCTTACCTCTTGCTCGGCAAGACTATCCGAAGGGCGGCCCCAACGCCGCCCTTTGTGATTCGCGCCATGCAGCACGGACATGGTGCGACCAACCCTGAGGCACGATCGACACCCATGAGCGATCTCGGCACCCCCCTCCGCCGCCGACGGCTGCGCCAGACGGCTGCCACTGTCGAGCGCCCGCCGCGCCATATTCCCGTGGCCCGCATCGCAGCAGGGCTCACCGGCCTCATCCTTGCCGTCTTTGTCGGCCGCATCATCCTGGTTGATGATCCGATGGGTGGCCGCCCCACTGCCTCGGCCGAAATTGCACCGGCAGGCTCGAGCAACTCGCTCGCCACCGAGGTAACGCCCGCAACCGGCGGCGGGGCGACCATCACCGCGCTCGGCGAGGAACCGCATGCAGCTGGAGACACGGGCCACGGCGACAGCGCAGCCGCTGGCACGCCCGCCGAGCCGGGCAACCTTGCCTTCATCGACCCCGAACTCGAAGAGCAGACGGAGTTTGGCGCCATTCCAAGGATGGCCGGCACCGGGCGCACGCCCTTCGAAGCCTATCGCCGCTCCGATGCGGCGGCGGCCGACACCGCTTCCGGCCCGCGTATCGCCATCATCGTTTCGGGGCTGGGGCTCAACTTCTCCGGCACGCAGGAAGCCATCGAGAAGCTTCCCGACAATGTCACGCTCGCCTTCGCGCCCTATGGCAAGAGCCTGAAGCAGAACGTCACGAACGCGCGCCAGCAAGGGCACGAGGTCTTTCTCGAGGTCCCGCTCGAACCTTTCGATTACCCCGACAACGATCCGGGTCCCGACACGCTGCTCACCGGACAGCCCCCGCGCGACAATCTCAACCGGCTCTATTCGGTCATGAGCAAGATCGAGGGCTATGCCGGGCTCATCAACAATATGGGCGCGAAGTTCACCGCCTCGGGCGCCGACTTCGGCCCCATGATGGAAGAGCTCGCGGCCCGCGGCCTTGGCTATGTCGACGACGGCACATCCAACCGTTCCCTCGCGCCGCAGCTCGCCGCTGCCAACCGCATCCCCTTCGCGCGCGTCACCAATACGTTGGATGCCGACCCCAACCGCAACGCTATCCTCGATGCGCTCGACCAATTGGTGGCCAAGGCCAAGCAGGATGGCACCGCGATTGGCCTGATCTCGGCGCTGCCGATCTCCATCGAAACCGTGTCCGATTGGGCGCGCCAACTTGGGGATGCCGGTGTAGAGATCGTGCCGATGAGCGCATTGATGAAAGGCTGATCATGCCCAACCGCGAAGCCATGCCATATCGCGATTGCGTCGGCGTTGCCGTGTTCAATGGCGCCGGGCTGGTGTTTGCCGGCCGCCGCAAGCCCGAGGAGGATGGTCTCGACGCGGGTCTCCGCGCCGCGCCATGGCAGATGCCGCAGGGCGGCATCGACAAGGGCGAGAATCCGTTGGACGCAGCCTGGCGCGAACTTTACGAGGAAACTTCGATCCGCTCCGCCGAGCTCATCACCGAAGCGCCGGGCTGGATCTATTATGATCTGCCCGACGAGGCGCTGGGCATCGCGCTCAAGGGCAAGTATCGCGGCCAGCGGCAGCGCTGGTTCGCCTTCCGGTTTACGGGCGAGGATGGCGAGATCAATGTCACGGCGCCTGGCGGCGGCGCGCATCCTGCGGAATTCGATACCTGGCGCTGGGAGGAACTGGCGCGCATGCCCGATCTCATCGTGCCCTTCAAGCGCACGGCCTATCTCGAAGTGGTCAAGTCCTTCGCGGAGATTCCGGGCAAGCTCAGGGGGTGAGTCCCAGTCGGTGCCTTGCTCCGGCACCAGCAGTCGACGCCCCGCTCCCGTCTACGGGAGAGGGCTCCGACTGAAAGCCTTGGCCCGCCCCTCAATGTCCCTCTCCGGGCCCCGGATTGCTGCCCGTCGACATGGCGCAGATGCGCGAGATATGCGTCACCGGTAGCCCGGTTTCCTTGGCCCATGCGTTCATCTGCGCCTGGATGGCCGCAAGATCCTTCTTCGATTTCGCCTCGGGCGAGGTCGCGACGCCGGCGTCAATCAGCGTGGCAACCATGTCCGTCGAGGTAATGAACCCGTCCCAACCGAGCTGCCTCAAGAGCATCTGCCCGGTATTGCCGCCGAGCCGGCTGCCGCGCTTCGCCAACAGATCGAGCAGGCCCACTTGATCCGCCGGATTCCAGTCATGCAGGAACTTGCCGAAGCTGCCATGCGCCCTGGCGATTTCGAGGATGAACGCCGCATTCTCCCGGACCGACAGGATTTTCGCGCCATTCCGCACGATGCGCTCGTCCCTGGTCAGCCCATCCCAGAACTCGTCGGGTGAGAGCGCCAGCCGACCCGGCTCGAACCCGAGAAACGCTTCTTCGAAGCCCGGCCACTTGGCCTCGATCACGCTCCACGCAAAGCCTGCCGAGAACACGCGCTGGGCCATGGCCGAGAGCACGCGATCGTCCTTGAGCTCGAGCAGCGCCGCCCGGGGCTTCACCTCGGGCAATTGCGCGGCGAGCGCCTCGGCCCCGCCCTTCCGCGCTTCCGCCCGCGCCCTGATCTCACTGAATGTCGTCATTGGTCACGCCCTCCATGCCCAGACCTCTACGCCCTTCAAAGATGCCCGGATCAGGCTGACATCACCCACGCCGCCCGCTACAACATC
>CAYPYV010000269.1:0-3989 GCA_964414845.1 uncultured Devosia sp. | reverse complement strand
GGCGCCGGCAAGCCCGAGCAGGAGCACGCCGATCGGATACCAGGTGGCAACGAATAAAGGCGAGTCGTCGGTGCAATGGGCGGCGTAGAGCGTCGCAGCGATCCCGCCGGAGAGGAGGCCGGCACATAAGCCACCCAGCATCGGCCGTGTGGTCGCCCCCTGCCGGAGGCTCCAGAGCATGAGGCCGAGCGGGACCACGCCCAGGGCGGGGACCACTATCAGGCAGAGGAGCGCGTTCTTGCCCTGGGCAGACATCACCCAGGCGTCGGCAGGCAACACCAGCAACTCGGCAATGACCCCGAGCAACATGATCGCCGGGGCCACCAGGAGCAGGGTCGGGTGGGGATGTCGCGACGCAACCGGGAACAGCGTCCGATGGAACACCGCCGCGGCAGATGCGGCGAGCGCAATGGTGACGATGAACTTGAAGGGGAACCGTACCGTCTCGAGCGCCGCAGCAAAATCTGCCCGAATACCGATGGTGGAGATCAGCAGGGCGGCTGACACCACGATGCTGGCGAGGAGCGCCACGGCAAAAACGCGACCGGGGGCGGGCCGTTGCCTCTGGTTGTCGGCCGTGAGTGCATTGATGAGATCTTCCGTCTTCACGTTCTTCGTCCAAATCTGGAGGCAATCGCGGTTAGCCCCCGGTGGAAAGCCACCCGCACCGCAGTCTCCTTCATCTCGAGTGCCTTGGCCGTCTCGGTGATCGAACGGCCCTCGACTGCGATAGATTTCACGACGCGCCTTTGCCCGTCGCTGAGGTTGGCCAGGGCCGCCTCAACCTGCAGCTCGGGCAATGCGGGTTCGTCTGCCTCCGGGGCGGCAAGCTGCGCCTCGAAATCGTCGACATCAAGGAAGACCCGTTTGCCGTTGCGGCGATAGACATCGACAATCTTGTAGCGCGCGATGGTGAAGATCCAGGGCAGGATCGGCTCGTGCGGACGCCAGGTCTGCCGCTTGGTGTGAATGGCCAGAAGAACGTCCTGAACGATATCCTCGGGGCTGACCACGCGGTCGCTGGCCAGCTTCCGCCGCGCGAGGCCGCGCACAAGCACAGCGGCCAGCCGAAGGAACTCGGCATAGGCCGCTTCGTCGCCGCGGATCGCCGCCTTCATCAGCCCGGCCACCTTTGCCTCGTCTTCCGGTTTCAAGCGCATGCCTCGCTGTATTCGGCGGCCAGGGCGGTTTGTTACGGCCTGTGTCGACATTTCGCAAAGCGGGCAAGCATGGTGCTCACGGCTTCGTGTTTGGGAGTGGCGTAACAATCTCGACGACGCCCCGAATTGTGCTTCGTGGGGCCCGTGCCAGTGGCCCTGTCCAGGGAGCTACAGAATGAACCGTACCCTCGTCGCATCCGCCATCGCCGCCGCCATCCTGCTGCCGGGCGTTGCCTCCGCCCAGACTGCGCCGTCCTTCACCGCCGAGAAGTGCTATGGCATCGCCAAGGCCGGTGCCAATGACTGTGCCTCGACCGGCAACAACTCGTGCGCCGGCACCTCCAAGATCGATGCCGATCCTGCTTCCTGGGTCTACGTACCCGAGGGCTATTGCGAGCGCATCGTCGGCGGCTCGCTCAGCGCTGCCTGATGCGAAATGGGGGCGGCGTCAGCGCCGTCCCCGCTTCTGGAGGATGATATGGCCCGAACTCCACAAACTTTCGCTGCAGCCGGCATTGGCCTCAGGTTGCAGCACCTTGCCGAGGTCGCGGCCACCCGGCCCGCCGCCGCGTGGCTGGAGATCCACCCCGAGAACTTCCTCGCCAACCCACATGCCCTCGAATTGCTGCAGGACATCGCGCGGGACTACCCCATTTCAGTTCACTCCGTGGGCGTGTCGGTCGGAAGCGCAGGGGGAGTGGATCGCCGGCATCTCGCCCGTGTGCGCGGGCTCATCGACCGGCTCGATCCGATCATGGTTTCGGGCCACCTCGCCTGGTCGACACACGAGGGTGACTACCTCAACGACCTCTTGCCCCTGCCCTATGATGCAGAATCCGTGGCCCTGCTCGCCGACCATATCAACGAAGTGCAGGACGCATTGGCGCGTCCCTACCATCTCGAAAACCCTTCCAGCTATATCGGCTTCGGCCACTCGACGATGACCGAGACCAGCTTTCTCGCCGAATTGGTTGAGCGCACCGGCTGCAGGTTGCTCTGCGATATCAGCAATGTGCATGTGAGCGCGCAGAACCTCGGCTACGACGCCTACCGCTACATCGACGAGTTTCCCGCCGAGGCGGTGGGCGAAATGCATCTGGGCGGGTTTGTCGCGGAAGACGAGGACGGGCCGATCCCCAGCCAGGTGCTGATCGATACGCATTCCCGGCCGATCGATGAGAATGCCTGGGACCTCTATGCCTATGCCGTGCGCCGCTTTGGGCACAGGCCGACTCTGATCGAGTGGGACAACGACCTGCCCGATTTCGCTACCCTGACCAGAGAGGCACAACGTGCTGACCGCGTCGCGGCCGAGGCAATGGAGGGCGTTGCACATGCCGTCGCTGTCTGAGACCCAGGCGGCGTTCCGGCTGGCGGTGACGGATCGCGCCACCCCGACGCCGGCCATGCTTGTGGCTCCGGCCCCGGCGGCTGGTCGACTGGAAATCTACCGACGTCACCATCGCGAGTCGCTCGTTCGGCACCTCGCGGGCAGGTTCCCGACTGTGGAGTGGCTGCTGGGCACGGGCCGGTTCATCCGCCTTGCCGAGACCTATGTCCGCGCCTCTCCGCCCAGCGCACCATGCATGGCCGAGTATGGCGCAGGCTTTGCTGCCGCGCTCGAACACCCGGAAATTGCGGGAGGTCTACCCTACCTCGCCGACGTCGCTCGGCTCGATTGGATGCTGGGCGACGCGGCGATTTCGATCGGCATGCCGGCTGTGGCAATCACCGAGCTGACGGCATGGCCAGTGGAGCGTCTCCCCGACCTGGGGCTGCGCCTCCAGCCCGGAGCGGCGTACCTGCTGTCCGAATGGCCCGTCGACGATCTTGTGCGTATCCGCCTCAGCGAAGGCCCACCCGACCAGCGGCGGTTCGATGCCCTCCCGGTCGCGCTCGAAGTGCGCGGCGCGCGAGGCGCGTTCGGCATTGGCAGGCTGGACCGGGCCACCTTCGCCTTCCGGGCCGCGCTGTGCGCCGGGGCGACTCTTGGAGCCGCCATCGAAACCGCCCATGCCGCCGATCCCGAGTTCGATGTCCCGACCGCACTGGGCGCGCTGTTCGCCACGGGACTCGTCGCCGACATTCTTTCCCCCGATGCGGAGTGATCCCATGGCCGATCTCGCCTCGCCTGAAACCAACTCCCCGATTGCCATGTTGCGTACGCGCTATCTGGCGGTGCGCACCATGCTCGGGCGGCTGCCATTCTCGATAATCCAGCTGGCAATGCGGATTTCGATCGGCTTTGTGTTCTTCAACTCCGGGATGCTCAAGGCCCGCTCCTTCGAATTTGCGGTCAAGCTGTTCCAGGACGAATACCGACTGCCGCTGTTGCCGCCCGAATTCGCGGCCCGATTGGCCATGTCGGTGGAAATCGTGGTGCCGCTGTTCCTGTTCGTCGGCCTCGCCACCCGCCTCGCGACGCTGCCGCTGTTGGGTATGGTCATCGTCATTCAGGTCCTGGTCTATCCCCAGGCCTGGGTCGAACACCTGCTCTGGGCCAGCGCTCTCGTCGTGCTCCTCACGCGCGGCCCGGGAGTGCTCTCGCTCGATCACATCATCGAGCGCCGGCTTGCTCAGCGCACCGCTTGATCCCCTTAACGACCCTTGGAGTCTCCTCATGATCCGTCGTGCTCTACTCGCAGTCCTCGCCACTTTGATGTTCGCGCCGCTCGCAATTGCCGGCGAGATCGCCCCCTGGGATGCTTCCCGCTTCACTGCGCTGCAGGCGGAGGGCCGTCCTGTTGTTGTACATGTCACCGCCCCCTGGTGCCCAACCTGCAGGGCGCAGCACCCCATCCTCTCCGAGCTTGCTGCCGCCCCTGACAA
>CAYPYV010000268.1:0-3990 GCA_964414845.1 uncultured Devosia sp. | reverse complement strand
TGCTGCGCCCGCATATTGTCATGCGACTCGAGCAGGAATGCCTCGACTTCCTCGAGGCTGGCGGAAAACTCGTAGCTCTTGTTGCCGAACACGATCTCGAACGTGTCGTCGTCGCGCAGCATGTAACCGCCATGCGCGTCGATCTTGGCGTTGCGCTTCTGCGCGACGAGCAGGCTCACGCCGAACGGCCGGGCGAGCCTGCGGATGCGGCGTTCCTGGGCGGTCTGGGTATGGGCGCGGCTGCTCATGACTCTCTCCGTGTTGGAGCGTGACTACAGAAACGGCAGCCGAAGGACAATATCGCTGCCGGAGCGACGACGGTTCAGCCCCCGCTATTGGCGAGGTGGGCACGGATATCCACCTCGGTTTCCTTGAGATGCGCCCGCATCGCATCTGCGGCAGCGCCTGGCTTGCCCGATTTGATCGCTTCGAAGATGGCCTCATGTGCCGCAAGGGTCTTGGCGCGGGTATGGCCGCGCAGCTGCTGTCCGTGCCGGCTCATGGTGAAACTCGCCCCCAGCGACCGGTTCATGCCCTCGAACACATAGGCGATGACCCGGTTGCCGCTCGCTGTCGCAATCGCTTCGTGGAATTGCAGGTCGAACTCATGGAAGCGCCGTTCGTCAGGGTCGACCACGATTCCGTCGTTGAGCTCTGAATGCGATTGCCGCATGCCGTTGAGCGCCGATTCGATCGCTTGGAGTCCCGACCGGCTGGCCCGCTTGGTGGCGAGCGCCGCGGATTGGGTTTCAATGGTCATGCGCAGCTCGATCAGGTCGAACAGGCCCTTGGGGTCGTTGCGCACGAGAGAAAGCAGGAAGTCGCCGAAATGCGAGCTGTCCGGCTCCCGCACCACGGCGCGGCGCCCGCGCCCCACGGCCAGGAGGCCACGGCCGGCCAGCATCTTCACCGCCTCGCGCACCGTCAGCCTGCTGACCGAAAACCGCGTCGCGAGCTCTGCTTCGCTTGGAATGCTCTCGCCAGGGGCGAGGCTGTCGAGCACCATCTCGGCCAGCGCGTCGGCGACCTGCGCTGCGGCGGAAAGGCTCGCGTCCTCCCTCGGCGTCATGTCCGGACCGGGCATGACTTTCTCCTCACTTATCAGATAGGTTTGTGGCACGTCGCCGGATTCTACCGGCTTGTCCGTGCCCGCTACCTGAGGCGCGGAACCTATAGCGAGCCCGCGATCCAGCGCAAGTTGTAACGTTATTGCGGGGCGCGCAGGGCGCCGGTAACCGTGTCGAAACATGGCGCAATAAGTCACACTTTACACTTTTGTCTGATTACTCTAGGTTCCGGCCCCGCGCGTTGGAGGACGCGCGGCGGCACTTCCCGTGCCGCTCAGGGAGGAGTCGCCCGCAATTGGGACGACATGCTGCCAGCGCGAGTTTCGCGCGGGGTAGCGCCTCTTGCCATCTCCCCCTAGCCGGTATCTCCGGCAGGTGGCCACTCCACAAGGTTTACCCGGGAGGAAACCAGTGAAAGCCTTGAAGTTTCTCATGACTGCAGTGACCATCGGCGCCGTTGCGCTGACGGGTTCCGCCTTCGCCCAGGATAAGGGCACCATCGGCATCGCGATGCCGACCCAGTCGTCGCTGCGCTGGATCTCGGACGGCAACTCGCTGAAGGCCGAACTCGAGGCCAAGGGCTACGCCGTCGATCTGCAGTACGCCGAAGACGATATTCCGAACCAGCTCTCGCAGATCGAGAACATGGTGACCAAGGGCGTGAAGGCCCTCGTGATCGCCTCGATCGACGGCACCACCCTGTCGGACATCCTGAAGCAGGCCGGTGATGCTGGCGTGAAGGTCATTGCGTATGACCGTCTGATCCGTCAGAGCGCCAACGTCGACTACTACACCACCTTCGACAACTTCAGCGTCGGTGTGCTGCAGGCCAACTCGCTGGTGAAGGGCCTCAAGGAGCGCTTCCCGAACACGAAGCCCTGGAACGTCGAACTCTTCGGCGGTTCGCCGGACGACAACAACGCCTTCTTCTTCTACGACGGCGCGATGAGCGTCCTGCAGCCGATGATCGACTCGGGCGAGATCGTGATCAAGTCCGGCCAGACGGGCATGGACAAGGTTGGTACGCTCCGTTGGGACGGCGCCGTGGCGCAGGCCCGCATGGACAACATCCTCTCCGCCACCTACTCGGATGGCAGCCGTGTCGACGGCGTGCTGGCCCCGTATGATGGCCTGTCGCGCGGCATCATCTCGTCGCTCCGCGGCGTTGGCTACGGCTCGGGCGACCTCGCCTGGCCGATCGTGACCGGTCAGGACGCCGAGACCCCGTCGGTCAAGGCGATCATCGCCGGCGAGCAGTACTCGACCGTGTTCAAGGACACCCGTGAACTGGCCAAGACCACTGCGGCTCTCGTCGACACCGTCCTGTCGGGCGGCACGCCGGAAGGCCTCGACACCAAGACCTATGACAATGGCGTCAAGGTTGTCCCGTCGATCCTGCTGACCCCGTTTGACGTCGATGCGACCAACTACGAGAAGGTCGTCGTCGAGTCGGGCTACATCAAGGCCGAAGACCTGAAGTAAGCTTTAGGGCGTGGAAGGGCCTCGCGGAAACGCGAGGCCCTTTCCGTTATAGTTGACGTTCTCTAAACATGCGCGCCAGCCACGGTCACGCCAAGGGGCCGGGCATTATGGCGGCGCAATCGGGGCAAATGGGTTTGACGATGACCGAAACCATTCTGGAAATGCGTGACATCACGAAGACCTTTCCAGGTGTGAAGGCGCTCCAGAATGTGAACCTCGATGTCCGCCGCGCCGAAATCCACGCCATCGTAGGGGAAAACGGCGCCGGCAAGTCGACGCTGATGAAGGTGCTCTCCGGCGTCTATCCGCATGGCTCCTACGACGGGCAGATTGTCTTCGAGGGGGCCGAGTGCCACTTCCGATCGATCCGCGACAGCGAGCACAAGGGCATCGTGATCATTCACCAGGAGCTGGCGCTGGTGCCGCTGCTCTCGATCGCCGAGAACATCTTCCTCGGCAATGAGCGCGCGACCGCGGGCGTGGTGGATTGGGACGAGACCCGCGCCGCAGCCGCCGAGGTCCTGAAGAAAGTGGGCCTCAGCGAGGACCCCGACACGCTCATCACCAATATCGGCGTTGGCAAGCAGCAGCTGGTGGAGATCGCCAAGGCGCTGTCGAAGTCGGTGAAACTGCTCATCCTCGACGAACCAACGGCCAGCCTCTCGGAAAAAGACAGCGAGGCGCTGCTGAACCTGCTGCTCGAGTTCAAGTCGCAGGGCATTTCCTGCATTCTCATCTCGCACAAGCTCAATGAGGTCTCGAAGGTTTCCGACCGGATCACGGTGATCCGGGATGGGCGAACCATCGAAACGATGAACAAGGAGCAGATCTCCGAGGACCGGATCATCACCTCGATGGTGGGCCGCTCGCTCGAGGATCGCTATCCCGCCCGTTCGCCCAAGATCGGCGAGGTGGTGTTCGAGGTGAAGAACTGGTCGGTCTACCACCCGCAGCACCGCGACCGGCAGGTGATCAAGAACATCGACGTCCAGATCCGGAAGGGCGAAGTCGTCGGCATTGCCGGGCTGATGGGCTCGGGCCGCACCGAGTTCGCCATGAGCCTGTTCGGGCGCTCCTACGGGCAGAAGATCACCGGCGAAGTGCGGTTGCACGGCAAGCCGGTCGATACCTCAACGGTAGAGAGAGCGGTTGCCGCTGGTATTGCCTACGCCACCGAAGATCGAAAGACTTACGGGCTCAACCTCATCGACCACATCAAGCACAACACCACGATCGCCAATCTCGTGGGTGTGTCGCGCTGGGGCGTCATCGACGACCTGCGTGAGCTCGACGTGGCGAACGACTACCGCAAGAAGACCAATATCCGCTCGTCTAGCGTCTACCAGACGACGGGCAATCTCTCCGGCGGCAACCAGCAGAAGGTCGTGTTGTCGAAGTGGCTCTTCGCCAACCCGGAACTGCTGATCCTCGACGAGCCCAC
>CAYPYV010000267.1:0-4025 GCA_964414845.1 uncultured Devosia sp. | reverse complement strand
TGCTCATCTAAAAATCCCTAAGGATGGTTCGACCCCGCAAACCGACGCTTCTTCGAAAGCTAGGCAAGGATAGCTCCACCACCCGTGACTGTAACGCTCACATAACGGTGCACTGTAGAAATGCGTGCAGACGACAGTCAATAGCCGACGGTGAGGCGCAGAACTCGATCAGCCCGCATATTCTCGTGGCTCGCACAAATTCTTGTGTGAAAAAGGAGCTGAGGTAGCGATCGCTGTCATGCGACAGGCCAAATCTGCGCTTAGAACTTAATCAGAGATTAAGTCCGCCGTGAGCTGAAGAGAGGCGCCGGTTCATATTCGCAGTCTTGAGGTGCGGGTGACCCGACACTTTCACGTTCTTGAGGCGTGGCGCCGACAATCTGAGAAAACTCGAGAGAAAAAGGGTCGGCATCACGAAGATGCCGACCAAGACTCTCGCCGGCGCAGACTGGAGGTCGCCGGAGACAGGAGCCGCCGTTCGCCATTGGCAAACGTCAGCAACACAGGACCCGAATTTCCTATGCACAAACTGTATAGCCTAACGGGCGTGACGTGGGCGTTATGCAAACAGGGGCGTTGTGCCAGCGCCAGAGCTGTTCCAGACGACTGGCTGCGGCGGGGGCACATGGATCAACCCGTAGCAAGAAAGTCAGCGCCCGCTCGGTTTGGCCGAGCGGGCGCTGGTCGCGGATGCTGAACTCGCCCCGCATGGTGGCTGACGGTTAGGCCTTAACCCGAAGCATCTGGTACGAGTACGGCGGAAGCTTGATAGTCACCTTGCCGTCACCAACCGTAGCACCAGACCCCCTTGCCGGTGCAACCGCGTCAGGATTTGCCGCAGTGTTCACCGCGACGAGGCTCGCATGCGTCATCACCTGATGATCGATCACCTGCGTCGGGTTGAAGCCCTGCAAGTCGAGTTCGACTTCGATAGTCTCTGTCGCGTGCCGATTGACCGCAAAGAAGCTGATCGAACCCGCTTCCTCGTCATGTACAGCCGAGATATCGACATACGGCACGTTATCTGCGACGTCGGCATCGTAACCAGGCGAGTTCACCTTCAAGTTGAGGGCGGTACCGCGGCCGAAGATCGAGGCGAAATAGTAAGGATAGTAAATTGTCTGACGCCATGCCGCGCCCTTCGGGTCGGTCATGATTGGCGCAATCACATTGACCAACTGCGCGATGCAGGCAAGTTTCACCACGTCGGAGCGACGGATGAAGGTGTTGAGGATGCAACCGACCTGCAGTACGTCCTCGAAGTTGTAGATGTCCTCAAGAAGATGAGGCGCATGCGGCCAACCATCCCTACCCTCGAGGATTTTCTTGTCCTGCTCGTTCGAGTGGTACCAGACGTTCCACTCGTCAAACGAGATGTGCACGTCTCGCTTCGAGCGTTTCTTCGACTTCACATATCGAATGGTTGACGCGATCGTTTCGATATAAGTGTCGAGCTTGTGGTTCAGTGCCAGGTAATTCGCTGTGTGCTTGGCACGGTTGCCGAAATACATGTGCAGCGAGATGTGGTCGACCGTTTCATAGGTGTGTTCGAGAACGATCCGTTCCCAATCTGGATAGGTCTTCATATCCGAGTTGGACGAACCGCAGACCACCAGTTCCAGCGACCGATCGAACAGTCGCATTGCCTTGGCGGTCTCATTTGCAAGATGACCGTACTCGTCGGCAGTTTTGTGGCCGACCTGCCAGGGACCATCCATCTCATTGCCGAGGCACCAGAGTTTCACATCCCACGGGTCGGTGCGGCCGTTCTTCTTGCGCAAATCGCCCCAATAGGAACCGGTCGGTCCGTTGACATATTCGAGGAAGTTACGGGCCTGATCCAGCCCTCGCGAACCCAGGTTGACTGCCAGCATCATCTTGGTATTGACCGCCTCGCACCACGCCGCGAATTCGTGGATGCCGACGGCGTTAGATTCCGAAGTATGCCAGGCGAGGTCTAGCCGCACTGGGCGATCTTCCCGCGGCCCAATACCATCTTCCCAATTATAGGCGGATACGAAATTGCCGCCAGGGTAGCGGACCATCGGAACATTGAGGTCCCGCACCAACTTTGCCACGTCACCGCGCATCCCGTTCGCATCCGCCGTCGGGTGACCAGGCTCATAGATGCCTGTGTAGATTGCCCGGCCGAGATGCTCGAGAAACGCGCCATAGACGCGATCATCGATTTTCGAGATGGTAAAGTCCTTGTGCGCAGTAACGGTTGCCCGCATTCGATCCTCCCGGAAACCCGAAGTTCTGATTTATATCGCCATCTGTGGTAGATAGGCTGCGAGACGTCAAGTGGTTTTGGCGGATCAGGAGGTGGTTAGGACCCTTGGCGTGCCGTCAGTTGTCGGTCTCGAGCCTCAAGATGATATCTTGGTCGTAGTTGCCGAAGCCCCTGCCGAAGATGTTGATCCCGCCCGGATGCCTGGCATCTGCCTTGACGCCGATCCTAAGCCGGATCGAGTGATGCTTGTCGAGATCGAGATCCTTGATTGAAACAGGTGAGACCTTCATCCCGTCGACATAGGTACCGGATGGCGTTACCCGGAAGCTCTTGAGCTTGCCATACTGGCTGCCCTTGAGCTTCCACCAGCTGGGGGTGAACACGCCTCGCTGGTCACCAAAATCGCCGGGGCTCGTCCAAGTTGCGACGTCCTGGTTGTTGATCGCGATCGTTATGTCGCTTGGCCAATCGGCACTTGTGCCCGGTACCTCGGAGCTCAGTTCCACAGCAATTTCAAGAGACTGGATCGACCGCTGAGCAAGGCGAGCGTTGTTCGGAAACTGGTACTCCACGTAGCCGCGCGTAAACCACATGAGCCCGGCCTTCATGCGGTCGGGATCAAGGAACGTATCGGGGACGTCGAGAAGCCCGATGATTCCGTCCGCCGAGCAGAGGCCGCATGGCGCGGTCACCTCACAACTGGTGTAAAGCCCAAGAGGCATCTCTACCTCGATCGAATTTGACCGCAGCGGTCGGATGTCATCCTTGAACATCACCATCACCTCATCGAAGAGGGAGTGGCAGATCTTCTGGTTGCCCTTCTTGGCTTTCTGCGTTTCGGTGCGGACAAGGCCGGCGTCCACCAAGATCTGGATATTGGACGAGATCGTCGACTGGGGCTGCCCAAGCTTATCGGCTATGTCATTGACGTTCAGGGGGCCGACGACATGCAACAGCTTGAGGATGGCAACACGCACCTCCGACGCCAATGCCCTAAGGACTTCTGGCTTCTCTTCAGGGTCAACCAATAGGAAGTTGCGGCTCACGGGCGCTCCAATCCAGTTCGCTACGGCTTTATGAATTGGATTTTCGGATTTAATCAAGGGCGGAGGACGGAGCAACGCAGAGCCCGCCGCAAATGCCAAGGCGATCCACATAGAAGTTAGTGGTAAATCTCCACGCTGTTGCAGCTCTGCTCTGTTCATCGAGCGTGCCGACACTGTATGCACCAATGGGTGGGAGGCACGGGTGCAGCAGCCGAGAATCGCACTGATTGGGTTTCTTGCCATGTCGCTGGCCGGAGGAACGGCAGCAATGGCAAATGACGCCGCGCCAGCTGCCGGGCGCGGGTCAACCCTGATGGTCGTCGGCCTTGTGACACTGGTGCTTGCGGCGGTGGTTTTTGGGATTTTCCACTGGCTGGAGAGTGTGAAGTTGCGGCGCGAGGCGGCGGCGCCCGTCGCCGGGGATGGCACGCAGCCCGACGACTCCGAGACGGTTGAAGCTCTGCCGCGCCTTGCCCTGGTGCCAGAGAACCCCATGCTGAATGCGCTCAACGCCAAACATGCCAACATGGAATCCGGGGCGTCGACCGGTGCCGTCACGGAGAGTGCATTGCCCGAGGAAGAAGGCCGCCTCTCCGCTGCCGCGCAGTGAAGGGTTCCCGCGCCCGTGCGGCGTCTTCGCCACTGCTTGGCGATTGACAGGCCAGGGCCACCTCGCATATCCACGGCCTCAGGACATCTCGCCCTAACGCGAGACGCATAGGCCTGGGAGGGCCGCTCAAGATGGC
>CAYPYV010000266.1:0-4037 GCA_964414845.1 uncultured Devosia sp. | reverse complement strand
TGGCGCGGAACGATTTCACGGTTTCGGCAGCTGCCTTGCCGAAGGCCTCGGAATCGAACTTTGCCGCGAATATGAAGCGGTAGACCCGGCCCCCAAAGCGGATGACGGAGACGCGGAAACTCCATTGCGGGGTCAGCGCGATCCCGGACGCCATGTCCACACCGCCCGCACTGGAGGAGGTGACCGTGGCAGGCTGCAGCCCGGCAATCCAGCCTGACTTGAGATATGTATCGAGCGCCATGCTGGTCGGCACTTCGGCGGAATCGAAGCGAACCGCCTCGCCCTCGCCTGCAACGCCTACAACGGCACCCTTCGATATCTGAAGATCGTAGCCGGCAGGTACAGCAAAGGTGAAGCCAAGCGCCGTATTGATATAGCGGTTGCCGACAATGTTGCCCTGGGCGGGACTGTCGCCGAAGGCCATTCCGTCGATGCCGGCCATATAGCCGGCGCGGTCGGTTTCGCCGAGGCCGGGTGCGCCGAAGAAAGCGCGCGCCGTCTCGATGGCCTTCTGGATACGGTCAGGCGTCGAAGGGTGCGACGACAGGAAGTCATCCTGCTGATCGGCATCTCCGGCAGAAAAGCGGGCAAACCGTCCCATGGCGCCGAGGAAGCGCGCTGCAGCGTGCGGATCGTAGCCGGCACGCCCGGAGGTCATGATGCCCTCCTTGTCGGCGGCCAGTTCCTGCTGCTGGCTGAAGGCGGCCATGGAGAGCTTTGAGCGGGCCTGCTGATCGGCATCGAGCGTACCGCCGAACACGCCGGAGACCACCTTGTCGACGATCTCGTTGGTCCGGGCACGGTTGGTCCGGGCGCGGGCGTGCTTGAGGGTCACGTGGGCAATCTCGTGCGCGAGCACCGCTGCAATCTCGGAGGTATCCGATGCAAGGGCGAGCAGTCCGCGAGTCACGTAGACATATCCGCCCGGGAGGGCGAAGGCGTTGACCTCGGCCGTATCGAGGATTGTGACCGTGAACTTCTGGTTGGGCTGGTCGGCAGCCGCAAGCAGGCGCCCGACGATGCGCGCCAGCATGATCTCGGCGGGCCGGTCGGAATAGATGCCACCATAGGACGCAATGATGCGCGGATGCTCGCGCGCGCCGATGGCATCGTCTTCGTTGTCGTCGAGGCTCTTCGCCACCGGAGCAGGTTCGGCGGGCGCCGGCCTGATGGTGGAGCCAGGCCCGAGAAAGTTCGTACAGGAGGCGAGCAGCGGCAGCAGCGCTACGCTCAGCACCAGGCCAGCCCGGGAACCGGGCCGAACAGGGTTCGGCTCTCTGGGCTCGGTATTCTGCCTCATCGCGTCCCAAGGACCTCGAGTTGCTCGGGATGGGTGATAGTGAGGCGCGGGCCGCCCGAAACCTCGACCCAACCCCGAATGCGAACAAGGGCACCGCCCAGCTCCAGCGGATTGCGCCCCAATGCGGCAAACTCATGATCGGCACGCGCCGTAATGATGGCAACGAGCCCCTTTGCTGCGTCACGGGCGAATGCGAGCGCTATTGTGCCTCGCAGACGGGTAGCCGCCACGACCCGGCCTTCCATGAGTTCGTAATGGCCGGCCGAAGCTGCAAGATCCGCCAACCGATCCGCCTGCCGCACGGCATAATAGGGATCGGCCCAGATGCCAAGCCGCAAGGCACGAGCGCGAGCCTCGATTGCAAGCAATTCGGCAATGCAGGCCCGGTTGTCGGGGAAGGAGTAGACGCGCGCCAACCCGAGCGCGAGCATATGCGCTTGCGCCCAAATGGGCGGCTCAGTGTCGACGCGGAGCTGACCGAGCTGGCGTCCGTCGCGATCTCGTCTCTGGGTGCCCTGCAGCAGACGAACCGGACGGCCGCGAACGACCGCCTCAAGGGCCCTCCGCGCCTCAGCGCCCAGCGGCCAATCGTGAATATCGGTACGGCCGAGACTGAGCCGAGGCGCCTGAATACCCGTAAGGCGGAGATGCAGGCCATTGTCGAGCAGCACGGTATCGCCGTCGGGTACGGCGGTTGCAATGCCGCCGACGCCTTCGACAAGGCCGGCGACGGGAATGCTCGCACGCGATGCGACGACAGTTTCGGCGGGGATGGACTGACTGGACAAGGGCAAATGCTGAGCGTGAACATCAGGTCTGCCACGCCCCGGCAGGTGTGGCAATATTGAGCCACAGGGGAGATGCACCAAAGCATGGCTCAAGTCACCCGGCCCATGTCACGATGACCCAGGGCTTTGTTGCGGATATTGGCGGGATGTGGCGGAGGCTCCACATCGAGGCGAGGAGCCGTGCTGCAACGCCAGAGGCGTTTCGACATCACATTCGGGCTGCCGCGCGGGATTGGGTGGAGGGGGAGCGCTGGAGCGACGCCTGGGCGCCGCACCTCTCGCAATGCCGGACGCTGCTCGACACGATGATTGATGACATCAAGCAGCGCCGGACAGTAGTTGTGCTGGGTTCAGGCGCGATGCGGGAGCTACCCATCGAGTCGCTTGGCCGGTGCTTCGAGCGTGTGGTGCTCGTGGACCGCGCACATCTCGCCGCCGGCATTCCGCGCATCGCACGATACCCCCAGATAGAGCGGATCTGGGCAGAGCTCAGCTTTGCGACCGAAGCCGCGTTCGGCGCTTTCATTTCCGGCTTTGGAGAAGTGGATTGGGTGATATCGGCAAACGTTCTGCCTGAGCTTGGCGCCGGCAAGGCCGGCGGAGGCATCATTTCCGCACACCTTCAGGCCCTTGCAGCCCTGCCATGCCCCGCTACGCTGATTACCGGGCTGGACCGAAGGGTGCTGAACCGGCACGGTGTGCTGCTCGAGGGAGGCAGCCTGCTCCGCGGTCACGAGATGCCGAGAAGCGGACAGCGTTGGAAGTGGGAGCGACGACCTTTCGCCTCGGCGCGGCAGCCGTCCCGCGAAGTCTATCTCGTGGGTGCCTGGGCTGACTGGCGCGAGGGGTAAGAGCTTTATGGTGCGGGTGGTCGGACTCGAACCGACAAGCCTTGCGGCGGCGGATTTTGAGTCCGCTGCGTCTACCAATTCCGCCACACCCGCATCGATGGGCAGGCGGCAGATAAGTCGAAACGCCCCGCTTCGTCAATCGCGCCCGCCACACCGCAGCGTGACATGGCGGCGATTGACAGCAGAGTAGCGCGGACGCACAAACCGCCTCGAGTTTCTCACGCCTGAGGGTTAAGCAGCATGAACGCTTCGATGGACACGAACCCGGCAGCGGCTTTACCCGATCGGGCGCGAATGCTGGGCTGGGTTGGCTTCGTGCTTGCCTTCATTGCCATAGCAGGAGCCTGGGCAAGCCAGTTGTTCATGGGGCTCGTGCCCTGCGCGCTCTGCCTCGAGCAGCGCATGGCCTATTATTTCGGCCTGCCGATCCTCCTCGTCGCGCTCCTGCTCTGGAACCGGCTGCCGCGCTCGGTCTGGCTTGGGCTTATGCTGGCGGCAGCAGTCGTCTTCGTCTGGGGCACCTATATGGGCGGCTACCATGCTGGCGTCGAATATGGCTTCTGGCCTGGTCCCACTGCCTGCTCGGGGACCGGCGTCGACGTGAGCTTCAGCGACCTCAACAAGATCAACGAGGCGCGAGTCGTGCCCTGCGACAAGGTGCAGTTCGAGTTCCTCGGCATCACGCTTGCCGGCTACAACACGCTGGTGTCCATTGCCACCGTGCTGCTGATCGGCATGGCAGCCGTCACACGCCGGCGCTGAGCATCAGCCATCAGGCTAGGGCTCGAGTTCGATGTCCCAGTAGAGATAGTCGAGCCAGCTCTGGTGCAAGTGATTGGGCGGGAACGCGCGTCCGTTGTTGTGCAGATCATAGACCGTCGGCTGGAACGGCTTCTGCATCGGAAACATCTTGATCTCGTGCGGCAGCCGGTTCGCCTTCCTGAGGTTGCAGGGCGAGCAGGCAGCGACAACGTTCTCCCAGGTGGTGCGGCCGCCCTTGGAGCGCGGGATGACGTGATCGAAGGTCAGGTCGTCCTTCGAGCCGCAATACTGGCACTGGAAGCGATCGCGCAGGAACACGTTGAAGCGGGTGAAGGC